>VAXK01000192.1 GCA_005885565.1 Actinomycetota bacterium
CGCCAACCCGCGGATCCCGCGGCTCACGAAGCAGACGCGACTCAAATCCAGAATCGGAACGATTATCCAGCCGCGCGGCCGTGGCCCCAGACCTTTGCATGTCGTCTACAGCGTTTTATCGCGAGAGTACACGCGGACGGCGCCGAAAAGTGTCCTTGTCCACTAACGACTAACGGGGCGACGTCCGAGCGTTAGTCCGTCAAGTTCTGATCGGCGATGACGAACAGGAAAAGGACTACGAGCGCCGCAGTGCAGATCGCCGGCAGTGAGAGCGCTAGCGCGAGCCCGCGCCGTTCGATCGCCGTCCGTCTTGACCTAAATGCGCTACCGATACCGAGAACGCCGAAAAACGTAGCCGCGATTAAAACTCCGTACCAGGCGATGGCGAAGGAGCGCGACCAATCGGCGAGCCCTCGCACGACGAGCATCACGAGCACCACGACCGTGCACCCGAACGAAAGAAGTGCAGCTCGCACCTTGGTTAACGCTAGCAGGACGCGCTTCATGGGCGTCTCGCAGCGCTGCTCGCCGTCGCCCCATTCGCTATCAGTTTCGCCCAGCCCTACGGCTGGAGCCAACTCGTACGGAGGCTCTCGGTGGCTCATGAAGAGGCGTCCGGTGAACCGCCCAATCTCTAGGTGCAGCGGGCGGCGACGAACACGTACTCGCGGCTCTCGTCCCCGAACGGCTCTCGGTCGAAGCCGCCGTAGAGCGCCTCGACCTCGAGCCCCGCGACGTCGAGGAGCCCGAGCCACTCGTTCTTCGTCGCCCACCAGAGGGAGCTCGTCGCGCCGTCGTCCAGGATGATGTCGACGCGGTTGTCGCCGACCGCGTACCGGATCGTGTGGGGCATGGGCTCGTCCTGGTGCTCGCCGTCGAGGGCCGCGGCGATGCGGTGGTCGAAGGCGAAGGCGTTCCAGGCGAACCGCCCGTCCGGGCGGAGCGATGTGGCGACGCGCTCGAAGGTGCGCCGGCGGTCGGCCCAGGTCGGCAGGTGCAGAAGCGCACGGAACGGGCAGTAGATCAGTGCCGCCGGCTCGTCGAGCGCGAGGTCGCGCATGTCGCCCTCGTGCAGCTCAAGCTCCACGCCCGCCTCGGCAGCGCGGGCGCGGGCCTGCTCGAGCATCGCCGGCGAGGAGTCGATCCCGACCACCCGCCTCCCGGTCGCCTGCGCGACGGGGATCGCGACCCGCCCGTTCCCGACCGCGAGCTCGACCAGCGGCCCGTCCGCCTCGCGCGCGAGCTCCACGTAGAAGGCGACGTCGTCCGTCATTGCGGCCGACCACTCGTCGTAGCGGGCGGCGAAGCCCTCGTCCCAGCTCACTGAATCTGGATCAGATCGTCGCAGTCCGGGCGCCGACGAGCTCGCGCGCGGCGGCGGCGATCGCGTCGGCGTCGATGCCTGCTGCGGCGAGCAGCTCGGCAGGCTTGCCGGAGCGCGGCATCTCCCTCACGGCGAGCTGGATTACACGCGGGCGCTCCTCAGCGTCGGCGAGCGCCGAGAGCACCGCCTCGCCGAGGCCGCCTTCGGGGAGGTGGTCCTCGACGGTGACGATCGGCGTCGAGAGCGAGCGCAGCGTCTCCTCGTCGAGCGGCTTGATCGAGTACAGGTCGATCACGCGCGCCTCGACGCCCTCCTCGGCGAGCGCCTCGGCGGCCTTCAGCGCCTCGTGCACCGTGATCCCGGCGGCGACGATCGCTACGTCTTCGCCGTCGCGCAGCGTGCGGCTGCCGCCGATCTCGAAGTCCTCGTCGGCGTCGTAGAGCACCGGCGTCGCCGGCCGCAGCGTGCGCAGGTACGAGATCCCCTCCACGCCCGCGATCTTCTCCACGAGCCTCGCCGTCTGGTTCGCGTCGCACGGGTGGAGGACGGTCGAGCCGTGGACGGCCCGGAGCGCGGCGATGTCCTCGAGGCCCATCTGCGACGGCCCGTCCTCGCCGATCGAGATCCCGGCGTGCGAGCCGCACAGGCAGTAGCTCGCGCGGCTGATCGCGGACATGCGGATGAAGTCGTAGGCGCGCGAGAGGAAGGCCGCGAAGGTCGAGGCGAAGGGACGCCAGCCGAGCGCCTGCATCCCGACGGCGGCCGCGACCATCTGCTGCTCGGCGATGAACATCTCGAAGTACCGCTCGGGGTGGGCCTTGGCGAAGATCTCGGCGTAGGTCGAGTTCGAGACCTCGCCGTCGAGCGCGACCACGTCGCCGCGCGCCGCGCCGAGGGCGGCGAGCGCCTCGCCGTAGGCCTTCCGGGTCGCGACCTCCTCGCCGAGGTCGTAGCGTGGCAGCTCGAGCGCGCCCGCTTCGAACTCGTGCCGCGCGGCGCTCGTGTCCGGCTTCTGCACCTGGATCTTGATGTTCCGGTCGCCGCCGAGCTCCTCGATGATCTCGTCGGCGTGGTCGAGCGCCTTGCCGTGCCACCCGTTCTTGTCCTCGACCTCCTTCGCGCCCTTGCCCTTGATCGTCCGCGCGACGATCACGACGGGCTTCCCGGTGAGCTCGAGCGCCTGCGCGTACGCGCGGTCGATCGCCTCGACGTCGTGGCCGTCGATCTCGATCGCGTGGCAGCCGAAGGCGCGCGCGCGGTTCGCGTACGAGTCGAGGTCCCACCCGTGCATCGTCTCGCCGCGCTGGCCGAGCCGGTTGACGTCGACGATCGCGACGAGGTTGTCCAGCTCGTAGTAGGCGGCGTGCTCGAGTGCCTCCCACTGCGAGCCCTCGGCGATCTCGCTGTCGCCCAGGAGCACCCAGACCCGGAAGGGCAGCCGGTCGAGCTTCTTGCCGGCGAGCGCCATCCCGACGCCGTAGGGAAGGCCCTGTCCGAGGGAGCCGGTGGCGACGTCGACCCACGGGATGCGCGGGGTCGGATGGCCCTCGAGCATGCTCCCGAACTGGCGGTAGGTCTTCAGGTCGTCGACCGAGACGGCGCCGGCCGCGCGGAACATGCCGTAGAGGAGCGTCGAGGCATGTCCCTTCGAGAAGACGAGCCGGTCGTTGTGCGGGTCCTTCGGGTTGGCGAAGTCGTAGCGCAAGTACTTGGCGAGCAACACCGCCATCAGGTCGGCCGCGGACATGCCCGAGGTCGGATGGCCGGACTTCGCCGAGGCGGCGCAGCGCACCGAGTCGACCCGCAACTGCTGTCCGAGCTCGCGCCAGAGATCGGGGTCGTTCACGGTCACCG
>VAXK01000193.1 GCA_005885565.1 Actinomycetota bacterium
CGAGGATGCGAAGCCCGGCGTAGCGGTCGCCGCCGCGGCGCCGAATTCGCGCGCCGAGGGCCGGGAGGGCCAGCGCCTCGAGGTAGCCGACGCCCGGGATCAGCGCGAGCGCGGCCACGACGAGCGCCGCGAGGGCGACGAGCGCTGCCGTGCCCCCGCGCGTGCCGCCGCGCCGGAGCGCGCCTCGCACGACCTGCGCGGAGCCGAGCGCTCCCGCGAGACCCCCGAGCCCGCCGCCGAGCGCCTCGTCCCAGTTCTCGATGGCGAAGCCGAGGCCTGCGCCGGCCGCAGCTGCGAGGAGGACCGCCGCGACGACCCCGCCGCGAATGGTCGACAGCACGCCGGTGAAGAGCACCCCGAAACCGGCACCGACGCCCACGAGCAGGCCGATCCAGTACCACTCGCCCACGCGCTCCAGTCTAGAGCGGCAGTGGTGTCCACGAACGGCTCGATCGGCCGTTTCGCCGGGCGGCGAGGCGGGAAAACTGCGCTTGGTGGTAGACGACGCCCGGCCCTTGCTCGTCTTCTTCTACTCCGAGCGCTCCGGCCCCGCGCGACGGATGGAGAGCCTGCTCGCGCACCTCGCGCGCAAGGAGCGAGACCGCCTGCGGTTCCGGCGGGTCGACGTCGACCTGCGACCCGACGTCGCGGCGCGGTTCAAGGTGGACGAGGTTCCCACGCTCGTCCTCGTCAAGGGCAAGCGGGTCAGCGAACGCCTGGTCGGCCGCGTCTCGAGCCCCTGCATCGAGCGGATGCTCGAGACGCACCTCGAGCCCGTCGCGGCGTAGTCAATCGCCGTCGCGCGGGCCCTGCTGCCAGATGCCGAGCACGTTTCCCGACGGGTCGCGGAACGTCGCTACCCAGAGGTCGCCTTCCGGATACGGCGCCGTCACGACCTCGCCGCCGTGAGCGACGACCTTGTCGAGCGTCTCGTCGACGTGCTCGACGAAGACGTACGGTCGCACGCCCGCCTCGCCGGCGACCGATAGATCCGCCACGAAGTGGCCGATGACGTGCCCGGTGCCGTCCTCGAAGCTCGGGTCATCGCGATCGTCGCGCACGCTCCAGCCGAACACGGCCTCGTAGAAGACCGCTGACCCTCGCGGGTCCTCGGCGGGAATGCGCAGGTAGGAGATCCCGCCGACGCGGAAGACCGACGACATCTCAGCTCCCGCTTTCCAGCCGGCGGATCACGTCGAGCCCGAACTGCGCCGCACGGGCGCCGTCGACGACGCGGTGGTCGAAGGTGACGGAGACGTAGCCGATCGGCGTGGTCGCGATCTGGCCGTCGCGGACGACGGGCCGCTCGGCGATGCGGCCGACGCTCAGGATCGCGACCTCGGGGTGGTTCACGATCGGCGTCTGGAAGAGCCCGGCCAGCTTGCCGGCGCTCGTGACCGTGAACGTCGAGCCGCGCAGCTCCTCGGGCGCCAGCCGCCCGGCGCGGGCCGCCTCGGCGAGCCGCGCGACCTCGTCCGCGAGCTCCTCGAACGAGCGGGAGTCGCAGTCTCGGACGACCGGGACGACGAGCCCGAGTTCGGTCTGCACGGCGAGGCCGAGGTCGTAGCGGTCGAGGTAGACGATCTCGTCGCCTTCGAGGCGCGCGTTCAGCTCCGGGTAGTCGCGGAGCGAGAGCGCGCAGGACTTGAGGACGGTGGGGACGAGCAGGTCGAGCGGAACGCGGCCGAAGTCGCACTCCTCGACCCAGGTGACGGCCGGCACCTCCCGGTGGGCCCGTGCCGTGTGCTCGGCGATGAGGCGTCGTACGCCGCGGAGCGGCTCGCGTCGCCCTTCGGCCGGCACGCCTCCGTCGGCCGCGCTGCGAACGTCGTCCTCCGTGATCCGCCCCTGCGGGCCCGTCCCTTCGACCGCCGCGAGGTCGACGCCGAGCTCGTTCGCGATGCGGCGCACGAGCGGTGTCGCACGCACCTTCGTCTCCGGCGGCGCCTGCTCGGCGCGCGGCTGGTCGCCGTCGGGCTCGCCGCCGATGACGACGAGCACCGTGCCGACCGGGACGACCTTCCCCTCGGCCACGAGGATCCGGGTCACCGTCCCCGCGGCCGGCGACGGGATCTCGACGGTCGTCTTGTCGGTCTGGATCTCGACGAGCGGGTCGTCCTCGGCGACCTCTTGGCCCTCGGAGACGAGCCAGCGCGCGACCTCGCCCTCGGTCAGACCCTCCCCGAGGTCGGGGAGCTTGAGCTCGTAGGCCATCGGCCGGAGCCTAGCGTCGAGTCGAGTTACGGATCGCCGAAGTCGAGGTTGACGTCGAACGTGCGACCGCCGTGCCACCGGACGACGAGCCCCTTGATGTCGCCGCGGGTGAGGTCGCTCGTCGGCGCCTGCCAGAAGAACGCGTTGCGCACCACGGCTACCGGCTCGAGCTGATCTCGGACCCTGACGCTGACCGCGGCGACGCGGTTACTGACCAGGCCGGTCACCGTCTGCGGAGCGGTTTCCCCCGAATAGACGCTGGAGGCGACCTCTCCCTTCAGGAGGTGGAACGAGGGAACGCAGGTGCCCATCGAGGTCGTCTCGGTGATGACCTCGCAGACCTTGCCCTGCGTCGTCGGGAAGAGGTAGACGTCGACGGCGTTCTTGCCCAAACCACGCGCGATGCGCCGCGTCTGATTTGGGAGCGCGGTGCCTGGCCGTGGAAGGTCCTGCTGCCCCTGCGTGACGGCGTCGGGCAGCTCAGAGTCGGGCACCGCCGGAAGGGCGAACGCGGCTGCCATGTCATTCGCGACTGCCGGGAGCTCGACGGCTCGAGCCTGGTGACCCGCGCCACCCAGGATCAGCGCGGTGACGCCGAGCCCGGCGAGTGCGGCGAGCGCGAGCGGGATGAGTCGCTTCCGCCTCACGGCACCGTCGTGTCGCAGTTGTACGCGTAGGGTCTCTGGCCGGTGCCGGTGTAGACCTGCTCGCAATACGAGCGCCGCGGACCGGTCGTGAGGCCTTGCTTGGTCGGGCTGCAATCCGACTCGACCTGCCACGTGATGTGCGTCGGCGTGTCGTAGTAGCGGACGCGCCACCGCTCGCAGTCGTCAGGCGAGCGATAAACCTCGTTGTACTGCCGGCTCGCGAAGCCGCTCGTCCAGGCCGTCACGCGCGGCAGGACGCCGGGATAGACGGTCGACTGCGAGTAGCGGGACCGCGTCCATCCGAACGCGAGCATCACGGGAATCACGAAGAACAACACGACCGCGACGAAGATCATCCGTGTGGACATCG
>VAXK01000165.1 GCA_005885565.1 Actinomycetota bacterium
GACACCGGAGTCGACCGTGTGCGTCTTCCCGCGCGCCTCCGGGATCTTGGCCTCGAACTCGTGGCGGAGGTAGTCGGAGACCGTCACGACGGCCGCGGCGCGGCGGACGACCCCGCGCGTCGCGGCCGCGACACCGGGGACGGCGCCGACGTTGCGGACGTCGCGACCGTGCGCCGTGACGACGAGCGGCGCGCGGCTCGCGAGCGCGGCGATGAGGCCGGTCGGGACGAGGACGTGCGCGTGGACGACGTCGGGGCGGAAGCGGCGCGCCGTCGTGAGCGCGTCGCGGGCGAGCCCGAGGTAGCGTCGCTTCCCGCCGGCGCGGCGGTCGAGGACGGCGCGCTCGATCTCGTGCCCGCGGGCGGCGAGCGCGCGCTCGACCTGCGCGACGAAGACGCCGAGGTCCGGGTCCTCCGGCCCCGGATACATCTGCGAGACGAGCAGGATCCGCACGGCGCGCAGTATCGCCCTCGCCGCGGCTCGCTCCGACCTTCGGTGCCAGGCACGTGCCTGGCACCGTGGTACGTAGGCGTGCCGAGATCGCATCTTTTCACTCGCAGCGCCAAGCCGGGGTCTGAGGCCGCGTACCGTCGATGCATGCCCCGTGCGCCGCGAGCTGATCTCGACCCCGGTCTCTACCACCTCACGTCACGGGCGAACCGGCGGGACAAGCTCTTTCGAGACGAGCGCGACAGAGTCATGTTCTGCGATCTCCTCGCGAAGGTTTCGCGACCTGAGACCTTCCTCGTCCGCGCGTACTGCCTGATGACCACGCACTACCACCTCCTCGTCGAGACGCCGACGGCGGAGCTGTCGGAGGCGATGCGAGATCTAAACGGGATCTACGCGAAGTGGTTCAACAAGGAACACGGATTTCGCGGCCACGTCTTCGAACAGCGGTTTCACGCGGTGGATGTCGAGAAGGAATGGCACCTCCTCGAGATCCTTCGCTACCTGGCGCTGAACCCTGTCCGGGCAGGTCTCGTCTCGACGCCGGGGAGATGGCGCTGGGGAAGCTTCGCCGTAGTCATGGGAGGGGTACGGGCACCGTCGTTCCTGGACGTGTCGTGGACGCTTCGACTCTTCTCCGAAGACGACGCGGACGCCAGACGACAGCTCTCGAGCTTCGTCTCTTTCGGCCCTGACGCAAGCGCGGCGTGACGTTCGGTGCCAGGCACGTGCCTGGCACCGAGACGCGGGCCCGACTCAGCCGCGCTGGGCGTCGTACGTGCCGAACTCCTCGCGGAGGGCTTCGCAGATCTCGCCGATCGTGCACCGGGCTCGGAGCGCCTCCCGCATCGGCGCGAGCAGGTTCCCCTCGCCGCGCGCGACCCGGCGCACCTCGCTCAACGCAGCGGCGGCTTCCTCTGCGCTTCGCTCCGCCCGCACGCGCGCCGTCCGCTCGAGCTGGCGCCGCTCCGCCTCCGGGTCGATGCGCTGGAGCTCGATCGGCTCCGCCTCCGGCTCGACGAACCGGTTCACGCCGACGATCACGCGCCTGCCCTCCTCGACCTCCGCGTTGTGGCGGTACGCGGCCTCCTCGATCTCGCGCTGGACGAACCCCTGCTCGACGGCCTCGACGGCGCCGCCCAGCTCGTCCACCCGCTCGATCAGCTCCCACGCCTGCTCCTCGAGCTCCCGCGTGAGCGCCTCGATGAAGTACGCGCCCCCGAACGGGTCGGCCGTGTCGGTCCCGCCCGCCTCCTGGGCGAGGATCTGCTGCGTGCGGAGGGCGACCTTCGCCGAGCGCTCCGTCGGCAGGGCCAGCGCCTCGTCGAACGCGTTCGTGTGGATGGATTGCGCGCCGCCGCAGACAGCGGACAGGGCCTGAACGGCCACGCGCACGACGTTGTTCTCCGGTTGCTGCGCGGTGAGCGTCGAGCCGCCGGTCTGCGCGTGGAAGCGCAGGGCGAGGGCCCGCGGGTTCGTCGCGCCGAAGCGCTCGCGCATGATCCGTGCCCACAGGCGCCGCGCCGCCCGGAACTTCGCCACCTCCTGGAAGAAGTGGTTGTGGGCGTTGAAGAAGAACGACAGTCGCGCCCCGAACTCGTCCGGCGAGAGCCCCGCCTCGACCGCGGCCGCGCAGTACGCGATGCCGTTCGAGAGGGTGAAGGCGAGCTCCTGGACGGCGGTCGAGCCGGCCTCGCGGATGTGGTAGCCGGAGATCGAGATCGTGTTCCAGCGCGGGATCCGCTCGGCGCAGTACGCGAAGAGGTCGGTCGTGATCCGCATGGACGGCCGCGGCGGGAAGATGTAGTTCCCGCGGGCCACGTACTCCTTGAGGATGTCGTTCTGCACCGTCCCGCGGAGGCTCGTCCCCCGCACGCCCTGGCCCTCGGCGACGAGCTCGTAGAGAAGGAGCAGGAGCGCCGCGGGCGCGTTGATCGTCATCGATGTCGAGACCTCGCCCAACGGGATCCCAGCCAGCAGGAGCTCCATGTCGGCGATCGAGTCGATCGGGACGCCGGTCCGACCCACCTCGCCCGCCGAGCGCGAGTCGTCGGAGTCGTAGCCGAGCTGCGTCGGCAGGTCGAAGGCGACGGAGAGCCCGTGCTGGCCGCGTTCCAGCAGGTAGCGGAAGCGCGCGTTCGTCTCCTCCGCCGAGGCGAAGCCCGCGTACTGGCGGATCGTCCACGGCCGGCCGCGGTACATGTCCGGGTACGGCCCGCGCGTGAACGGGTACTCGCCCGGCAGCTCGAGCTCGAGGCCGGGGACGTCATCCTCGGTATAGACCGGCTTGATCTCGATTCCCGAGTCGGTCTGGCGCTCCGTGGTCGCCATGCAGCGGAAGTATGCTCGCGAGGTGCGCGTAGCCGTACTCGCGCTCGTTCCGATCGTGCTCGGGACACCCGCCGCCGCCGCCACCCCCGCCGGAAAGGTCGCATTCCTCGACCGTGGAAGACTCGTCGTCGCCGACCTCGCCACGGGCTCGAGCCGGGTCGTCGCAAGCCACGTCTCCGGGCCGCCGGGGCTGAGCGGCGACGGCAAGCTCGTGTCGGTCGGCGGCCGGATCGTCGGCGGGCCGACGCTCGCGAAGGGGCGACTGGTCTGGGCGCCGACGGGAGAGACGGCGGCCTACCAGACGCGTGCCGGCGCCGTCTTCACGTGGAGCCCGACCGCCGGCCGGAGACTCGTCGTCGGCGCGTCCTGGGGCGCGACCTCGTTCGCGTGGGGACAGACCGGCACGCTCGCGCTCGGCCGCTCGATCTGCCACGTGCCGTGCGGCGTGCCGCTGCACCAGGAGGTGTGGGTCCGGCGCGGCGGGTCGCTGCGCCGCGCCGCCGGTCCGCTGCGAGGCGTCCAGCTGCCGCGGATCGCAGCGGTGGCCGGTGACGGGCGCGCGCTCTGGTGGAGCGACGAGCAGGGCTCGGCCTCGATCGCCGCCGACGGCCTCCCGCTGTACGCGAACCGCACGCGGGTCGCGGACACCCTCGTGTACTCCGACTACGTCAGCGTGTGCGGCAGCCACCTCGCCGTGGCGCAGGGCGGCGACCGCTACGCGATGCACGGCAAGCGCATCGTCTTCGACGGGCGCGACGTCTCGCGCGACCCGTCGCGCTCGTGGGTCTCGCCGTCGTGCAGCCCGGACGGCACGACCCTCGTCGCCGCCGCGAGCGTCAACACGACGCCGCCGCGGATCGGGAACGAGCACCGCTCGATCTGGCAGCTCCTCCCGGCGCGCGGGCGATTGACGAGCCCACCGGCCGGCTTCACCGACGAGTTTCCGCGCCTGCTCCGGGACGGCTCGGTGCTCCTCGTGCGCACGAGGAGCCACGCCACGGGCCTCCAGCTCTACGGCCTGGGCACCGTCGAGCTCCTCCGCGGCGGGAAGCTCACCGCGCTCGGCTCCGCCGGCCGCGCGAGCAACTACTACGGCCACTACGACTGGCCGGACGTCGTCGCGGTGCGATAGTGCGGCAGTGGAGACGTCGGAGCTCACGCCAGAGCTCGATCGGTGCACGATCAGGCTGGCGGGAGAGATCCTCGAGCTTCTGTCGCGGCGGTGGTGGCCGCCGTGGCCGCCTGGGCGTCGCCCGCGCGACCCCGAGCTGCGAAAGAACCTCGGCCGCCTCCACATGGCCATCGCCGAGGCGCGCCGCTTGGCCGCGAAGGGAGCTTTCGACGCGAGCGCCCAGACAGAGCTCCTGAATCGGCTCGGCGAGCTCAAGCCTGCGTCGCTGAGCGCCGATTCGGCCGGCGAGCTCCTCGAGGTGGTCGATCAGCAGCTGATAGCGGCTGGAGACCAGACCCTCCTCTGCAGCCTGTTGGAAGCGGAGTACGAACGCGACGAGGGCGAGGAGACGCGGCTCGTCGTGACGTGGAGCGATCTGTACCGCACCAAGCCGATCGCTGCGTCCTGCGCGTTCCGAGCGGGAGAGACACCCACCGAGCCGCAGCTCCAGGAAGCGCGAAACAAGCTCGCGGCGCTCTATCGCACCCGTGCGATGGCGTATGCGCTTTCACGCGCGCGGACGATGACGAAGGCGAGGAGCCTGCTTCTCGTCCCGGTGGCGCTCCTTCCCGTGGTCCTTGCCGTCATCGCGCTGGCCGACCAGGTCTCGAAGAGGATGAGCTGGCGCGAGGGCGCGCTCGCAGCCGTCGCCGGCGCGCTGGGCGCGAGCCTGAGCAGCGGCTACGCGCTCCGCGACCAGCTTCCCCGGATCAGCCAGCTTCGTGCATATATCTACCTGCTTGCCGCACAGGCGCCGCTCGGAGCGGCGGCCGGTCTCTTCCTCTGGCTCGTGGTCGCGAGCGGTCTCGTCACCGTGGCTCACGACAACTCGCTCGTCCGGGCGGCGGTCGCGTTCGTCGCCGGGTTCTCGGAGCCGTTCGTCTTGAGCACGGTCGCGCGGATCGCGGGGACGGACACGAAGCCGCCGGTAGGGTCGTCCCGTGGAGGTGACGGTGAGGCTGTTCGCCGGCGTACGCGAACAGGCGGGGACGGCGACACAACGGCTCGAGCTTCCCGCTGATGCTCGCGTCGCCGACGTCTGGCCGGCGCTCGGCCTCGGCGACGAGCCGCTCGGCCTCCTCTACGCCGTGAACCGCGAGTACGCGGCACCGGAGCGGGAGCTCGCGGGCGGGGACGAGGTCGCCATCATCCCGCCCGTCTCCGGCGGCGCGTTCCGGCTCAGCGACGCGCCGCTCTCGCTGGACGCCGTCGTGGACGAGGTCCGCTCCGCGGAGGCGGGCGCGATCGCGACCTTCACCGGCACGACGCGGGTCCATTCGCGCGGCCGGACGGTCACGCACCTCGAATACGAGGCCTTTCAGGGCATGGCCGAAAACGTCATGGCGCAGATCGCCGACAAGCTGAAGCGCCGCTACGAGCTCTGCGCCGTCGCGATCCACCACCGCGTCGGGCGGGTCGGGATCGGCGAGACGAGCGTCGTCGTCGCGGTCAGCGCCCCCCACCGGCAGGATGCCCTGGCCGCCTGCAAGGACGCGATCGACTCGCTGAAGCAGACGGTTCCGCTGTGGAAGAAGGAGGTCTACGAGGGGGGCGAGGAGTGGGTCGGCCGAGGCTCGTGAGCCGGGTCGCACGCGGCTACGATGGCCGCCGTGCAGCGGCTCGACCATCCCGGCTGGTGCCGGAACCTCGTCGGCGCGGCCCGGGTGGAGCCCGGCGAGCGCGTGCTCGTCCTCGTCGACGAGCCGCTGGTCGAGGAGGGCGCGCAGCTCCTCGCGGCGGTGAAGGACGCGGGCGCCGAGCCGCGGCTCGAGCTCTGGGCGGGGAAGCGGCCGCTCCCGGACGCGCCGGCCGCGGTGAAGGAGGCGGCGCGCGAGTCCAAGCTCCTGCTCTTCCTCGCGCAGGCGCCGCGCGGCGACGAGGCCTCGGCCCGCTTCGAGGCGAGCGAGGTGATCCTCGAGCACGGCGGGCGGGGGATCTTCCTCGGCTTCGTCGACGGCGAGCTCCTGCGCGGCGAGCTCTCGAAGCCCGGCGTCGACCTCTCCGACTCGGCGCGACGCCTGCTGGCCGAGCTCGAGGGGAGCCGCGAGATACATGTCCGCGGAGGCGCCGGAACCGATCTCGTGCTCCGCGTCGAGGGCAGGCCGTGGTTCTCCGATGCCCTGCCTCTCGGCCCCGGCGAGCTCGCGAACTATCCGAGCGGCGAGGTCTTCGTCGCCCCGCTCGCCGACGGCGCGGACGGCGTCCTCGTCGCCGACCTGACGGTGCCCTACACGGGCGAGGGCTTCGTCGACGAGCCGGTGACGCTTCGCTTCGAGGCGGGCCACGTCACCTCGATCGAGGGCGGGCGCGCCGCTCAGGCGCTCCGCGAGCTCGTCGCAGACGCCGGGCGGGGAGCGGACGTGATCGCCGAGCTCGGGATCGGGCTCAACCCGAACGTCGAGCCGAGCGGCCACGTCATGCTCGACGAGAAGGCGAGCGGCACCGCGCACGTCGCCATCGGCCGGAACACGGGCTCCTACGGCGGCGACAACGAGGCCGAGATCCACGTCGACTGCGTCTTCTCTGCGCCTCAAGTGGAAGCCGATGGCCGGCCGATACAGCTACCGTGACCTCCATGGAGCCGCGCTACCGGCTGCCGGAGCAGGACGAGCTCGAGCCGTACCAGCCGCCGGAGCCGTACAGGGAGTACGAGCCGATCCAGCCCGAGCCGGGCTGGCGCGCGACCTTGCGCAAGCTCTGGGCGCCGATCGCCGCCGGGGGCGCGGCGCTCGCGAAGTACGGCGCCGTCCTCTTCAAGGCGAAGTTCCTCTTCTCGATCTTCGTCTCGTTCGGCGTCTACCTCTGGCTCGGCGGCGTGTGGTTCGCGGTCGGGCTCATCGTCCTCCTCTTCGTGCACGAGATGGGGCACGTGATCGAGGCGAAGCACCAGGGGCTCGACGTGACCGCGCCGATGTTCATCCCGCTGCTCGGCGCGATGATCACGCTCAGAGAGAACCCGCGCGACGCCTGGCACGAGGCGCGCCTCGCCCTCGCCGGGCCGATCCTCGGCTCGCTCGGCGCGGCCGCGATCTACCTCGCGGGCGTGGCCGAGGACTCGAACCGGCTCAAGGCGATCGCCTTCCTCGGGTTCTTCCTCAACCTCTTCAACCTGCTGCCGGTCGTCCCCCTCGACGGAGGCCGTGCGGTCGCCGCACTCCACCCTGCGTTGTGGCTGCTCGGGCTGCTCGGACTTGGGGCGCTCGTCGTGCTGCGCCCGAATCCAATCCTGATCCTGATCCTCGTCTTCGCCGCGATGGAGCTCTACCGGCGCTGGCAGATGCGCGGTCACCCGGCGGCACGCGCCTACTACCGCGTCCTCCCATGGCAGCGCGCCGCGGTCGCGGTGGCCTACTTCGGGCTCGCCGCGCTCCTCGTGCTCGGCATGCACGAGACGCACGTGCCGCGCCACTTCTGACGCAGCTCGGGCGCGTGGACGACCGGCGGATCCTCGCGGGCACCGACGGCGACTTGCGCGCCGAGGTGGCGCGGATCGCAGGCGAGTTCCTGGAGGGGTTCGAGGCCGTCGCCCGCATCGACCGGCCGGCGGTGACGCTCTTCGGCTCGGCGCGCGTGGGCGAGCGCTCGCGTCCCTACCGGGAGGCGCGCGCGACCGCGCGGCGGTTCGCGGAGGCGGGCTGGGCGGTGATCACGGGCGGCGGGCCCGGCGTGATGGAGGCGGCGAACCGCGGCGCGCAGGAGGGCGGCGGCCTCTCGGTCGGCTTCAACATCCGGCTTCCGCACGAGCAGGCGTCGAATCCATACCTCGACGTCGCGCACACCTTCGACCACTTCTACGCGCGGAAGGTCTGCTTCGTGAAGCCCGCCGAGGGCTTCGTCATCTTCCCGGGCGGCTTCGGCACGCTGGACGAGCTCTACGAGGCGCTCACGCTCATCCAGACCGGAAAGGTCATGCACTTCCCGGTCGTCCTCTTCGATCGGGACTACTGGCGGGAGATGCTCGCCTGGATCCGCGCCGAGCTGCTCGCCGACGGGATGATCTCGCCGGACGACGTCGACCTGCTGTACGCGACCGACGACGTCGACGAGGCGGTGCAGCTCGTCCTCGACTGCTACGAGCGGCGGTGCGCGGACGACCCCGCGGCGCCGCGAAAAGCGGACGCGCAGTAGCCGCGTACACTCTTTCGCATGAGGCTTCGCGACCTTCCGTCGGTCGACGAGCTGGCGCGAACGGTGGACGATCCGCTCGCGGTCGACGCGGCGCGGGCCGTGCTCGCGCGCGCGCGTGAGGCGATTGGCGCCGGCGGCGACCCCGGGGATCTCGAGGCGCTCCTGCGTGCCGAGCTGCGGGCCGCGCGGGCTCCGCGCCTGCGGCGTGTCCTGAACGCGACCGGCATTCTGGTGCACACGAACCTCGGCCGCGCGCCGCTCGCCGAGCACGCGCTGGAGCGGGTGGTGGAGGCGGCGCGAGGCTACTCGAACCTCGAGTACGACCTGGCGGACGGCCGCCGCGGGTCGCGCCAGGATCACGTCGCAGCCGCGCTGCGGCGGCTGACCGGGGCGGAGGCGGCGCTCGTCGTGAACAACAACGCGGCGGCCGTGCTGCTGGCGCTCGCCGCCCTCGCCGAGGGGCGCGAGGTGATCGTGTCGCGCGGCGAGCTGATCGAGATCGGCGACGGCTTCCGGATCCCCGACGTGCTCACGCGCTCGGGAGCCCGGCTGCGGGAGGTGGGGACGACGAACCGGACGCGCGCCGCCGACTACGAGCGCGCCGCCGGCCCCGAGACGGGCGCGCTCCTGCGGGTGCACCAGTCGAACTTCCGCGTGGTCGGGTTCACGGAGCAGCCGACGGTGGCGGAGCTGGCGGAGGTGGCGCGCCGGCACGGCGTGCCGCTCGTGGACGACCTCGGCTCGGGCGTCCTCGTGGCGCTCGAGGGCGAGCCCTCGGCGCGGGACAGCCTCGCCGCCGGCGCCGAGCTCGTCTGCTTCTCCGGCGACAAGCTGCTCGGAGGGCCGCAGGCGGGGATCGTGGTCGGGCGCGCGGAGCTCGTCGAGCGGCTGCGACGGCATCCGCTCCAGCGCGCGGTGCGCGCCGACAAGCTCACGCTCGCCGCGCTCGAGGGGACGCTCGCTCTGTACCTGGATCCGGCGCGCGCGGGGCGCGAGGTGCCGGTGCTGCGAATGCTCGGCGAGCCGGCGGGGTCGGTGCGCGCGCGGGCGGCCGGGCTCGCTGCCGCCGTCGGCGGCGAGGTCGAGGAGACCGTCGCGCGCGTCGGCGGCGGGGCGCTGCCGCTCGCGGAGATCGCGAGCTATGCGTGCGCCGTCGAGGAGGAGCTCGCCGCGCCGCTGCGGGAGGGCGAGCCGCCGGTGGTCGGGATCGTCCGCGACGGGCGCCTGCTCCTCGACTGCCGGACGCTCGGCGACGACGAGGTCGAGGAGGTGGCAGCCGCGGTGGCGTCGGCGCGCGAGGCGCGTGCTACCGCGGGCGCCGAACCCGGCCGACCCGCCGCGGCCCCTGGTGAGGCACACCCAACCTCCTCCCCACTGCGATCGTAACGAGGAGAAGCGCACGCGTGGGTGACGCAGGCGTGTCGAATCACGACGCAGGTGTGCCGAATCTCGTCCTCGGCACCGCCGGGCACATCGACCACGGCAAGACCTGGCTCGTCCGGGCGCTGACGGGCAAGGACACCGATCGCCTGCCGGAGGAGCAGGCGCGCGGGATCTCGATCGAGCTCGGCTACGCGCCCCTCGACCTGCCGGACGGGCGCCGCCTCTCCGTCGTCGACGTCCCGGGCCACGAGCGCTTCGTCCGCACCATGGTCGCGGGCGCGACGGGGATCGACCTCTTCCTGCTCGTCGTCGACGCGGCGGAGGGGGCCCGCTCGCAGACCCACGAGCACCTCGCGATCCTGCGCCTGCTCGGGATCGAGGACGGCGGCGTCGCGGTGACGAAGTCGGACGCCGTCGACGCCGAGACGCTCGAACTCGT
>VAXK01000166.1 GCA_005885565.1 Actinomycetota bacterium
AGCATCCGCCGGAGCGCCTCCTCGCGCTGTGGCGTGAAGCCGGAGTCGAGGACGTTCGGATGCGGCGCCTCACCCTCGGGGGCAGCGTCGTGGTCTGGGGCCGGCGCGCGTGACGAGCTCGGCGCGGCCGGCGTTCTACGCGCTCTCGCCGGGCGGATGGCGCGACTACGTCACGCTCCTCCACCCGCCCTACACGCTGTGGCACCTCTCGTACGTCGTGATCGGAGCCGGGCTCGCGCCGCACCTCGGCTACGCGCGGCTCGGCCTCGCCCTCGCGGCGTTCTTCCTCGCCGTCGGGATCGGCGCGCACGCGCTCGACGAGCTGAAAGACCGCCCGCTCGGGACGCGCATCGGCGACGGCACACTGATCGCGCTCGCGGCGGTGTCGATTGGCGGCGCCGTCGCCATTGGCATCGGCGGAGCGATCGCGCGCGAGCCATGGCTCCTCGCCTTCGTCGGCCGTCGCCTACAACCTCGAGCTCTTCGGGGGCCGCTTCCACGGCGACCCCTGGTTCGCGCTCGCGTGGGGCGGATTTCCACTCCTCACGGGATACTTCGCGGTCGCCGGCCGGATCCGCCTCGAGGCGGTCCTTGCAGCAGTCTTCGCGACGCTGTCCAGCCATGCCCAGCGGCTGCTGTCGACCCCCGTGCGCACGGTGCGGCGGCGCACCGCCTCCGTCTCGGGCACGATCGTCTACCGCGACGGTCGCGAGGAGCCGCTCGACGCCGAGTCGCTCATGCGCGTTCCCGAGGCGGCGTTGAAAGCCCTCGCCGCGGCGGTCGTCTGCCTCGCGGTCGCCCTCGTCGTGCTGCACGCGTCGTAGGTCATACGATTGGCGCCGTGGATCGGGTGACGATCGTGCAGGCCGGGTTCGCCGCGGCCGTGGTCGTGGTCGGCGCATCGCTCTGGGCGGCGCTCCGCGCGGCGATCGGCGCCCGCGCTCTCGCCGGCCTCGCGAGCGTCATCGGGCTCGGCGCGGTCGCGGCATGGGTGGCCTTCGCGCTCGATCCGTCCGGCGGCGTGGCGATCGCCGCCGCGGGCCTCACCGCCGCCGCAGCGGTCGAGGCGGGTCTCACCCGCGTGCGAGGTGCACTCGCCCGCGTCCGCCGGATCGACGGCGAGACGAGCCGCGCGGAGCAGCACCTGCGCGAGCTGGTTCGGAGCGAGGCCACGGCTCACGCAGCCGAGCTCGAGCGGGTTCTCGCACGCGCGCGGGCCGAGTCGACCTCGCTCCTCCTCGACGAAGAGCGCCGCATCGCCGAGACGCGCCGGAAGGAGGTGGCCGACCGGGAGGAGGAGGCGGGCGCACGCCTCAGCGAGGCGCTGGCGGAGACGCAGCGGCGCGTCGAGCGACGCCTCGCCTCGTGGGGCGAGGACCTCGAGCGCGCGCAGCAGGGGCTCGCGGCGCAGATCGCACGGCTCGCCGAGCGGCAGAAGCAGCTGCTCGCCGAGGTCGAGACCCGGATGGGCGGCGACGCGGAGCGCGTCGAGGGCGACGCCGAGGAGCTGCGCGCCACCGTGGCACGGCTTCGCGAGGAGCTCGCGCGCGTGGCGCACGAGGCCGCCGCGGCGGCAACCGCCGAGCTCGAGAGCACGCAGAGCGAGCGGCGGCGCGCGCTCCACGAGCTCAACGAGCGGCTGCGCCGCCGCGAGCGGGCGCTCCGGGAGCAGATCGAGCGCGAAGAAGCCGAAGCCGCACGGCGGATCCAGGCGAGCTTCGCGGACGTGGAGCGGAGGCAAGTGGAGCAGCTCGAACGGACGGTCGCCCGCAGCTCGGCCGGCTACGCGGACGCCGCGGCCCAGCAGTTCGCGGACGCGATCAAGGCGCAGCGCGAGGACGCGGCGCGCCGGCTGGCGCGCGAGCTCGACCGCGGCGTCCAGGCGTACGGCAGGGAGGCCGAGCGCGTGCTCGCCGAGCGGCTCTCCCACGTCGGCGACGCCGGCGCCCAGCGACTCGAGAAGCGGCTGACCGGGGTCGCGGCCGGGCTCGAGCGCCAGCGCGAGGAGTTCGTCGACAGCCTGGAGCGCCGGCTCGGCGACATGGAGTCGGAGCTTCGCCGCCGTCTCCAGGCCCTGGTGGCGGAGACGGACTCGGAGCGAACGGTGCTCGAGACCCGCCTCTCCGAGCTCTCGCGGCGTGTGGACGAGCTGCTCGCGCGTTCGCGCGAGAGCCTCGGCGCGCGCGCCCGTTAGCTCGCCGCTTTGGCCGAAGTGTGTCGGAAGCGCGCCAACTTTCGCGCGGGAGGGTTCGTCTCTAGGAAGGCGAACGGAGGCGCCATGAGCGACAGGGTCGAGACAGCCGAGATCGAACGGAGCGAGCGGGCCAAGGTCGAGGGCTGGCGCCTGCACGTCCTGATGGAAGCTGGCTACCCGCTGCCGCTCGCCGAGCGCCTCGCCGGTAGCGAGGCCGACCTCCATCGCGCGGTCGAGCTCGTGGCGCAAGGCTGCGAGCCGCAGACGGCAGCCGAGATCCTCCTCTAGATACCAGCGCTTGGACATACCATCGGCGGTGTGAAGATCGCGCCGATCGAGTACGGCGACCGAAAGGTCTACTCCGTCGCCGCCTTCAACCGGGGCGTCGCGGACTGGCTCGCGCGGCTCCCCACGCTCTGGGTCGAGGGCGAGGTGACCGAGCTACGACGACACACCGGCTGGCAGAGCGTGTTCTTCACGCTCAAGGATCCGTCGGACGGCGCGTGCCTGCCGGTGACGATGCCTCGGGGGCGCTTCGAGGCGCTTCGGCTCGACCTCGCCGACGGCGAACGCGTGCACGTCTTCGGGCGCCCCGAGCTGTACGAGGCCCGCGGCGACTTCCGGCTCCGCGCGCTGACGATCGAGCGCTTCGGCCTCGGCGACCACCTCGCGGCTCTCGAGCGCCTGAAGCGCAAGCTGGCCGCCGAGGGCCTGTTCGCGCCCGAGCGGAAGCGCCCGTTACCGCGCCTCCCGCGCGCCGTCGGGCTCCTGACGGGGAACGATGCGGCGGCGAAGCGGGACGTGGTCTCCACTCTGACCGCGCGCTTCCCACCCGCGCATGTCGTCGTCGCCGAGACATACGTCCAGGGACCGCGTGCGGCGGCCGCGATCGTGGACGCGCTCCGCGCGCTCGCCGCGCGCCCGGACGTGGACGTGATCGTCGTCGCGCGCGGCGGAGGCAGCTTCGAGGACCTCCTGCCCTTCAGCGACGAGCGGCTCGTCCGCGCTGTCGCCTCCTCGCCGGTTCCAGTTGTGTCAGCGGTCGGGCACGAGCAAGACACTCCGCTGTGCGACCTCGCCGCGGACGTCCGCGCCTCGACGCCGACCGCAGCAGGCCGCCTCGTCGTCCCCGACCTCGGCGAGCTGCTCGAGCGACTCGACCGCGACCGCGGCCGGCTCGAACGTGCCGCGCAGCGAACGCTCGGTCGTGAGCGCGACCGCCTCGCGCTCCTCCACGACCGGCTCCGCCGAGCGCCGGCGCTCGCCGTCGAGCGCAAACGGGCGGCGCTCGCGCAGAGCGCGGCCCGACTGCGTGCGTTGTCTCCGAAGGCGACACTCACCCGAGGGTACGCGATCGTCCGGACGGACACCGGGATCGTCCGCTCGCCGGCGGCCGTGCGGTCGGGCCAGCCCCTCCGGGTCGAGGTCGCCGAGGGCGAGTTCGGAGCTCGGGTCGAGTGACGGACGAGCCGACCTTCGAGGGCGCGCAG
This sequence comes from Actinomycetota bacterium, assembly GCA_005885565.1. Taxonomy (GTDB): domain Bacteria; phylum Actinomycetota; class Thermoleophilia; order Gaiellales; family Gaiellaceae; genus AC-50. The sequence goes on from VAXK01000166.1 coordinate 3,685, forward strand.
CGGGAGCTCGACGCGATCGTCGAGCGCCTCGAGAGAGGCGACGCCGGCCTCGACGAGGCGATCCGCCTCTGGGAGCACGGCGAGGAGCTCTATCGGTTCTGCCTGACGAAGCTCGACAGCGCGCAGGGTCGCATCGAGGAGCTCGCGCGCGCCGTGACCGAGGACGCAGCGCGGCGAGAGCCGGCCCAGAGCTAGGCCGCGAGCGAGCGCGCGAGCCTCTCGCCCAGATCAACTAGGTCGGCGGCGGCCCGAGCCGGGTCGCCGCTCAGCTCGTAGGTCTCCGCTCCTTCCACCGGCGCCGTGACGCGCCCGCCGAAGACGACGCAGCGGGCTCCAGCCTCCGCACATCGGCGCGCCACCTCGCCCGGCGCCTTCCCCTCGCCGGTCGTCCGGTCGACGACGCCCTCGCCCGTGACGACGAGGTCGAACCCGCGTGGATCGAAGCCGATCTCGGCGAGGACGAGCTCCGCGCCCGCGACGAGCTCGGCCCCGAGCGAGGCGAGCGCAGCGCCGAGACCGCCGGCCGCGCCCGATCCCGGGAGCGACGCGCAAGGAGCGAGCTCGGGCAACGCGAGCAGCCGCGCCTCGAGCACCTCCACGTCCGCACTCGCCGCGCCCTTCTGCGCAGCGAACACGCGCGCCGCGTCGACGAGCGGCGACCGCACGTCGCAGGCGACGCGGGTCGGCGCCGGAAGCTCTTGAACGACCTCCAGGAAGCCGGCGCCCCCGTCGACGTTCGCCGTCCCGCCGAGGCAGACGAGAAGCTCGCGGGGACGCCCGACCGCCGCGACCAGCTCACCGAGGCCACGGCTCGAAGCGGCGAACGGGTCGAGCCGCCTCGGGTCGAGCGGAATCGCCTCCGCCGCCTCGACGACCGCTCGCCCGTCATCGACCTCGAGCCAACGCGCACGCCGCGGTCGCCCGAACGCATCGTGCACCTCGGCACCGTGCCAGGCACCTCCGCGTGCGAGCGCGAGCACCTCGAGCGTTCCTTCTCCGCCGTCGGCCACCGGCAGCTCGTCCACCTCGACTCCCGGCACGCACCGCGCCCCACGGCCGAGCGCTGCTGCCGCATCCACCGCCGTGAGGACGCCCTTGAGGCTAGCCGGGCACGCGAGCACGCGCATCGTCGGCCCCCTGCTCCACGGGCTCGGGCCCGGGCATCTCGACCTGCGTCGCGTCCGGCATGACCTTGAGCATCGTGTACGAGAGCCCCTCCCGCGCGAGGAAGAGGAGCCCGAAGCCGACGCCGACCGAGGCCTCGATCGCCTGGAGGCCGATCCCATACGCGATTCCCCGCGGCGACGAGACTCCGTAGTGCAGGAGCGGGAGCGCGATCGCCGCCTGGAGGAGGCCGACGTTCCCGGGCCAGAGCGGGAAGATCGTCGCCACGTTCATCAGCACGAGGACGAGCCCAGCGGCGGGCAGCGGCGCGTGGATGTCGAAGGCGCGCATCGCCGTGAAGACCGCGAGGAGCTGACACAGCCAGCCCACGCACTGGAACGCGATCGCGACGGCGGCCGCGAGCGGCGTGCGCATCACGCCGAGACCCTGGCGTGCCATGGCGACGACGCGGCGGGCGGGGCCGAGGTCGATCGGGATCCCGCGCGGGCGGCGCGCGAGCGCCAGCGCGAGCGCGAAGAGCAGGACGCCGGCACACACGAAGACGATCAGGCTCGAGACGGCCCAGCTCGGAATCTTGGCCGTGAGGACGACGTAGACGATGAGGAGAACGACCGGCACCAGGTCGAAGATGCGGTGTGCGAAGACGGTGCCGAGGAGCGTCGCCCATGCGCTCCGGGCGGCGACCTTGCGGTTCAGGACGGCGACGCGGGCAAGCTCGCCGATCCGGCCCGGGAGCACGGCGTTCGCGAAGAGCCCCACGGAGAACGCCGAGAAGACGAGCAGGAAGCTCGGCACCGGCGGGGGCGTGGCCTGGCGGATCACCGTCCTCCACGCGAGCGAGCGGGCGAGCACCGACACGAGGTTGAACCCGATCGCGACCAGCACCCACTGCCAGCGGACGATCGTGAACGCGTCGCCGACGGCGCTCCAGCTCGGCCCGCGCCACCAGAGCAGCGCGCCCACGCCGGCGGCGACCGGCAGCACGAGCAGGGCCCGGATCCAGGGGCTCCTGAGCGCGCGTAGCTTCACGCGATCACCGCCGCCCGCGCCGTCCGTACGGTCACGAGCTCGTAGATCCCGACGAGGCGCCGCGCGATGTCGTCCCAGGAATATCGCCGCCGCGCGAGCTCGCGGGCCGCGACGCCCAGCGTCTGCCGCCGCGGCTCGTCCTCGAGGAGCGCGACGACGGCGCCCGCAAGTGCGGCGGGATCGCCGGGCGGGACGAGCACGCCGGCCTCGGGAGTCATCACGTCTCTGTACCCGGCGATATCGGACGCTACGACCGGCGTCGCGCACGCGAACGCCCGAGTGAGCACCATCCCGAAGCTCTCACCGCCGAGCGACGGCGCGACGAGCGCCTTCGCGCCGAGGAGCTCCGCGGTGAACGCGTCCTGGTCGAGGAAGCCGAGGACGTCGATCCCCTCGTCGGAGACGCGCTCGCGCGTCAGGAGGAGCCGCACGGCGAGCGGGTCGGCGCCGACGATGCGCAGCCGCACGCCGGTCCGCTCCCGAATCTCCGGCCACGCGCGCAGGAGGATCTGAAGGCCCTTCCGCGGCTCCTGCCGGCCGGCGAAGACGATCCGGTGCTCGCGCCCCCCCGCGTCCGCCTCCGGCGGGATCAGGACGCCGTTCGGGATGATCTCGTACTCGCCGGGCAGCCAGCGCCGCTGCGACTCCAGCGCCTGCTCGGAGACCGCGATCCGATGGTCGAGACGGTCGGCGAGGAAGCCCCAGACGGGTTTGGCCATCCGCATCCACCCGAGATTCCCCGAGGCGTGGAACGTCGCAACCATCGGGGCGCGCGCAAGCGAGAGGACGGCGACGCAGATCGCGGGCGTCATCGGCTCGTGGAGATGGAGGACGTCGAACCGCTCACGGTCGAGCGCCCGCTTGATGCGCACCACCGACGAGGGGCTGAGAACGATGTTCGGCAGCGTCCCGTTCGCCGGCACGATCACCGACCGGCCGACCGGCAGCACCTCGGGCGGCGGCCGGCCGTGGCGGCCGTGGCGCGGGTGGAGCGCGCTCGTGAACCGGCCCGGGGGGTCGTGGCCGATGATCGTCCGCGTCTGGACGCCGAGCCGCTCGAGCGCGTCGGCCTGGAGCTCGGCGTGCTCGACGACCGCGCCCCAGAAGGACCACGAGTACGGGACGACGATGCCGACCTTCATCCCGCGCCAGGATATTCAGCCGAGCCGCCGCACCGGGATCGCGGTCTCGGCGCCCGGCTCGACGCGAAATGCGCCGGCCTCCGGCCGCGCCGCCACCGCCTCCGCGAGCTCGGTTCCGACGAAGTGGAGCCCGACGCCGTCCTCCGCGGCGAGCCCGGGCGGCAGCTCGCCCGCGTCGACGAGCCGGCGATAGGTCGGCCGGCGCTGCGCTTCGCTGTCGTAGTGCGGGCAATTGCTGTCCGCGAGGAAGCCGAGGCAGCGAAGCGGCGCGAGCTCGTCGCCGAACGAGTCGGTCACGCCGGCTTCGAACCAGCAGATCGACCCCGCGCTGATCCCCGCGAGGACGACCCCACGCTCCCACGCTTCCCGCAGGACGGTCTCGACGCCGTGCACGCTCCAGATCGCGAGCATGTTCGCCGTGTTCCCGCCCCCGACGTAGAGGACGTCCTGGGCGAGGAGGAAGTCGCCGATGTCCTGTCGCGGGCGGCCGAAGAGCTCGAGGTGCGACGGCTCCGCCCGCTCGCGAAACGCCTCGTAGAACCTGACGACGTAGTCGGCCGAGTCCCCGCTCGCCGTCGGCAGGAAGCAGACGCGCGGGCGCGACGGCCCGGCGAGGCCGAGGACGAAGTCGTCGAGTCGCGCGTCGTCGCGGTCCGAGAAGCCGCCTCCCCCGAGCGCGACGACGTGCCGCTCCGTCACGACTCGACCAGCGCTCGGAACTCCGGCTCGTCGGCGATCCGGGCGAAGTCGGAGTCGGCGCGCGCCGTCTCTCGCATCGTCGGATCGGCGGAAAGCGCCTGCTTCAGGTGTGCGAGGGCCGCGTCGCGCCGCCCGTCCAGGCTCTCGTAGCAGGCGAGGTTGTAGAGGAGCAGCGGCTCGTCGGGAAAGCGCGTGAGCGCCTCTTCGGTTGCCGCGATCGCCGCCCCCCATTCGCGCCGCTCGTAGAACCCGGAGGTGTCGAGGGCGAGCCGCATGCGCGCGTGCAGGTCGAGGAGACGTCGCAGCTCGCGAATCGGCTCCGGATGGTCGTCGACGCGGAGGTCGACGATGCGGTCGATGCCCTCGCGACTCTCGGGAATCCCACCCGGACGCTCGACGACGAGCGCAGCCGACTGCTGGCCGCGCCGGTCGCCGCCGGCCGCCTGCGCCGCCTCGAGCGCGGCCATGAGCCGCTCGGCGAGCGCGCCGCTCGTCTGCGTGAACGCACCGACCATCTCGGCGACGACGTCCTCGCCGGCCAGGATGTTTCCCTGCGCCGCAAAGCCGGATCCGGTCGCGTGACCGGCCCACTCGTTGCACTCGCTCCCGGTGAAGGCGGCCGCACGGCCTTGGGCGTCGACGGCGCCGAGCTGCCGTGTCTCGTGCCGCTCGTCGTCCGCGAGCGCGCGCTCGATCGCCTCGGCCGGCTTGAGCCCCCGCGCGAGCAGGTCGAGGATCTCGGGCCCGTAGGCGGCGCGCCCGGCTGCCTGTGTCGCGACGGCGCCCACGCCCGCGCGCGCCCACGACACGACCGCTCCGACCGCGAAGTACCTCGACTGCACGGCCACGCCGACGTCGCCGTTCGCCGGATCGAGGCCCACGATCGAGAACGTTCCCTGCGGCAGCTCCACCGGTGCAGCCTAGACTCGCTCGATGCAGAACGGTCTCGCGGAGCTGCACACACACCTCGGCGGTTGCGTCTCGTCCGACATCCTGTGGACGTTGGCGCACGAGCAGGGGATCGCCCTCCCGGTGAAGGACTACTGGGAGTTCGACCGCCTCGTCACCGTCAGCGACCCGCGCGGCGTTCCGGACCTGAACGCCCTCGACGCGATCTACCACTGGACGGAGCTGATCCAGTCGAGCCCGATCGCCGTCGAGCGATCGGTGCACGCGGCGATCGGCGGCGCCTACCGGTCGCAGGGGATCACGACGCTCGAGCTGCGCTTCAACCCGATGAAGCGGAACCGCGGCGGCGAGCGCGACCTCGACCACATCATCCTCGCCGCCGTGCGCGGTCTCGACCGCGCGAGCCTCGAGTACCCGCAGGTGCGCGCAGGCCTGATCCTGATGATGGACCGCACCTTCACGCCCGAGCAGAACATGATCGTCGTGGAAAAGGCGATCCGTTGGGCCCCGCGCGGCGTCGTCGGCGTCGACATCGCGGGGCCGAGGCCCGGCGGCAGTCGGTACGACTACCGGCAGATCGGGCCGATGGTGGAGGAGGCGCGTGCCGCCGGCCTCGGCGTGACCATTCACGTCGGTGAGGAGGGCGGCGACGTCGGACGAGACGAGATCCGCGAGGTCGTCGAGGCGCTCCAGCCCGAGCGGATCGGTCATGGCATCCTTGCCGCCGGAGACGTGAAGCTGATGGACGAGCTCGCGGAGGCCGGGATCGTGCTCGAGATCTGCCCGACCTCGAACCTCCTCACGAAGGCGCTGGCCGGGGAGGACGCGCTGCGCGACACGCTGCGCAGCTTCGTCGAGCACGGCGTCGGCTTCACGATCGCCACCGACGGCCCGGAGATGATGCGGACCCACCTCCGGGACGAGCTCGAGCTGCTCCGCCGCATCGGTGCGCTAGACGAAGACGAGCTCGAGGAGGCCAACCGCCGTGGCCACGAGGCGAGCTTCGTCGCCGCCCGCGAACGCGTCGTTCGCTAGTCGCTCGCGAAATACGCCGCTCGAATACTCCTTTCGACGAATGTTGCCCCCGTGCAGCAAGTGGTTAGCTCCGCGGCATCATGTACGAGGCGCTCACGAAGCGAGCACCGGCGCTCACGGACCGCCAGCGCCAGGTCGTCGAGCTCATCGCGGCAGGCCTTTCGAACGAGGAGATAGGCGAGCAGCTGGGCATCTCTCCTCGCACCGTGAAGGCGCATTCCGACGTCCTGCGCCAGAAGCTCGGCGTCTCCCGCCGGCGCCAGATCCCCGTCGCGTATCGGCTCCTGACCGGCGTGGATCCTCTCTCCAAAAGCCTCGGCCCGACCCGACGAAGCCGGGGGGACTGACGGCACCCGCGCCCGCGGAGACGCTCCGCGGGCGCGGGAAGTCCTCGTAGTGCCGGACATGTTCCGTAGAGGCGCTTGGCCACTCGCGGCAAGCCACGCTAGTCTTGCGGCAGCGGATCTCGCTCGGCACAGGGGAGCGCGTCATCAGCGAATCGACCGTCGAAGCCGTCGGAGCGCAACGTCACATCATCAAGCGGCCCCGCCTGACGAGGCTGCTGGACGAGACGACCGCCCGCATCATCCTGCTCGTCGCCCCAGCCGGCTATGGCAAGACGACCCTAGCCCGAGAGTGGTGTGAGGGTCGCGAAGGGCCGACCGCGTGGTACCAAGCCGGATCGTCCGCGACGGACGTGGCTGCTCTTGCGGC
>VAXK01000167.1:0-6632 GCA_005885565.1 Actinomycetota bacterium
GGGCTCGAGACGCTCATCACCTGGGTGGAGGGCCCGGGCGACATCGACGGCGTCGGCGAGCAGTCGATCCGGAGGCTGTGGGAGCTCGGCCTCGTCCGCTCGCTGCCCGAGCTCTACCGGCTGACGAAGGAGCAGCTGCTCGAGCTCGAGGGCTACGCGGAGATCTCGGCGACGAACGCGATCGAGTCGATCCAGGCGTCGAAGGCCGTGCCGTTCTCGCGGGTGCTGCTCGGGCTCAACATCCCGGACGTGGGCTGGGTGACGGCCCAGAACCTCGCGCGCCACCTCGAGAGCGTCGACCGGCTGCTGGAGGCGAGCCAGGAGCAGATCCAGGAGGTGGACGGGATCGGCCCGGAGCGCGCGGAGGCGATCGCCGAGTGGTTCTCCGACGAGGCGAACCGCCAGCTCGTCGCGGAGCTGCGGGAGCTGGGGCTCCGCTTCGAGCTCGGGGAGGAGGACCGTCCGAAGGAAGGGCCGCTCACCGGGCACACCTATGTGATCACGGGGACGCTCGAGCGCTACACGCGCGACGAGGCGGCGGCGGCGCTCGAGGCCAAGGGCGCCAAGATCACCAACTCGGTCTCGTCGAACACGACGGGTCTGGTCGTCGGCGAGGAGCCCGGCGCGTCGAAGCTCACGAAGGCGCAGCGGAGCGGCGTGCCGCTCCTCACGGAAGCGGATCTCCTCGACCTACTGAGCCGCTAGCACCGTCGCGAAGCGGTCCTGCGCCACGCGGGCCCACCACGACGAGACGGGGTGGCCGTTGTGGACGACCGCGAAGACGTAGCGGCCGCGGACGAAGCCGGAGAGCGCCGAGGCGATCGAGGTCGTGCCCGTCTTCGCGACGACGTTGCCGCGGGCGGGCGCGCGGCGCATCCGGTCGTGGAGCGTGCCGCTCACCCCCGCCACCGGCAGAGCGGCCACGAACCGGTCCCGGACCTGGGGCGTCGTCCAGGCGGCCTCGAGGATGCCGACGAGCGCGTTCGGCGTCAGGCGGTCGAGGAGCGAGAGGCCCGACCCGTCGACGATCCGCACTCCGGCGAGCGGCACGCCGGCCGCGGCGAGCTGCTTCGTCACGACCGCGGCGCCGGCGACGGTCGTGCCTCGGTCGGCGGCGATCGCACCGAGTTCCTTCACGAGCAGCTCGGCGGTGAAGTTGTCGCTCTCCAGGTCCATCCCGCGGACGACGGTGGCGAGGGTCGGCGACGTGACCGAGACGAGCGGGAACGCCTCGGCGTCCGCGCGGCCCGTCGCCGGCCGGCCTGCGACGGCGATCCCGGCCGCGCGCAGCGTGTCGCGGAAGGCGAGGGCCGCGCCGAGCGCCGGTTGCGTCGAGACGGCGCCGCGGTAGTGCGCGCGGTCGACCGCGAGCGCCGAGAGCGGCGGCGACTCGTTGACGTAGAAGGACGGCTTCCAGCCCGGCGCAGTGCGGCGGGAGTCGAACCACGACTCGTCGCCGAGCACGTCCCCGGTGATCCGGCGGAGGCCGAGGCGGCGGAGCTCGACGGCCAGGGTCTTCAGGTCGCTGCTCGAGAGCGTTGGGTCGCCGTGTCCCTGGAGGACGAGGCTTCCGTGCCAGACGGTTCCCTCCTGCGCGCCCTCGCCGAGGACGTCCGTCTCGAAGCGGAACGCGGGGCCGAGCACCGCCAGCGCCGCAAGCGTCACCGGGAGCTTCTCCGTCGAGGCGGGCGCGAAGGGGACGGCGGCGTTTTCGGCGAACACCGTCTGCCCGGTCGCGAGCTCGACGGCCAGGGCGCCGGTCTGGCTCGGCCGGACATGAGGAACACGGAGCGCGTGGGCGAGGCGCTTCTGGAGCGCGGGATCGCTTCGGGTCTGCGCCGCCCCGGATCCGACGAGCGCGAGCGAGGCGAGGAACGCGACGACGGCGGCCGGGAGACGCACGGCCATAGTGTCGAAGGGTCGGCCGCGTGACGTCAAGGAAGATGGGCCGCGGCGCAGCGGAAGATAGGTCGCTCGGCCCATGATCCGCCGCCCTCCGCCGCAGATAATCGACGAGACCCGCGGCTCCTATGACGCAAGAGATCTCCACCCTGTACGAGGACATCCACGCCCTGCTCCAAGAAGCGCCCGGAGCCGAACAGGGCGCCTTCCTCGCGCGCCTCGAGCACACGCTGACCGACGGTTACGCGCGCGCCCTTGCCCTCGAGGCCGAGCGCGTCCGGCTGGAGAAGCGCATGGGCGAGCTCACCGACGGGCTCCGCGACGATCCGGCCGACGCGCCGACCGACGAGCTCGCGACCGTGGCGCGGCGGCTGTCCGACGCGGACACGGAGCTCACGAGCCTGCGCGGCACCCTGGCCCGGCTGCACGCCCGGGCGCGAACCATCAGAGCGAGCTAGACGATCCCGCTGCGGACGGCGTAGACCGCCGCCTGGATGCGGTTGTCGATCTGGAGCTTCATCAGGATGTTCGAGATGTGGTTCTTGACCGTCTTCGGGCTGATGTGGAGGTCGGCGGCGATCTGCGCGTTGTCCTTGCCGTTCGCGATCAGCTTGAGGACCTCGATCTCGCGGTCGGAGAGCTCCGCGCGGATCGTCCGCTCGATGTCGGGCTGGCTGCTCGAGGAGCGGACGCGGCGCAGGACCTTCGCGGCGATCGTCGGCGAGATGAGCGACTCGCCCACCGCGGCGGCCTCGATGCCGTGCATCAGCTCCTGGATGGACGCGTCCTTCAGCAGGTAGCCGCAGGCGCCGGCGAAGATCGCGTCCATGACGTCGCTGTCCTGGTCGGAGATGGTCAGGACGACGACCCGCGTGAGCGGCGCGAGCGTCGAGATGTGGCGCGTTGCCTCGACGCCGGTCATGCCCGGCATGTTCAAGTCCATCACGACGACGTCGGGCGCGGACTCGCTGACGAGCTGGACCGCCTGCGCACCGCCCGAGGCTTCGCCGACGACGTGGACGCCCTCCTGCTCCTCGAGCAGCGTGCGGAGGCCCGCGCGGAAGAGGTCGTGGTCGTCGACGATGAGGACGCGGACCACGTCGAGAGCAGCCGCCGGGTGCTGGGCTTCCACCATGTGCGGAGGCTGATCGTGACCGTCCGGCGGCCCCAGGCGCGGGCCTGCGCGTCGGTCGGGAACCACAGGTCGATCATGGCGCCGGAGACGCCCGAGCCGACGTCCGCCGCGACCCCCGTGCCGTAGCCGGGGATCGACATCCGCGTGCCGAGCGGGATCACGCCGGGGTCGACCGCGACGACGCCCCAGCCGGCCGCGAGGCCAGTCGCGGTCGCGCCCGTGCCGGAGTAGGCCGTCGCGACGACGGACATGGCCTGCGCGCTTCCCGCCGGCGCCGCGAGGGGAGCGGCGGGCGGCGACGTCGCGAGGGCGACGCTCTTCGCCTCCGCCGCCTGGGCCGAGCGCTCGAGCGACGCGATGTGGACGCCGTTCAGCCGCTCCTTCGCCCGCAGGCTTACGAGGTAGCCGGCGTGCTGCGCCCTCGTCGTCGCGATCGCGGCGGTCGCCGCGGCTGCGTCCCGGCGGAGCCGCTCGAGCGTCGCGCTCCGCGCGGCGAGCGACTCCGCGACGGCCTGCTCGTGGGCGCGGGCGAGGCGCGTCTCCTGGATGAGGCGCCGATCGAGCTTCGCCGAGCGGTCGATCGCGTCGAGGCCGGCGAGCGCGTCGTCGAGCGACTGGGCGCCGAGCAGAACCGCGAGCGGATCGGTCTGGCCCTGCTCGTAGAGCACGCGTAGGCGGGCTCCGAGCTGGGCCTCGGCGGCGGCGACGTCGTGGCGGGCGATGCGCAGCCGCTCGGCGGTGAGGACGCGCTCGCGGCGAACGGCCTTGGCCTGGGCGGTCAGCATGTCGAGACGCGCGCGCGCGCGCGCGAGCCGGCTGTCGAGCGAGTAGAGCTGGAGCAGCGCCGCGTGCGTGCGGGCCGCGAGGGCTGTGTTCGCGGCACGGAGGTCGTGAGCGCGCTGGAGCAGCGCCGGCGCGGAGTCGGCGCCGCCCGATCCAGTGAGCGAGACGGCGAGGAGCGCACCGACGAGCACCGTGACCGATCGCACCGGCAGGAGTCTGTGCCGGGGGGACACGGGGCGGCACCGTAACACAGCCCGACTGAGATTTCGGGTTGCGAGCATCCGAGGCCGCTGTTAGGGTGCCCTGCCTGTGACGTACCGGCCCCCCCGGTGCGCCCGCCGTGAGCCGTCCAGGGAGGTTGGTGCGCGCTCACAACGAAGGCTGGCGCCAGCGCTCGTCATCGCCCTTGCGGCACTCCTCGCCGCCGTGGGTCCGGCTGCCGCCGACCCCTCGATCGCGTCCAAGCAAGGCGAGGCTCGGCAGGTCCTGGCGCAGATCAACCGCCTGGACATCAGCCTCGAGCGCGCGATCCAGTCGTACGACACCGCGAACGTCAAGCTCGCCGGTATCGAGCGCGACCAGAAGCGCGCCCGCTTCGAGCTCCACGTCGCGAAGGCGAACCTCGGCCACGCCCAGGCGGCGCTCTCGGCGCGGCTCGTCGCGATCTACACGTCGGACACGCAGAACTCGGCGCTCGAGGTCCTGCTCGGCTCGCGGAGCCTCGACGACCTCCTGAACCGAATCGACGCGGTGAACCGCGTCTCGAACCAGGACGCGCAGACGATGCGGGAGGTCCGGACCTTCAAGCGGGACGTCGTGCAGCAGGAGGCCGAGCTTCGGCGCGCGCACGCGGCTCAGGCGAAGGTGGTCGCGGAGCGCGCGGCCGCGAAGGCGAGCATCCACGGACAGCTCGCGCAGCGCCACGCGCTCCTGAGCTCGATTCGGAGCCAGATCGCCACGCTTCAGGCACAGGAGCGCGCGCGCCAGGCGCAGCTCGCGGCGGAGGCTCGCGCCCGGATCCCGGCCCAGACGAGCGCGGCGGCGTCGGCTGCGGCTCAGAACCCGCTCGGCGTCGGCGCTTCGACGCCCGAGGGCGCTTCGGTCGCGCCCCCGTCCCGCTACGGCGGCGTCGTCGGGATCGCCATGCGCTACCTCGGCACGCCGTACGTCTGGGGCGGCTCGAGCCCGAGCGGCTTCGACTGCTCCGGCTTCACGATGTACGTCTACGCCCAGGTCGGCGTCTCGCTGCCGCACTCGAGCTACGCGCAGTACGGCATGGGCGTTCCCGTCTCGCAGAGCGCCCTTCAGCCCGGCGACCTCGTCTTCTTCTACGGGCTCGGCCACGTCGGGATCTACATCGGCGGCGGCCAGTACATCCACGCGCCGCACACGGGCGACGTGGTGAAGATCTCGTCGCTCGGCGCCGGCTACGTCGGCGCGCGCCGGATCCTGTAGCCCGTACTCGGTAGGCCGAGCAGCACGACGAGCGCGACGGCGGCTGCGGCCGCGCCGACGTAGAACGGCGCGCTCGGCGAGACCTTCGACCAGAGCAGGCCTGCCGCGACGCTCGCGACGAGCAGCGCGGCGCCCGTCGCCGCCGAGAAGACGCCGAACGCCGTGCCGACGAGCCCGGGCGGCGCATGATCGCCGACGACGGCTCTGGCGACGCCGTCGGTCGCCGCCACGTAAGCGCCGTACACGGCGAGCAGCGGCCAGACGATCCAGTCGCCCGGCGGACGCGCGAAGCCCAGGTAGACGAGCCCGAAGACGGCGAGCCCCGCCGCGAGGATCCACGTCCTCGGAACCCGGTCCGACAGCGCGCCGAGCGGCCACGAGAGGCCCGAGTACACGAGCTGGTAGAGCGCGTACGCGACGACGGTGAGGCTCGTCCCGAGCCCGATCTGGCGGGCTCGGAGCAAAAGGAACACGTCCGCCGAGTTCCCGGCCGAGAAGAGGACCCACACGGTGAGGACGCCCCAGAACGGCGCGGGGAGGTCGCGCAGGCGGCCTCGCGGCGCGACCTCCTCCCGCGCCGCGGGCGGCGCGTCCCGCACCGCCGCGACGAGCGCGAGCGCGACGGCGCTCGGAAGGACGACCACCCAGAGGGCCGTGCGCAGCGAGACGTGGAGGAGGCTGAGCAGGCCCACCGCCGCAAGCGGCCCGAGGACGGCGCCGGCGGAGTCCATCGCGCGGTGGTACCCGAAGCTCGAGCCGAGCAGGTGCGGCGGCGACGAGTCGCGGATCAGGGCGTCGCGCGGCGCCGTGCGCGCCGCCTTCCCGGCGCGGTCGGCGAGCCGCGCGCCGAGGACGAGTCCCCAGCCGTGCGCGAGCGCGAGGAGTGGCCGGGACACGGTCGTCAGCCCGTAGCCGACAGCGATCCACGGCTTTCGGCGCTCGTCGCCGCGATCGGAGAGCCGGCCCGCGAGGCCGCGGAAGCCGACCGCGACGCCCTCCGCGACACCTTCGATGATCCCGATGATCGTGTACGAGGCGCCGAGCGTCGTGCGCAGGAAGAGCGGGATGATCGGGTAGGCGAGCTCGCTGGCGACGTCGTTGGCGAACGACACCCAGCCGAGCGCCCGGACGTTCGCCGGGAGCGCGCGCTGCGCCTCGAGGACGCGCCGCAGCCTCAGGAGTACAGCGCCTCGATCTCGGCGGCGAAGTGCTCCGCGCAGACCCGGCGCTTGAGCTTCAGCGTCGGCGTCAGCTCGCCCTCGGCGGCGGAGAAGTCGCGCGGCAGGATCGCGAACCGCTTGATCTGCTCGAAGCGCGAGAGCCCGGCGTTGACCTCGTCGACGACCTCCTGGATGCG
>VAXK01000167.1:6685-16099 GCA_005885565.1 Actinomycetota bacterium
GAGACCTCCTTCGCGGCCTTGAGCGCGTTCTCGAGGTTCTGCGGCGCGACGTTCTTGCCGCCCGCCGTGACGATGATGTCCTTCTTCCGGTCGGTGAGGGTCAGGAAGCCCTCCGCGTCGAGCTCGCCCACGTCCCCGGTGCGCAGCCAGCCGTCGGGCGCCAGCACCTCGCGCGTCGCCTCGGGGTCCTTGTGGTAGCCGGCGAAGATCGTCGGCGAGCGGACGAGCACCTCGCCGTCCTCCGCGAGCCGGAGCTCGACGTTCGGCATCGGCAGGCCGACGGTGCCGAACCGGAAGCACGTCGGCCGGTTGACCGTGGCCGCGGTCGTGCACTCGGTCTGGCCCCAGCCCTCGAGGATGAGCATGTCGAGCGCGTGGAAGAGCTCGCCGATCTCCTTCGCGAGCGGCGCGCCGCCCGAGATGCCGACCCGCAGGCGGCCGCCGAGCTCGGCCTTCACCTTCGAGTACACGAGCCGGTCGGCGAGCCGATGCTCGAGCGCGAGGCGGCCGCGCAGGGGCTCGCCGCGCTGTCGCGGCGCGCTCGCGCGGCGCCCGACGCCGAGCGCCCAGTCCACGACTCGGCGCCGCGGGCCGCTCAGCTCGTCGAAGCGCCCGGTGATCGTCGCGTGGATCTTCTCGTACACGCGCGGCACGCTCGGGAGGACGGTCGGCCGCACCGCCTTGAGGGCCTCGCGCACGCGGTAGGGGTCGGGGCAGAACGCGGTCGTGATCCCGGCGCGCGCGTTCTGGAGGTGCATGAGCCGCCCGAAGTTGTGCGGGAGGGGAAGGTAGAGCAGCATCACGTCGTCGGGACGTGCCCAGTCGTCGATCGCGAGCGCCGCGTCGACCATCGCGTGGTAGTTGCGGTGGCGGATCATGCAGCCCTTCGGCGGCCCGGTCGTCCCCGAGGTGTAGATGAAGGTGAAGAGGTCGTCGTCGCCGATCGCGGCGACGGTCTCCTCGACGGCGCGGGGGTGCGCCTGCGCGTGCTCGCGGCCCCGCGCCCGCAGGTCGTCCAGGTCGGCGAAGGTGAGGACGTGCCGGAGGTCGACGCCCTCGATCTTCGCCCGCTGCTCCTCGTCCTCGACGAGCACGCCCAGCGCGTCGGAGTGCTCGAGGATGTACGCGCAGTCGCGCGCGGAGCCGGTCGCGTAGGCGGGCGCTCCGACCGCGCCGACCAGGGCGAGGGCGAAGTCGAAGAGCACCCATTCGAGCCGCGTCGAGGCGAGGATCCCGAAGGCGTCGCCCTTCCGGATGCCGAGCGAGAGGAGGCCGTGGGCGAGCTCGTCCACCGCGCGCGCCGCCTCGCCCCATGAGACCTCGCGCCAGACCCCGGGCTCGTCCTCGACGAGGTACCCGGCGCCGTCCCGTCCTTCCGCGGCGGCGTCGAGCCACAGCCGCGCGATCGTGCGTCCCGTCGGGGCGATCGTCTTGGGCGGAACGGAAACCGTCGTCTCTGTCATGGGCGCCGAGGCACCGCCTGCGGTGCCGCTTCCAGGACGTGCAGGCTTCGCCTGCGCGTCCGTCTGAAATGAACAGTCGGGCCGCTTGGGTTTCCCACGGCGATCCCTAGCTTAGTTCGAGAGGGAAGCGCGTTCCCGGGGCGAACCTCGGTGGTCCCACTAGACTTGGACGTGAGCCCATGCGCACGATCTGGAACGGTTCCATCAGCTTCGGTCTCGTCAGCATCCCGATCGGGTTGGCGGTCGCGACCCAGCGCTCGGACATCGCCTTTCGCACGCTCCATCGCGAGTGCGGCACGCCGATCAAGCAGAAGCGCTACTGCCCGTTCCACGAGCGCGACGTCGAGGCCGAGGAGCTCGTAAAGGGCTGGGAGGTCGCGAAGGGCGAGTTCGTGATCGTCGAGGAGTCCGATCTCGAGGCGGTCGCGCTCCAGCGCTCGCAGTCGATCGAGATCCTGCGCTTCGTCGCGCTTGCCGACGTCGATCCCGTCTACTTCGACCGGACGTACTTCCTGGCGCCGGCGACCACCGCCGCCCAGCGGCGACCCTATGTGCTCCTGCTGCGGGCCATGGAGGAGACGGGCATGGCCGCGATCGGCAAGTTCGTGCTCTGGGGCAAGGAGAACCTGTGCCTCATCCGGCCGCACGGCGAGTCGCTCGCGCTCGAGACGCTCTTCTTCGCAGAGGACGTGCGCTCCCGCCAGGAGATCGAGGAGGCGGTCGAGTCGACCGACGTGAAGAAGCCGGAGCTCGACCTCGCCCGCCAGGTGATCGAGAGCCTCGTCGGCGAGTTCGATCCGGCGGAGTTCGAGAACGAGTACAGGCGCGACCTGCGCGCCATGCTCGAGGCGAAGCTCGCCGGCCAGGAGGTTGCGCGGCCGGAACCGGTCCCGGAGACGCCCGTGGTCGACCTCATGGACGCGCTGAAGAAGAGCGTCGCCGAGGTGCAGCAGCGCGGCTCTGCGGACGGCAAGGCGAAGACCTCAGGCCGGAAGCGGGCCTCGCGCGAGCGCGCGGGCTCTGCGCGCAAGTCCGCTTAGGTCGTCACGCTTCCGGCGCTCGCGCGTCACCATGCGTGCGCTTTTCGCCGCTACGCTAGAAAGCGGGTGGTGGGTCGGGGTGCCCCAGCGGCTGCTGCTGCGGTGGCGATCGGTGCGGCGGCCGGCCGATCGGCCGCCTTCTTAGTGCGGCTCCGAGATGGCGCCCAGCGCCTGGAGCTGTGCCTGGAAGAGGGTCTTGTCGATCTTCCCCTGGTAGATCGGGACGCCCTCCTGGACACAGACGCGGATGACCTCGCTCCGGTCGATGCCCAGCTCCTTCGACAGCTCGTCAGGCGTCAGGTGGTTCGCCATGTCGCTCCTCCCTGTCCACGAAAAAACCCGCCGGCGCGTTGCGCGGACGGGCTCGTGAGACCATTAGTTTGCCGCTGCGGGATTCAAAGGGCCCGCCCCCCTCGGGTGCTCATCGCGCACGAAGGATAATCGCCGCCGGTGACGGGCGCAACGGAGCCGCGGCTCGCCGGGCTCGAGGAGCGGTGGACGACGGTGCGCGGCGCGCGCATCCGCTACTTCGTGGGTGGTGGCGGGCCGTCGCTCCTCCTCGTGCACGGTCTCGGCGGAGCGGCGTCGAACTGGGTCGAGCTCGCGCCGGCGCTCGCGCGGAGCTACCGCGTGCTGGCGCTCGACCTGCCGGGACACGGCGGCTCGTCGCCGCTCCCGGCCGCGCCGAGCCTGACGCCGTTCGCCGACGTGCTCGCCGCAGTCGCCGAGCGCGAGGCGTTGCTTCCGGCGGCCGTCGTCGGGCATTCCCTCGGCGGCCTGGTGGGGCTGAGGCTCGCGCTTCGCCGCCCGGACGCGATTCGCGCGCTCGTTCTCGCCGCCTCGGCAGGGATCTCGTCCGGCACCCGCGCCCGCGAGGTCGCCGTGACCACGCTCGTCCTCGCGCGGCCAGCGCGCTTCGTCGCTCCCTTCCGCGGGCTCGTAGCGCGACTCTCGTTGCTTCGCTATCCCGTGTTCGGCTTCTTCGAGGTCTCGGATGCGGCTGCCCTCTCGCCCGCGGCGGTCGAGGGCTTTCTCGCCGGCCCCGCGCTGCACACGGACGTTCTGAGCGCGGGCCGTGCGCTCGTCGCGGACGACCCGCGCGTCGACCTCGGCGCCGTTCGCTGTCCCTGCCTCGTGCTCGCCGGTGCGCGTGACCGCATGGTTCCCGTTACGGACGCGATCGAGTACGCGCGACGGCTGCGCGCACCGCTCCGCATCGTCCCCGACTGCGGCCATCTCGTGATCGGTGAGCGCCCCGACGCCTGCGTCGAGGCGATCGCGGAGCTCTTGGGCTAGCCGGCCGCGCCGCCTCGGCGCTCCTCCAGCTGCGCTCGCATCCGTGCGGCGAGAGTCTCGAGGCGCCGGACGAACTCTTCGTCGACGTCCCCAGGCTGAGGCTGAGGCGGGAGGGTGTCGGGTTCACCAACACGACTGCCGCAAGGGCGATTCCAGGCACGAACCCGAAGGCGGCTCCGTAGTAGTTGATCGCCTCGCCGACGCGTTCCGCGGGAGCCCGTCGAGCGCTCGGATGAAGCCGTAGAGCGAGCTGGACAAGGTCACCGGCAGCCCGATCGAGGCGAACGCAGCGAGGCTGAGATCGAGCGAGCTGCGCGTCGTCCCGATGGTAGAGGCGGCTGCCTCGCTGCGATAGGCCAAAACGGACGAAGCTATTCCGCCTGCTCCTCCTGCTCCGGGCGCTTGATCTCGCCCCACGCGCTCTCGTAGGCCGTCAGGTTGTCGTTCAGCGCCCGCATGACGTCGAAGAGCAACGTGACCGGGATCCGGACGCGGGAGACGACGCGGCACGGCACGATCGGCGTGCCGTGCTCGTCCTCGGGGTCCGGCGGCTGGACCGGCTGCATCGCCGCGAAGTCGAGGGTGAACTCGTACGCCGTGTGCCACACGCCGAGCGTGTTGGCGTAGACCCCGCCCTCCTGCTCCGGTGGGACGTAGAAGCGGTACTCGCCTTCGTGCTGCTCCTCGTCGTGGTCGTGCTCGTGCGGATCCACACCGAGACGCTAACCCTTCCGGGCTCGGGGTGTGGCGCAGCCTGGTAGAGCCCCTCCTTTCGAAGACGCTAACCTGTCGAGGCTTCGGGGTGTGGCGCAGCCTGGTAGCGCGCTCCGTTCGGGTCGGAGAGGTCCCCAGTTCAAATCTGGGCACCCCGATTGGACGCGGGGGAACCCTGGTTCCCCCGCGAGCCCCCTCCTCAAGTAACCGTCGCTTGGCGCAGACGTTCGCGTCGCCGGCCGAGCAGCAGGGTGGCCAGGCTAACCCCGACTCCGACGACGAGCACGCCGACGCCCCATCGCAGGCCGCTCAGGTTGTCGTCCCAGCTCAGGGCGCGGTCGATCGAGAAGCGGCCGGGACCCGTCGCGGCCACGGCAACGGCGACGGTCAGCAGCACCAGGTTGAACTCGTAGCCGCCGTTGCCGTTCCAGAAGCCGTTCTTGAAGTGCACCAGCGCGATCGCGTTCAGCATCACGACGACGATGCCGAGTGCGGCCAGCGGTGTCAGTAAACCAAGGGCGAAGAGCAGGCCCGCGCACTCGGTGAGGGCCAGGCCCAGAGCCATCGACGCAGGCTGCCGAAAGCCGAAGTTGCGGAGCATCCCCTGCACGCCGGTGAGCCCGGGCCCGTCGAACCAGCCGAGCAGCTTCTGCGCGCCGTGGGCGGCCATCGTCCCGCCGACGACCACGCGCAGCAGGAGGAGCCCGTAGGACATGCGTCACGTATTCCTGTGCAGGCGGCCGAGCAAACGCCGGAGGAGCGACGGCGGCCGCGCGCGCCGCAGCGCCTCCTCGCGCGCACGATCGCGCTTCGCCCACGCGCGGTGGCGCATCGAGCGGGTCGCGTAGCGCGGCTTCCAGTAGATCGGCATCTCAGGCGAGCTCGCGGCGATGGACGATGGCCGTACAGGCATCCTCGACGTAGTCGAGCCCGCCCTCGGCGGCGATCCTCCGCGCCTCCGGCGAGACGACTCCGAGCTGGAGCCAGATCGCGGCTGCGCCGGCGGCCACGGCCGCACGGGCCACGTCCGCGCAGAACTCGGGCCGGCGGAAGACGTCGACGAGGTCGACGGGCTCACCGATCTCCGCGAGCGACGCGACGCACGGAATTCCGAGGATCTCGTCGTAGTCGCCAGGGCGGACCGGGATGACGCGGTAGCCGTGCTCGAGCAGGTAGCGCATCACGCCGTGGCTCGGGCGGTTCGGACGCGGCGACGCGCCCACGAGCGCGATCGTCCTCGCGTCGCGGAGGATCTCCGCCGGCGTTCGCACCGTCAGTCGACCTCCCAGAGCCAGCGACGCGTGAGCGCGAGCGACACGAGCACGCACGAGACGAACGCCCCGGCGGCGATCATCGTTCCCGGCGCGGCGAGGTTCGCGATCGCCGCCCAGATCGCGAGCCCGATCGGCATGAGCGCGAAGCTGCCGAAGAAGTCGAGGCTGATCACGCGGGCGAGGAGGTGCTCCGGGACGAGCTCCTGGAGCATCGTCTCCCAGATCGCGATGCCGAACGCGAGGCACGCGCCGCGCACGACCGCGAGCGCCGATGCGAGGCCGAACCACGGTGAGAGCGCGAGCCCCGCGATCGCGAAGCTGTTCACGAGCCAGAGCACGTAGGCGATCACGCCGCGCCGCCGCCGCGGCTGGAGCTGCCCGAACGCGAGCGTCCCGAGGACGGTGCCGAGGCCGAGCGACGTCGTCAGCAGGCCGTACGCGCCCACGCCGCGGCCGAAGTGCTCGTGGACGAGCTTCGGCAGCAGGACCTGCTGCGGCGCGTACTGGAGCGTGATCACGACGCCGAAGAGCGTGATCGTCACCCACAGCCACGGGATGCGCGCGACGTAGCGCGTCGCCTCGCGGATCTCGCGCAGCGTTCCCTCGCCCGACGAGCCCTGGATCGGCCGCGGTTGCGCGCGGGAGATGAGCGCTGCCGAGACGAGGAACGTCGCCGCGTCGAACGCGAAGACGACGGACGCGCCGCCGCCGCCGTAGACGAACGCCGCGAGCGACGGTCCGACCATGACGCTTCCCCAGCGGGCGACGCCCATCAGGCTGTTCGCCGACGGGAGCGCGGGCTGCTCGACGACGAGCGGGACGATCCCGCCCACCGCGGGGTAGAAGAAGCCGTCGCCGACGCCGACCACGATCGCGAACGCGACCAGGACCGGGAAGGTCAGGTGCCCGGACGCGTCGACCGCGGCGAGGGCGCCGACGGCGGCGAACCGCCAGACGTCGGAGACGATCATCATCCGCCGCCGCTCGTAGCGGTCGGCGAGCGCCCCGCCGACGAGGAGCGTCGCCAGCTCGCCGGCGGCGAGGCCGAGGAGGACGATCCCGAGGCGCGACGAGCCGGCGAGCGTGAACGCCTTCCAGCCGAGAGCCGTCAGGAACGCCATGTCCCCGAGGAGCGACACCGCCTGGCCGCTCCAGAGCAGGCGGAAGTCGCGGTGCCTGAGCGCCTCGAACATACGCAGACGTGCGGCCTCGGTGGTCACGGCTTCCATGCGCCCAAAGCTATCCTGCGACGATGCCCGACCTGATCCGCGTCGCGTGCGTGCAGCTCACGAGCAGGGCCGACAAGGCGGCGAACCTGGCGAAGACGGAGCAGCTCGTGGCGAAGGCCGCCGCGAGCGGAGCGGACGTCGTCCTCCTGCCCGAGAAGTGGAACGCGATCGGCGACGTCGAGACCTTGCACGGGGCGGCGGAGACGATCGAGGGCGGCGAGTCGGTGGCCGCCATGCGCGGCTGGGCCTCGCGGCACGGGATCACGCTCGTCGGCGGCTCGATCACGGAGCGGCGCGAGGGGCGGGAGAAGCTCTCGAACACGAGCCTCGTCTTCGACCCCGACGGCGAGCTCGTCGCGACCTACCGGAAGATCCACCTCTTCGACGTCGAGGTCGGCGGGCACCGCTACCGCGAGTCGGAGGCCGAGGAGCCCGGCGAGGAGCCGGTCGTCGCGCGGCTCGAAGGGTGGCCGATCGGGCTCACCGTCTGCTACGACCTGCGCTTCCCGGAGCTCTATCGCATCCTCGCGCTGGAGGGTGCGGAGCTCGTCACGGTTCCGGCGCACTTCACGCTCTACACGGGCAAGGACCACTGGCACGTGCTCCTGCGCGCGCGGGCGATCGAGAACCAGAACTACGTCGCCGCCGCGGCACAGATCGGCGAGACGATCCCCGGGAAGCCGAGCTACGGCCGCTCGCTGATCGCCGACCCGTGGGGCACGGTCGTGGCGCAGGCGCCGGACGAGGAGACGGTGATCAGCGCCGAGCTCGACCGGGAGCGGCTGCTCGAGGTGCGCCGCAACCTCCCGTCGCTCGCGAACCGCCAGGCGGCGGCGTACCGCTGGCCCACCCCGGCCTAGCCTGGCTCGAGGAGTCGGAGGCAGGCCGCGCGTGGCTCGCGCGCCTTCCCGACCTCGTGCGCGAGTGCGCGAAGCGGTGGGGGCTCGAGCTCGAGAAGCCCTTCGAGTACGCATTCGCCTCGCTCGCCGTCCCGGCCGGCGACGTCGTCCTGAAGGTCCAGTTTCCGGACCGCGAGGCCGAGCACGAGGCCGACGCCCTGCGCGTGTGGGACGGCGACGGCGCGGCGCGGCTGCTGGATCACGACCCCGAGCGGCACGCGCTCCTGCTCGAGCGCGCTCGCCCGGGGACGTCGCTCGCCGGAGTCGGGCAGGACGAGGCGCTGGACGTCGTCGCCGGCCTCTTGCCGCGACTCTGGAAGCCCGCCGGAGCTCCGTTCCGGCCTGTGGCCGACGAGGCGGCGTGGTGGGTCGGCTACCTGCCGGAGCGGTGGGAGCAGGCGGGGCGGCCGTTCGAGCGGTCGCTCCTCGACGCGGCGATCGAGGCGCTCGTCGAGCTCCCGGCGACGCAGGGTGAGCTCGTGCTCGTGCACCAGGATCTCCACTCCGACAACATCCTCCGGGCCGAGCGCGAGCCCTGGCTCGTCATCGACCCGAAGCCGCTGCTCGCCGAGCGCGAGTTCTCGCTCACCGCCATCGTGCGCGGCTACGAGCTCGGCCATTCGCGCCGCGACGTGCTCCATCGGCTCGACCGCCTCACGTCCGAGCTCGGCCTCGACCGCGACCGTGCGCGGCGCTGGACGCTCGGGCAGACGATCGCGTGGGGCGTCGACCACCCGAGCCACGTCGAGACGGCGCGCTGGCTGGTACAAGCAGCGTGATGGGCCTCCGCGCAGTCCTCTTCGACGTCGACTTCACGCTGGCGAAGCCCGGGCCGGAGCTCGGTCCCGAGGGCTACCGCCGCCGCGGCGAGCGGTGCGGCCTGGAGCTCGACCCGGCCCGCTACGAGGAGGCGCGCGCTGCGGCGCTCGTCGACCTCAAGCGGCACCCGAACCTCGAGCACGACGAGGAGATCTGGATCGCGTTCACCGAGCGGATCGTGCGCGGCATGGGCGGCAAGGGCGACCGCGCCCGCGAGTGTGCCGTCGCGATCGAGCAGGCGTGGGAGGAGCACGGCAACTTCGACCTGTACGAGGACGCCGTGCCGGTGCTCGAGGCGCTACGCCGTGCCGGCCCCAAGCTGGGCCTCGTCTCGAACGGCGTGCGTGATCTCGACGCCTTCGTCGTCCACCACGCGCTCGGCGTCGACGTCGCCGTCTGCTCCCGTGCCCACGGCCGGATCAAGCCGCACGAGACGATCTTCCGCGCCGCGCTCGAGCGGCTCGAAGTCGAGCCCGCGGAAGCAGCGATGGTCGGCGACTCGATCGCCGACGACGTCGAGGGCGCGCAGGCCCTCGGCATGCGGGCCTTCCTCGTCGACCGCGAGGATCGCTATCCGGAGGTGGAAGGACGCCTGCCCGATCTGTTTGCGCTGCCCGGCGCGCTCGGCCTAGATTGAGCGCATTGACTGACCGGTCAGTCATCGCCGAGCAGAAGCGGCA
>VAXK01000168.1 GCA_005885565.1 Actinomycetota bacterium
GCCGTCTCGACGATCTGCGACGCAGACTTGTCGAGCTGCTGGTGGTCGTAGCCCTTGAGCCTGATGCGGATCTTCGACTGCGGCATGTGCTGAACCGGCGCCTTTCGCCTACTTGTGGATGTCCGTGACGACGCCGGCGCCGACCGTGCGGCCACCCTCGCGGATCGCGAACCGGAGTCCCTGGTCCATGGCGATCGGCTGGATGAGCTCGATCTCCATGTTCGTGTTGTCGCCCGGCATGACCATCTCCTGGCCCTCCGGGAGCTTGATCGAGCCGGTCACGTCCGTCGTGCGGAAGTAGAACTGCGGCCGGTAGCCGTTGAAGAACGGCGTGTGGCGGCCGCCCTCGTCCTTCGAGAGCACGTAGACCTCGGCCTTGAAGTGCGTGTGCGGAGTGATCGAGCCCGGCTTCGAGAGCACCTGGCCGCGCTCGACGTCCTCGCGCTTCACGCCGCGGAGCAGCGCGCCCGCGTTGTCGCCGGCCTGCGCGTTGTCGAGCGTCTTGTTGAACATCTCGACGCCCGTCACGACCGTCTTCGAGGTCTGGTCGTGGATGCCGACGATCTCGACCTCGTCGCCGACCTTGACCTTGCCCTGCTCGACGCGGCCTGTGACGACGGTGCCGCGGCCCGTGATCGTGAACACGTCCTCGATCGGCATCAGGAACGGCTTGTCGAGGTCGCGCGTCGGCTCCGGGATGTAGGAGTCGACGGCCTCCATGAGCTCGAGGATCTTCGGCGTCCACTCCTCGTCGCCCTCGAGCGCCTTCAGCGCCGAGACCGTCACTACCGGGATGTCGTCGCCGGGGAACTCGTACCGCGAGAGCAGCTCGCGCACCTCGAGCTCGACGAGCTCGAGCAGCTCCGGGTCGTCGACCATGTCGGCCTTGTTCAGCGCGACCACGATCGAGGGCACCTCGACCTGCCGCGCGAGCAGGATGTGCTCCCGCGTCTGCGGCATCGGGCCGTCCGCCGCCGACACGACCAGGATCGCACCGTCCATCTGGGCGGCGCCCGTGATCATGTTCTTGATGTAGTCGGCGTGCCCCGGGCAGTCGACGTGCGCGTAGTGACGGTTCGCCGTCTCGTACTCGACGTGGGAGGTGTTGATCGTGATGCCGCGGGCCTTCTCCTCGGGCGCATTGTCGATCTCGTCGAACGTCTTGATCGTCGTGTTGCCGCCCTGCTCCGCGAGCACCTTCGTAATCGCCGCCGTCAGCGTCGTCTTGCCGTGGTCGATGTGACCGATCGTGCCGACGTTCAGGTGCGGCTTCGTCCGTTCGAACTTCTGCTTTGCCATCTGGTTCCTCCGGTCTCCTTCCTAGCTTGAGGCGTCGACGATCTCGCCCGCGATCGACTGAGGGACTTCCTCGTAGCGATCGAACTGCATCGTGAACGTGGCCCGGCCCTGCGTCGTCGACCGCAGGTCGGTTGCGTAGCCGAACATCTCCGCGAGCGGCACGCGCGCGCGAACGACCTGGGCGTTGCCGCGCGGCTCGAGGTTCTCGACCCGGCCACGGCGAGCGTTCAGGTTGCCCATGACGTCGCCGAGGTACTCCTCGGGAGTCACGACCTCGACGGCCATGATCGGCTCGAGGAGCTTGGGCTTCGCGCGCTTCATGCCCTCCTTGAAGGCCATCGAGCCGGCGATCTTGAACGCGCGCTCGCTCGAGTCGACCTCGTGGTAGGAGCCGTCGACGAGCTTCACGTGCACGTCGACGACCGGGTAGCCGGCGAGGATGCCCGACTCCATCGCCTCCTGGATGCCGAGGTCGACGGGCGGGATGAACTCCTTCGGGACCTTGCCGCCGACGATCTTGTCGACGAACTCGTAGCCCTCGCCCGGCTCGGCGGGCTCGAGGTCGATGACGACGTCGCCGTACTGGCCCGAGCCGCCAGTCTGGCGAACGAACCGGCCGCGCACGCCGGACACCGGCTTCGAGATTGTCTCGCGGTAGGCGACCTGCGGCCGCCCCACGTTCGCGTCGACGCGGAACTCGCGCAGGAGCCGGTCGACGATGATCTCGAGGTGCAGCTCGCCCATCCCCGAGATGAGCGTCTGCCCCGTCTCCTCGTCCGTCCGCACGCGGAAGGTCGGGTCCTCCTCGGTCAGGCGCTGGAGGCCGGTCGAGAGCTTGTCCTGGTCGCCCTTCGTCTTCGGCTCGATCGCGACCGAGATCACCGGGTCGGGGAAGCTCATCGACTCGAGCCGGATCGGCGCGGTCTCGACGGCGAGCGTGTCGCCGGTTGTCGTCGTCTTCAGCCCGACCGCGGCCGCGATCTCGCCCGCGCCGATCTCCTGGCGCTCCTCGCGGTGGTTCGCGTGCATCTGGAGGATGCGGCCGATCCGCTCGGTGCGGCCGGTCGTCGTGTTGACGACGCGGTCGCCGGCCTTGACCTGGCCCGAGTAGACGCGGAAGTACGTCAGCTTGCCGACGTACGGGTCCGACATGACCTTGAACGCCAGCGCCGAGAAGGGCTCGTCCACCTGCGGGTGCCGGACGAGCTCGTGCTCGGTGCGCGGGTCGACGCCCTGGACCGGCGGCACGTCGAGCGGGCTCGGCAGGTAGTCGATGACCGCGTCGAGCAGCGGCTGCACGCCCTTGTTCTTGAACGCCGAGCCGAGCAGCACGGGGGTGACGCTGATGTCGAGCGTCGCCTTCCGGAGCGCGCGCTTCAGCATGTCCGGGGTCACGGACTCCTCGTCGAGGAGGTATGTCTCCGTGAGCTCCTCGTCGTGGTCGGCGACCGCGTCGACGAGCTGGTGGTGGTACTCCTGCGCCTGCTCCAGGAGCTCGGCGGGGATCTCCTCGACCTCGAAGCGCTCGCCGAGGTCGTCGTGCCAGACGACGGCGCGCATCTCGACGAGGTCGACGACGCCGCGGAAGTGCTCCTCCTGGCCGATCGGCAGCTGCACCGGGACCGGCCGGGCTCCGAGCCGGTCGACCATCGACTGCACCGACGCGAAGAAGTCGGCGCCGGTGCGGTCCATCTTGTTGATGAAGGCGATCCGCGGGACGCGGTAGCGATCGGCCTGCCGCCAGACCGTCTCGGACTGCGGCTCGACCCCTGCCACCGAGTCGAAGACCGCGATCGCGCCGTCGAGGACGCGCAGGCTGCGCTCGACCTCCACTGTAAAGTCCACGTGCCCGGGCGTATCGATAATGTTGATGCGGAAGTCGCGCCAGAACGCCGTCGTGGCCGCCGACGTGATCGTGATCCCGCGCTCCTGCTCCTGGGCCATCCAATCCATCACGGCCGCGCCCTCGTGCACCTCGCCCATCTTGTGGGTGCGGCCGGTGTAGTACAGGATGCGCTCGGTCGTCGTCGTCTTACCGGCGTCGATGTGCGCCATGATCCCGATGTTCCGGACGCGGTCGAGCGCCTGACCGGCGCGCTGCGTGCGCGTTGCTGGCGAGGTCACGGCTGCTACCACCTGTAGTGCGCGAAGGCCTTGTTCGCCTGCGCCATCCGGTAGACGTCGTCCTTGCGCTTGAACGCGCCGCCCTGCTGGTTCAGCGCGTCCAGGAGCTCGCCGGCGAGCTTCTCGCCCATGTGCTTCTCGCGGCGGTCGCGCGCGTACGTGACGAGCCAGCGGACGGCGAGCGTCCGTGCACGGCGCTGCGGCACCTCGACGGGCACCTGGTAGTTGGCGCCGCCGACGCGGCGCGAGCGCACCTCGAGCACGGGCGTGACCGTCTTCACGGCCTGCTCCAGCACCTCGACCGGCGGCTTGCCCGTCTTGGTGCCGATCTGCTCGAGCGCGTCGTAGACGATCTTCTCCGCCACGCTCTTCTTCCCGCGCGACATGACCTTGTTGATCACCTGGGTGACGAGGACCGAGTTGTAGACGGGGTCCGGATCGATCGGCCGGACCGAGATTTCGGCGCGGCGTGGCATTACGACCCTCTCTTGGCGCCGTACTTGGAGCGGCCCTGCTTACGGTCGGAGACGCCGGCCGCGTCGAGCGCCGCGCGGATCACCTTGTAGCGCACGCCCGGAAGGTCCTTGACGCGACCGCCGCGGACGAGCACGACCGAGTGCTCCTGGAGGTTGTGCCCCTCGCCCGGGATGTAGCTCGTGACCTCCATCCCGTTCGTCAGGCGGACGCGCGCGACCTTGCGCAGCGCGGAGTTGGGCTTCTTCGGCGTGTGCGTGAACACCCGCGTGCAGACGCCGCGCCGCTGCGGCGCGCCGGCGAGCGCAGGGGTCTTCGTCTTCGCCTTCTGCGCGGTGCGGCCCTTCCTGACGAGTTGATTGACGGTCGGCATACGCTCCTACGTGTCTTTCCACACAACAACGGTCGGCGGGCGCTCGGCCTCGCCAACCGCGGCGGGCATGGTAGCGAAGCTCATGAGGCCCGTCAAACGGCCGAAACCGCATGGCCATCGCATCTCGCGGCGCCGTCGGCCCGTTGTTCGTGCATGGGTGCGCGCAGGCTTTTACGAGTTGCAAACCATAGCCAGACGCGATTTCGCTGACTACAGTGAGATCTGCTGGGCAGCTCCCAAGTGCGGCCAACCGGGAAGCCAATGTCTGCGCGTCCATGTAGCTCGTCGAGGCGAACCTCGTGACGACGGTCCTCGCGGCCGTCGCCGCATCACTGGCAACGCTCGTCGTCGTCCTGGTCGGCCTGCTCGTCGCGCGCCGGCGGCGCGACGATCCGGAGGAGCGCCTGGCGCTCGCGATGGCGCAGATGAACGATCGGATGGAGGCGATGGCGCGCGAGCTGACGGGCGCGGTCGAGCGTGCCGAGGAGGAGGGCCGGCGGAGCCGGACGCTCGGCGAGCTCGGCGGCTCGATCGACCTCGACGAGGTGCTCTCGCGCACGCTCGAGGCAGCGGGCGCGGTGCCCGGAGCCGACGCGGCCCTCGTCTCCATGCAGGGCCCGGACGGGAAGCCGCTCGTCGCCACGCTCGGGCTCTCGGCCCAGGAGGCCGAGCGGCAGGCGATCACGGGGCCGCCGGACGGGCGGCAGGCGCGGTCGATCTCGATCTCGTACCGCTACGGGGATGAGCTCTCGAACGACGGCGACCGCATCCACTCCGGCATCGCAGTCCCGCTCGCCGGCGAGGGAGGCGAGTTCGGGTACCTCACCGTCTTCAGCCGCTCACCGGCGGGATCCTTCGGCGAGGCCGTCCTGGCGGAGCTCGAGGCGCTCGCAACGCGCGCCGGGCCGGCGATCGACAACGCGAAGCGCTTTCGCGAGGCGCGACAGCTCGCCGACCTCGACGCCCTGACGAACCTCCACAACCGGCGCTACTTCCACGAGACGCTCGCGCGCGAGGTCGCCCGCGCGCAGCGCTACGACCGCAAGCTGGCGCTGATCGTCTTCGACCTCGACGACTTCAAGGAGGTGAACGACCGGATCGGCCACCTCGCCGGCGACTCGGTTTTGGCGGACGCCGCCGAGCGCGTGCGCGACGTCGTCCGCTCCGCGGACATCGCGTGCCGCGTGGGCGGGGACGAGTTCGCGGTCATCCTCCCGGAGTCGACGCTCGCCGACGCCGACCAGCTCTACCGGCGAATCCAGTCGGCCGTCTCGACGCGCCCGATCGCCCAGGTCGGCAAGCTCCACCTCTCCGCCGGCGTAGCCGAGCTGCGCCCGGACGACGACGGCACCGCCCTCTTCGAGCGAGCCGACGAGGCCCTCTACCGCGCGAAGAACGCCGGGAAAGACCAGATCGTCGCGGCCGGTTAGCCGGCAGGAGACAAGAACGGCAGGAAGGTCGAGAGGTCGACCGCCGCAGGCGTCGGAAGGTCGTCGCGGTAGCAGATCGTCTGGCGGAGGGCGGCGGTCTGGCGGTCCGCCGTCCAGCGCTCGAACGCGGCTCCGCGCGCGAAGGTCCGGAGCGCCGCGACGATTCCGGGGCGCGCGCGGGAGAGCGGGAGCGCGCCGAGCGGCACCGTCCGTCCGAGCGGCCGGACGACGTAGCTGCCGTCGAAAGCCTGAACCGTGGTCTCCCTTCCCGCCGGCATGCGGAAGAGCGGCGGCGGTGCGAGCGACGAGAGCGCGAGGCCGCTCACGCTCCCACCGAGCCACCACGGCGCCGGCTTCGCCGCCACCGGTCGAGCCAGGAGATCGGGGTACGCCTCGTAGAACGACGCCACGGCAGCCGGCGAGGGGTTCCCGCCGGCCAGGCCGGCCTCGACCCTGATGCGGCGCAGCTCGTCGCCGAGGATCCCTCGCGCGAGGGTCGCGTTCGCGCCCGCGTGCGCCAGCGCGGCGCGATACGCCGCGGCGTTGCGGCCGAAGCGCTGGGCGATCACCGCCCGTTCTGCGCGAAGCACGTCGGAGGCCGACACCGCCGTCTCTCCGCTCTCGACGGCCCGCGCGAAGAGCGCCGTGGCAGCTAGCTGCCGGTCACCGGTCAGCTTCTGGAGCCGCGAGATCCCCGCGGCGGAGACCTGCCGCCCGGCGACGGTGCAGTAGGCGCCGCTCGGCAGCCGGATCTGGCCCTCCGTCAGGGAGGTCACAAAGCCCTGCCCGGCCATCCCAGGGCCGTTGCAGAGCCGGTGGTCCCGCGTCCAGAGGTAGACGCACGCGGCGGCCGGCTTGTCCGGGTCGAGCCCCCGCTGGCCCCAGTTCGCCCAGCCCCACGACCAGATCGTCGAGATGGGCAGCTCGGAGGCGACCTGCCTCGCCGAGAGCGCCTGCCACTTCACGGTCCGGAACCAGGCCTGCGCGGGCTTCAGCCCTTCGCGGCCGCCCTGGTGCGGCTCGGTGTGGAAGCCCAGCATGATCCCGAGCTTCGAGATCGGGATCCCGATCCGCGTGTAGTCGAGGATCGCGCGCCGGAAGGCCGTCCGCAGGATGCGATTTCCGAGGATCGGCCCGGCCTCGTAGATCGTCGGGGCCGGGAAGTAGACCTCCTGCACGATGTCGGCCACCTCCGCCACCTGCTTCCACCACTCGCCGGCGTCGCCCGCGGTGTAGGGACGGCTCGAGACGAGCAGGTACGGGTGTCCTCCCCGCGCCGCCAACGTGTGGAGGTAGAGGAGGACGTTCGCGCGGTACTGGGTGTTCGAGACCGACCACGGGATCGGCAGGCTCGCGCCGAAGAGCTCGTTCTCGGTGACGTAGGGCGTCGAGCAGG
Source organism: Actinomycetota bacterium (assembly GCA_005885565.1). Taxonomy (GTDB): domain Bacteria; phylum Actinomycetota; class Thermoleophilia; order Gaiellales; family Gaiellaceae; genus AC-50. Next base: position 7,097 of record VAXK01000168.1, read on the forward strand.
CCGACGACGCGACGGCGGCGTCGAAGAGCTTGTTCGCCTTGGCGAGGGTGGTCGCGGAGTCGACGGGTGAGCTCGGCTGGCCGATCCGCTTGTTCAGGTACATGTCCCAGAAGACGGTCTGGGCCCCCGCCGCTCGCAGCTTCGGCGGGAAGATCTGGTTCGACGCCGCGGCGACGATCCCCGGCTTTGCGAACTCCTGCCAGAACGGCACCGAGCCGTCGGCGAAGTCGATCCAGACGGGCTTCTTCGCCGGCAGCGGCGCACAGGCCGTGCCGTCGGCCCGCGCGTGGCCGGGGAAGGCGACTACGGCCGCTGAAGCGACGATGAGAAGGAGGAGCCTCCGCACGACCCGCGCTTACGTGTAGCAGAAAGGGCGGAGACGCGGTGTTCCGCGCCTCCGCCCTTCGATTCGTTCTACGACTCGTCGAGCGGAGAATCCACTTCGGGCACTTCCTCCGCTTCGCCCGACTCGTGCGGCTTCGCCTCGTCGTTCAGGTCGGGCTGGCCGCCGAAGTCGAGGCCGTCGAGGCCAAGGCCGTCGGCGCCGTCGGAATCGATCTCCTCGAGCGCCGCGAGCAGCTGCTCCTCGGTCGCCGGCCGCGCGTAGGCGGCGACGGCACCGTCGACCGGGCCGATGTCGATCATCCGGTAGCGCTTGAGACCGGTGGCCGCCGGGATCAGCTTCCCGATGATGACGTTCTCCTTCAGGCCGAGGAGCCGGTCGACCTTGCCCTCGATCGAGGCGTCCGTCAGCACCTTCGTCGTCTCCTGGAAGGAGGCGGCGGAGAGGAACGACTCGGTGGCGAGCGACGCCTTCGTGATGCCGAGAATGAGCGGCTCGAACGTCGCCCGCTCGTTCTTCTTCTTCTCCTCGGCCACGCGTGCGTTCTCACGCTCGAGCGCGACCTTGTCGACGAGCTGGCCCGGCAGGAGGTCGGTGTCGCCGGGGTTCTCGACGCGCACCTTCTTCAGCATCTGGCGCACGATCAGCTCGATGTGCTTGTCGTGGATGTCGACGCCCTGCGAGCGGTACACCTTCTGCACCTCGCCGATGAGGTAGAGCTCCGTCGACGTCGACCCCTTCAGGCGCAGCAGGTCGGCCGGGGCTCGTGAGCCCTCGTGGAGCGCGTCGCCGGGCTCGACGACGTCGCCCTCACGGACGAGGAGGCGCGTCCGCCGCGGGAGCAGGTAGGCGACCGGCTCGATCGGCTCGCCGTTCTCGTCGAGCGTCTCGGGATCGACCGTCACCTTCGGCCCGCGCTCGGTCTCCTCGACGTGGACCTTGCCGCCGAGCTCGGCGAGCTTGGCCGCGCCCTTCGGGTTCCGCGCCTCGAAGATCTCGACGACGCGCGGGAGGCCGTGCGTGATGTCGGCGCCCGCGATGCCGCCCGTGTGGAACGTCCGCATCGTCAGCTGCGTGCCCGGCTCGCCGATCGACTGCGCGGCGATGATCCCGACCGCGTCGCCGATCTCGCAGACGTTCCCGGTGGCGAGGAAGGTGCCGTAGCAGGCCTGGCACACGCCGAACTCGCTGCGGCACTTCAGCACCGTGCGAACGGCGACCTCCGTCTCCTCGGCGGCGTCGCCGAGCTTCTCCGCGATCTCGATCAGCCGCCGGCTCGTGAGCAGCGTGCCCTTCTCGGCCAGCCGCTCGCGCCGTGCGCCCTTCTTGGCCGCGGGAGCGAGGAGGTTCGTCGAGAGCACCCGCCCGGCGAGGCTCTGGTTCAACCCGTCCGCCGTGACGAGCGGCAGGACGATGTGGTCGTCGGTGCCGCAGTCGTACTCGCGGATGATCACGTCCTGCGAGACGTCGACGAGGCGCCGCGTGAGGTAGCCCGAGTCGGCGGTGCGAAGGGCCGTGTCCGCGAGCCCCTTGCGGGCGCCGTGGGTCGAGATGAAGTACTCGAGCACCGAGAGGCCCTCCATGAAGTTGGCCTTGATCGGGCGCTCGATGATCTCGCCCTTCGGGTTGGCCATCAGGCCGCGCATTCCGGAGAGCTGGCGGATCTGGGTGAACGATCCGCGCGCGCCGGAGTTGGCCATCATGTAGATCGGATTCAGCTCGTGGAGCGAGTGCTCGGTGGCCTCCGCCACGGCCTCGGTCGCCTCCGTCCAGAGGTTGACGATGATCTCGTGCCGCTCGTCCTCGGTGATCAGGCCGCGCGCGTACTGCTGCTCGACCGTGCCCACGCGCTCCTCGAAGCGAGCGAGGATGTCCTCCTTCTCGGGCGGGATGACGATGTCGTTCTTCGAGATCGTGATGCCGGCCTGGGTCGCGTAGGCGAACCCCAGCGACTTGATCGTGTCGAGGACCGACGCGATCGCGTGCGCGCCGTAGCGGTCGACGAGCTCGGAGATGAAGTCGCCCATCTCCTTCTTCGACAGCGTCCGGT
>VAXK01000169.1 GCA_005885565.1 Actinomycetota bacterium
GGGGTCGGGATGGCTGGGAGCTCCGCCGGGATCAGCGCGCTGAGCGGGAAGTTGACGGCGGCCACCTTCACACCGCTTCCGATGTCGTCTTCCGACTCGTCCGTGACGTGCACGCTGATGCCGACGACCGGAGTGGCACAGGCGATGCGCTTGCGCCAGGCCTGCCGGATCTTCGCGCCCGCTCCGTTGATGAGCGCGGTGGCCTGGCTGACGATCGTGTTGGCGTTCGTGATCGCCGTCTGGCCCTGTCCGAGCAAAGCATTCCCGGGAGCCGCTACCGCGAGCTCGTCGAGACAGCTCTGGAGCTTGTCCAGCTTCGCGTCGGCCGTCTTCTGGTCGATCAGCGCGACCGCGTCGGCGAGAAGCTGGACGCCCTCGTTGCAGCTTCCAGCCGGACTCGGGTTCGCCGCGGCCGCGGCGTCGATCATGCGCTGCACGATCTGGTCGAGGTGCGCGGCCGCACCTCCCAGCGGATCGGCGACGTTCGCCGTCGCGTCGTTCGCGGTCGTTATCCCCTGTGTGACGCAGTCGATGATCGGTCCGATGAGCTTGGACAGGATGCACGCGTCATGCGCAGCGACGACGATCGGCTCGGCGGCGGCGATCGCTGCGTCGGCGTCGACGGCCGCCTGGATGGCCGTATCTCGGCTCGTCGTCGCCGTCGTCAGCTGAGCGGGCGTCGGCGGCGGGATGAGCGTGCCGAGCGACAGGACGGAGAGGAGCTGCTTCGCCTTGCCGGCCTCGTCGTGCGCGAGCTCGGCCTCCGCGCGTGCCTCGTCGAGCTTCGTCAATCCCTCGAGGCAGGCCGGCGGGGAGTCGGTCGCGGCCGTTGCCTGGCCGGTCTTCGTCTGCGTGCTCGTCTTGTGCGTCGTCGCGTTCGTCGCGGCGGTCGAGAGCTGGGCGAGGATGTCGTCGATCAAGGCCATCGGTCGCTCCCTTACTTGATCTGGCCGTCGGGAGTCGCAGCTCCGACCCAGCGTGACGCGCTGGCTCCGACGCTCGTTCTGGAGAAGACGTCCGAGATCAGCCGCGCAGGCGAGTGCGGCTCTCCGCAGCAACCGCACGTCACGAGGGCCGGGCGCGAGCTCATCAGCACTGACAGCCGCCTCGGATGCTCCTTCAGCAGCCGCGCCTCGTGCGCGAGAGCCGCGTCGAGGCCCTTGATCGGGATCCGGTCCACGAACCACGTCGCCCCGGCGTCCGCGTCTTGCTCGCGGATCTTCTCGAGCTCCTCGGCCAGGCGATCGAAGCTCGTGATCGGGAACAGCGACTGGAGCTTGGGAATCGTCGCGACGACGTCGCCGAGAGCGAACACCTTCGCGCCGGTCTCCTTGTAGGACACGCGAATCAGCCGATGGGGACCGCCGGCTCGCTCGAGGAGATCCTTCTTCGACTTGATCGGCAATTCGACGCCGTAGAAGATCTGGCGGAAGAGCTGCGCCGAAGACCTGAGCCCGGTGAACGCGTCCTGCACCTCGTTCATCAGGCGGGTGCGGACCGCGGCCAGCTCGCGAATCCCCGCGTCGATCGCGTCGAGATGATCTGCGAGCGGGCCCGGATCGGCGATGCCCTTCGGCCGACGTTCCGCGGCTGCTGCAGTGCGGCTTCTTGCCATGTCGCCCCCTGGCTGGGAGAAGGACTAGAGGCCAGCCTACTCCAGGGTTGCCAAGGCTTCAAGCCGGCTGCTGTCCGGCGGCTAACGGATGGTGACGCCCCCCGAAAGGAGCGGCCCGCTGCGGCGGTAGCGACCCACGGCAATCGTGACCGAGTCGCTGCGCCGGCCGGCGCCTCCGTCGGTGAACGTCGCCACACACGAGGTTCCGTTCCCGCCGGTCGCCCAGATCCGCGCCTTCCGGCGGCCGAGGATCCGCACCCGCGTGATGCGCTGCGAGCGGAAGGCGACGTGGGCGCGCGGATCCGAGAAGACGATCTGGCCCGTCTTCGCCTGGAAGACGTTCACGCGGAAGGTCGCCCGGCCCGCGACAGCGCCTCGGATCGATCCCGAGCCGACGATGTGGCGCCCATTGCTCGTTGTCCGGCCGATCCGCTCCTCGAGCCGGTAGTCGAACGGTGCCGTGGAGTCGACGTCGGCGCCGAGCACGCTTCCCTCCGGCGCGAACGTCAGGCCGACGACGTTGTAGAGCAGGTCGCCGTTCAGCGGGAAGCCCGCGCCGAACCCGCCCTCGAGGGCCACGTCCACCGTGATCGTGTTCCCGTCGATGCTGCCGATCGCGGGCACGGTCGCGGGGAAGGAGATGGCGCCGCAGCTCGGCTCCGCGCAAGTGGTCGTGCCGCCGAAGAACGACGGCGCCTTCCCGGGGGCGGTCGCCGCGCCGAGGTAGAGGGTGCGGTAGGCGGCGGAGCCGCTCACTCCGGTGGAGAGCACCTGGAAGCGGGTGAGCCAGAGGCCGCTCGTGTCCGCGGCCGGCGGGGCGGCGAGGGTCATCAGCACGCGCAGGCGGGTCGGCTCGTCCTGGACGAGCTCGACGCGGCGGAGGTCGAGCTGCGGCGGCGACGCGTCGCCCTCCGGATCGGCGACCGGGTTCGCGTCGGCCGGCTCCGAGATCGAGCTCGCGAGCGGCGTCGGCCCGGCGAGCTGCCGCGTGACGAAGACGTGGGCCGCGTGGTGCTGGCTCGTCGTGTCGTCGTAGGCGAGGACGAGCCCGCCGTCGGGGCCGAGCGCTGCGGCGAGGTAGTCGCCGAGGCTGCCGTCGGGAATGCGCCCGAAGTGGATCGGCTTGGCGGTGAAGCGCTGCTGGACGATGCCCTGGCCCGCGGATGCCGCACCCGTGACGACCGCGGCGTAGCCGAACCAGCGGAACGCCGTCGCCTCGACCGCGTGCGCGGAGAAGGCCGGCATCGCAGCCGCGGCGAGGCTCGAGTCGGCGCCGAGCCACGCGATCGCGAGCACGCCCGGCGCTCCCGCGACCGCGACCGGGAGCGCCGTCGAGCGCGCCTCGTTCCCGTTCACGCGCACGGGGCCGCGCCAGCTCGCGCCGCCGTCGGGAGAGGCCGCGTAGTAGACGTTGTGGTCGTTTCGGTCGACCCACACCGCGTAGACCGTCCCGGCCGCGTCCACCGTGACCACGGGCAGAATCGCCGTGACCCTGCCGCCGCCCGGCGAGAGCGGCGTCACGAACGTGCGGACGATGAGGCCGACGCGCTGTCCGAGCGGGACATGGCCCGCAATCGCGGCGACGCGCACGCCTGACGCGCACGGGAGGTAGAGGTTGCGCTGGACGCGGTCGAAGACGAGCGCCCCGCACGGCCCGACGCCGATCGCCTGGCCGCCGGCCGCGGTCACGAAGTCGAGCCCGCCGCCAGGCGACGAGTAGAGGTACGCGCCGCCGTTGTAGTGGACGACGAGGAAGACGGTGTCGTCGGCGGGCGACGGCGTCGCGCCGCGGTCGACCGCGAGCGAGGGGCGCCCGTCGAGGGCGCCGGCGACGAGGAAGCGGGTGCTCGTCCACGTCGCGCCGCCGTCCGCCGAGAGCGCGAGCCCGATCCCGGAGCCGGAGTCCTCGGCCGCCGCGTAGACGATTCCCCCGTCGCCGACCGCGATCGCCGTATCGCCCTGCGGCCCGACGCCGGTCGGCGCGGCGGCGCGGAAGCTCCGCCCGTCGTCGCTCGAGCGGTGGACGAACTCCGTCCGCCCGATCGTCGAGGAGGAGAGCCAGATCGTCCCGTCGTCGCCGAGCGCGAGGTTCGCCTGCACGGAGGTTCCGGCGGGGTCGACGGGAGCCGCCGGGCCGAACGCGAGCCCGCCCGTCGGGCGAAACGGCGGCGAGGCGCCGCCGGCGCTTCCGACCTGCGCCAGGAGCACGACGGCCAGGACGGCGGCGGCGCGCAGCGACCCCATCGCCGCCCAAAGCTACCGCGTCGCGTACCCCCGCATGCCGTCTACGAGCAGAGAGTGGAAGCGGTCGGCGAGCTCGTCCGTGTCGGCGGCGGGACGGAGCCACGTGTATGCCCAGTTCGCGGCCGAGAGCGCGAGCAGCGCCGCCGTCGCGTCGTCGAGGTCGGTGCGGAGCTCGCCGAGCTCGCGCCCCTCGCGGAAGAGCGCGCGGAACCGCTCCTCGTAGCGGCGGCGCTCGGCGACGATCTCGTCGCGCCGCTCGCCCTCGAGGTAGCGCCACTCGCGGACGAAGACGGTGGCCACGTCGAGCTGGTCGGCGACGACTCGCAGGTGGGCACGCAGCGCGAGCCGGATCTTCTCCGCCGGCGGCAGGTCGTCCGGGACCGCGTCGAGGGCGGCGTGGAACGCGTCCGCGCCGTCGCGCATCGCCTGGTAGAGCAGGTCTTGCTTCGACCCCGTGTGCGCGTAGAGCGACCCTTTCTGGACGCCCATCGCCTCGGCGAGGTCGCCCATCGACGTGCCGTGGTAGCCCTTCTCGGCGAAGAGTCGCGCCGCCTGGCGCGTTAGCTCTTCCCGTCGCGTGGCCATACTTCGAGTACCCTAACGACCGTTTGGGAGGTTTCGTGTCCGAAGACGAGTTCCTCGAGTACGTGCAGGGCGGCGGCCAGGTCGAGACCCGCGACTGGATGCCGGACGAGTACCGCGCCAAGCTGATCAAGTTCATCGAGATGCACGGCAACTCGGAGCTCATGGGCGTCCTGCCCGAGCGCGAGTGGATCCTCCGCGCGCCGACTCTGCAACGAAAGCTCGCGCTGACCGCGAAGGTGCAGGACGAGGTCGGGCACGCGCAGCTCATCTACCGGGTGGTCGAGGATCTCGGGAAGCCGCGCGAGGCCTGCCTCGACGACCTCGTCTCGGGCCGCGCGAAGTTCCACAACGTCTTCCACTACCCGACCAAGACGTGGGGCGACGTGGGCGTGATCGCGTGGCTCGTCGACGCCGCCGCGATCATCAGCCAGAAGGCGCTCCTCAAGTGCTCGTACGCGCCCTACGCGCGAATCATGAAGAAGATCTGCTGGGAGGAGTCGTTCCACATCCTCCACGGGCGCGACGTCGTCCTGACGCTGATGAACGGCACCGACGAGCAGCGCGAGCTCGTCCAGGAGGCGCTCACGCGGTGGTGGGGCCCGCTGATGCAGTTCCACGGCAACCCGATCCCGCGCGAGGACGACCCGATGTTCGTCTGGCGGATCAAGAGCCAGGGCAACGAGGAGGCGCGCCAGCAGTTCCTCGACGGCTACGTGCCGCAGATCTGGGAGCTCGGGCTGGAGGTGCCCGACCCGAAGCTCCGTAAGCGAGACGACGGCGTATGGGAGTACACCGAACCGGACTGGGACGAGCTGAGGTATGTCGTCACGGGACACGGCCCGCGCACCGCCGACCGGCTCGACCTGCGCCGCCGCGCCCGCGAGAGGTCGGCGTGGGTTCGGCAGGTGGTGTTGGCGGAAGCGGCGTGATCTACGAGGTCTTTCGACAGGAGCGGAAGGGCCAGGCGTTCCAGCACGCCGGCTCGATCGGGGCTCCGAACCTCGAGTTCGCCGAGGTGTACGCGCGCGAGCAGTACGGCCGGCGGCAGGAGTCGACGGCGTTGTGGCTCGTCCCGCGCGACGCGATCGACGAGCTCGACGACTTCGTGGACGAGCTCGGCCGCACCTACCACCGCGTCGACGGCTACTCGCTGAAGGCGAAGCTGAAGGAAGCACGTGAACGAGCAGCTGCTCGAAGCGGCTGACGACGAGCTCGTCGTCGGCTGGCGCGACTCCGAGTGGACGGGGATCGCGCCGCTCCTCGAGGAGGACGTCGCCTTTTCCTCGATCGCGCAGAACGAGATCGGCCACGCGCGGGCGCTCTACGAGCTGGCGGCGCGCGACCTCGGGACGACGGCGGACGAGCTGGCGTTCGATCGGGCTCCGGGCGAGTACCGGTGCTCGACGCTCGTCGCGCTGCGCCTCGTGCCGGATTGGGCGCGCACGATCGCGCGGCGCTACCTGTACGAGCAGGCCGACGAGCGGCGCCTGGCCGCCCTGAAGGCATCTGACGATCCGGAGGTCGCCGGCCTGGCCGCGAAGATCGACCGCGAGGAGGCGTATCACCGGATGCACGCGCAGATGTGGTTCGACCGGCTCCAGGACGAGCCGCGCTTCCTCGAGGCTCTCGAGAAGCTGCGACCGCTCGTCGACGACCGCGGCGAGCAACCGCCCGGGCTCGCGGAGCTCTGGGAGGAGATGACGTCGGTGCGCCGATCGGTGGCTGGCGCCACATGGTGACGGCCGCCGAGGTCTGGGACGCGCTCGCGGAGATCCCTGACCCGGAGATCCCGGTGGTGTCGCTCGTCGACCTGGGCGTCGTCCGGGACGTGGACGTCCAAGAGGGCCGCGTCCGCGTCGACTTCACGCCGACGTTCCTCGGCTGCCCGGCGCTCGAAGTGATGCGGGACGCGATGGCCGAGCGGCTGCGGGCGCTCGGCGTCGAGCCGGAGATCCGCGTGCGGAACGACGATGCGTGGTCGACCGACCGGATCACGCCGGAGGGCCGGGAGAAGCTGCGGGCCGCCGGCTTCGCGCCGCCCGCGCCGCGCGCCGCGGGGGCGCCGACGCTGGTCGAGCTGCGGAGCGCGGTCTTCCGCTGCCCGTACTGCGGCTCGACCGACACGAGGCTCGAGAACATGTTCGGCCCGACGCCGTGTCGGTCGCTCCGTTACTGCGCGAGCTGCCGTCAGCCGTTCGAGCAGTTCAAGACGCTCTGATGCGGCGGGTCGTGCTCGCGGTCGCGGTCGCCGGCCTCGCCGCCGGCTGCGGCGGAGGCGGCGGGCGGCTCTCGAAGGCGGAGTACGCGAAGCGGGCCGACGCGATCTGCACGAAGTACAACGCGAAGCTCAAGGCGGTCGCGCGGCCGACCGGGATCAGCGGGCTGCCGGCCTACGTCGACCGCGCGCTGCCGCTCGCCCGCAAGGGAGACGACGAGCTGCGGGCGCTCCGGCCGCCGAAGGACGAGGAGAAGACGGCGAAGGAGTGGCTCGACCAGAACGACTCCGTCGTCGGCTCGATGGAACGGCTCCGCGACGCGGCGAAGAAGGGCGACCGCGCCGGGATCCAGACGGCGCTGAACGAGGCGAGCGCGGCGAACCGGACGGCGAACGGGCTCGCGCGCCGGCTCGGCCTCTCCGTCTGCGCGCAGGGGTAGTCAGCGGCCCTCGAACTGTGGCGGCCGCTTCTCGAGGAAGGCGGCGACGCCCTCGCGGAAGTCCTCGGTGCGCGTCGCCGCGGCCTGGAGCTGGGCCTCCCGCTCGAGCTGCTCTTCGAGCGTCGCCGTCTGCGCGTGCTCGAGGAGGCGCTTCGTCAGCGCGATTCCGCGGGTCGGCAGGGCGGCGAGCTCGGCGGCGAGCGCGGCGGCTCGCTCGGCGAGCGCGTCGGCCTCCACGACCTCGGAGACGAGGCCCCACGCGTGCGCCTCGGCGGCGGTCAGCCGGCGGCCCGACGCGAGCCACTCGAGCGCGCGCGCGTAGCCGAGGAGCCGCGCCGCGAAGAAGGAGCCGCCGGAGTCCGGGACGAGGCCGATGTTGATGAAGGCGGGCACGAAGGTCGCCGAGTCGGCGGCGAGGCGCAGGTCGCACGCGAGCGCGAGCGAGAGGCCGGCGCCCGCAGCGGCGCCGTTCACGGCCGCGACGACGGGCTTATCCAGGCTTCGCAGGCCGAGGATCGTGGGGTGATACGTGCTGCGAAGGCGCTCGCCGATGTCCCCCGCCGACTCGCGGAACTCGGTGAGGTCCTGGCCGACGCAGAAGCCGCGCCCCGCGCCGGTCACGACCACCGCGCGCACGTCGTCGGCCCGCGCCTCCTTGAACGCCGCCTGGAGCGCACGGTGCATCGCGGCGTCGAAGGCGTTCAGCACCTCGGGCCGGTTGAGCGTGATCGTGAGGACGCCGCCGTCGCGGCTGGTCTCCACCTCGGCCATGTCGATTCGAGTCTCGCACCTTCCACAGCCGAGCGTCGATCGCCGCGGCGAACAGGAGGGACGCGGCTACGACAGCTCGCGCAGGCGCCGTTCGAGGAAGCGGCGTTCTACCGGGTTCGTCGCGAGCTCGAGCGCCCGGCCGTACGCGGCGGCCGCCTCGCCCAGGCGTCCCGACCGCCGGAGCAGGTCGGCACGCGCGGAATGGAAGAGGTGGTAGCGCTCCAGCCCGTCGATCCCGTCGACGAGCTCGAGGCCGCGTTCCGGTCCCTCGGCGAGCGCGATCGCGACGGCCCGGTTCAGCTCGACCACCGGGCTCGGATCGATCCTCGCCAATCGTCCGTACAACTCGGTAATCCGCGGCCAGTCCGTCTCGTCGGCGCTCCCCGCCCGCGCGTGCTCGCCCGCGATCGCCGCCTGCAGCCCGTACCGGCCCGCGCCGCGCCGCAGCGCCTCCGCGGCGAGGGACAGTCCCTCCCGGATCTCCCCCGCGTCCCAGAGTGACCTGTCCTGCTGCTCCAGCAAGACGAGGTCGCCGGCCGCGTCCACGCGCGCGTCGCGCCGCGAGTCCTGGAGCAGCATGAGCGCCAGCAGGCCGATCGCCTCGGCCTCGTCCGGCATCAACGCTACGAGCACCCGGCCGAGCCGGATCGCCTCGGCCGCGAGCTCGCGCCGCACGAGCGAGTCGCCCGCCGTCGCCGAGTAGCCCTCGTTGAAGACGAGGTACAGCACCGCGAGGACGCCGTCGAGCCGCGCCGGCAGCAGGTGCGCGGGCGGCACGCGGAACGGAATCGCGGCCGCGCGGATCTTCCGCTTCGCGCGCACGAGCCGCTGGGCCATCGTCGGCTCGGGGACGAGGAAGGCGCGGGCGATCTCGGCCGTCGTCAAACCACCGAGGAGCCGCAGCGTCAGCGTGACCCGCGCCTCGAGCGCGAGCGCCGGGTGGCAGCACATGAAGACGAGGCTCAGACGGTCGTCGGGGATCTCGTCCACCTCGTCCTCCTCGTCCGGAGCGACGCCGGCCGGCAGCATCCGCGCGAGCTCCTCGAGCTTCGCCGCGCCGCGCCGCGCGCGCCGGAGCCGGTCGAGCGCGCGGTTCCGCGCCACCGCGACGATCCACGCGCCGGGGTTCGCAGGCACGCCGTCGCGGGGCCACCGGTCGAGGGCGACGACGAAGGCCTCCTGCACCGCGTCCTCGGCGAGGTCGACATCGCGGAGCGCCCGCACGAGCGCCGCGACCGCCCGCCCCGACTCCTCGCGGAAGAGGCGGGCGATCGTCCGGTCCTCGAGCGCTGCTATCGCTCCACCACCGGCCTCACCTCGACCACGCCTCGCTCCGCCGCCGGAATCCGCGCCGCGAACTCGATCGCCTCGTCGAGGCTGCCGCAGTCGATGAGGTAGTAGCCGCCGAGCTGCTCCTTCGTCTCCGCGAACGGCCCGTCGGTGGTGAGGGTCTCGCCGTCCCGAACGCGAACCGTCGTCGCGGTGTCGGAATCCTGGAGCTCGGCGCCGTCGGTCGCCTCCCGTGAGAGCGCCATGTACCGCTCGGTGGCCTTCCGCTGCTCTTCCTCCGACAGCGCGCTCCAAGCGTCCTCGGTTCCGTAGATCAAGGCCATGTACTTCATGGTCACCTCCTCGTCGGGTTCAGCATGACGACGAACGGGACCGGGCGAAATCGACACCGACGGAGCCCCGGGTTCGCGAGCTACGCTCGCCGCATGGCCATCGAGGTCTCCGACGCCGAAGCGCTCGACGCGTACTCGCGTGCCGTGACTGCGGTCGCGGAGCGGCTGGCGCCCTCCGTCGCGAACCTGCGGGTGCGCCGCGGCGGCGGCGGGAGCGCCGTCGTCATCAGCCCTGACGGCTTCCTGCTCACCTCGGCGCACGTGGTCGCCGCCGGGCGCGGCCGGGGCCGCGCGTCGTTCGTCGACGGCCGCGAGCTCGACTTCTCCGTCGTCGGTGCCGACCCGCTCTCCGACCTCGCCGTCCTCCGCGCCGACGCGCGCGACCTCGTGGCCGCCGAGCTCGGCGACGCCGAGCGGCTCCGCGTCGGCCAGCTCGTCGTCGCGATCGGGAATCCGCACGGCTTCGGCGGCTCGGTCACGGCCGGCGTCGTCTCCGCCCTCGGGCGGTCATTGCCGACGCGCTCGGGCGCGAACGTCCGCTACGTCGACAACGTGATCCAGACCGACGCCGCGCTGAACCCGGGCAACTCGGGCGGCGCGCTCGCCGACGGCCGCGGCCGCGTCGTCGGCGTCAACACCGCGGTCGCCGGAGTCGGTCTCGGGCTCGCGGTCCCGATCAACGAGGCGACGCGGAAGATCGTCGGCGCGCTGATGCGCGAGGGCCGCTACCGGCGCGCGTACCTCGGCATCGCCGGTGGCCCGAGGCCGCTCCCGCCCCGCGTGGCCGCCGAGCTCGGCCGGCGCGAGTGCGTCGAGGTCGTGAACGTCGTCGAGGGCTCGCCGGCGGCGGCGGCCGGGCTGCGACCGGAGGACATGATCGTCGCGGTCGACGGGACGCCGGTCGAGACCGTCGACGATCTGCAGAGGTTCATGGTCGCCGAGCTGATCGGCCGCCGCGTCGAGCTCACCGTCGTCCGCGGCGACCGCACGCACGCGCTCACGCTCACACCCGTGGAGCTGGACGGCTGACGGCCCCGGCGTGCTCCTCGTGCTCGAGGAGCTCGTAGGCGACCTGCGCGACGAGCAACCCTGCCAGCACGAGCGCGACGACGAGCGGCGAGAGGCCGAACGGGACGAGGGCGAGGGCGGCCACGACGGTCCCGAGCCGGAGCGCGACGTCCGCGTCGAGCAGGACCGGCGGCGTGACGAGCTGGATCGCCGCCAGGCCGACCATCGTCATCGCGAGTCCGGCGCAGAGGATCCAGCTCGTGTCGTCGTAGCGACCCTGGCCACCGGCCGCGAAGATCGCGAGCTTCACGCCCGCCCCCATCGCGGCCAGGCCGACCACGACGAAGAAGTGCATGTACGTGTAGGTCAGGCCGCCCACGAGCCCGCGCGCGCTGATCGTCGTCTCGTCGAGGAAGTCGAAGTAGATCCACCAGAGCGCGGCCGCGGCGACGAATCCCGCGGCCGCCGCCGCCCCCGAGGCCGCTCCCCAGGGCACGTGCGCGATGCCGAGGACGACGCCGAGCACCGACTCGCCGAGCACGATCAGCGTCAGCAGGCCGAACCGCTCCGGTATGTGCCGCGGGTGGATCGGCGCAGTTGGCAGCTGCCGCCACGCGAGGAGCGGCGCGCCGAGCTCGAGCACGAGCGCGACGCCCCACAGCCAGTAGCGCGCAGGCGCCGGCAGCGCGAGCGAGCCGAGCCAGAAGCCGGTCGCCGTCCCGAAGGCGACGAGGAAGATCGCCGTGAGCCGGCGCGCCTCGGGCACGTGCCGTCGCGCCCGCTCGTAGAGGACGAGTAGGATCACGCGGACGCCGAGGTAGGCGACGACGAAGCCGCTCGAGTGCCCGTCGAAGACGCTCCGCACCGTGGTCGCGAGCACCGCGACGAGGAACATCCCGAGCAGCGTGAGCAGCCGGTAGGGCAGGTCGTCGGTGTCGAACCGGTTCGCGTAGAAGGTGAAGCCCGCCCACGCCCACCAGACGGGGACGAAGACGGCGACGAAGCCGAGGAAGCGCGGGAACGTCGGGTGGCTGGAGAGCGCGTTCGCGAGCTGGCCGACCGCCGCCACGAAGACGAGGTCGAAGAAGAGCTCGAGCCACGTCGCCCGCCGCTCGTCGACGTCCTCGCCCGCGGCGGTGCGAAGGCGCGGCGGCTCGACGAAGCGCGAGAGCGTCAGCGGCCCTTGAAGTCGGGCTTCCGCTTCTCGACGAAGGCCTCGAGACCCTCCTTCGCGTCCTCGGAGGCGAAGGCGAGGTAGAGCGCGCGCCGCTCGTACTCCAGGCCGAGGCCGAGGGTCGTCTCGTGCGCGCGGTCGACGGCCTCCTTGGCGAGCCGCGTCGCGACCGGGCCCTTGGTCGCGATCTCGCGCGCGACGCGCTTCGCCTCGTCGAGCCATGCCTCCTTCGCGACCACGCGGGCGACGAGACCCGATGCCAGCGCCTCGCGCGCGTCGAGCTGCCGGCCGCTCAGGATGACGTCCATCGCGAGCGCCTTCCCCACCGCACGCGTCAGCCGCTGCGTGCCGCCCGCGCCGGGGATGATCCCGAGGCCGGTCTCCGGCTGGCCGAAGCGCGCCGTCTCGGACGCGACGATCAGGTCGCACGACATCGCGAGCTCGCAGCCGCCGCCGAGGCAGAAGCCGGAGACCGCGGCGACGAGCGGCGTCCAGAGGTTCCGGATCGCGTCCCAGCGCTCGACGCGGCGTGCGTAGTAGAGCTCGATCGCGGTCGACTGCGCCAGCTCGCCGATGTCGGCGCCCGCCGCGAACGCGCGCTCCGAGCCGCCGAGCACGATGCAGCGGATCGCCTCGTCGGCGTCCAGCTCACGCAGCGCCGTCACGAGCTCGTCCATGAGCTCGTCCGAGAGGGCGTTCAGCTGCTGCGGACGGTTCAGCAGGCAGACCGCGATCGGCTCGTCGCGCTCGACGCGCACCAGATCGCTCACGGCAGGCGCACCGAGATCCGCCAAGACGCGAGCCACCGATCGTCGCCCCGCGTGAAGACGTCCGTGACCGCGTAGTCGCCGGTGAGGTCCTGGTCGCGGAGCGTCGCGTCCCAGCGCAGCCGGGCGGAGACGACGGCGACGTCGCCGAAGACGCGCGCGTCGACCTCGCGCGGGACGAGCGAGCGCGTGTCGATCTCGTCGAGCGCCGCGAGCCACTCGTCCTTCGGGACGCTCGGCCCGACGCCGCCCGTGCTCGAGAGCACGAAGTCGTCGGCGAGGAATGCGCGCGCCGCCTCGGCGTCGCGCCGCTCGACGATCCCGGCCCATTCGGCCTCGAGCGCCTCGAACTCGGCGGCCCTCGCGGCCACGTCAGATCCCCGCGTCCCAGGTCAGCGGCGCAGACGGCGGAGCCGGCACCGCCCGGAAGCGGCATCGCAAGCGACGCCTCACTCGCGCTCCAGGAACTTGCGTACCGCCGTCTGGGCCTCGTCGCCGAGCATCGAGAGCGCGAGCCAGTCGCGGGCGTGGCCGACGGTCTCGTGCCAGGAGAGGTCGCGCCACCAGTTGAGCTGCTGCTTCGCATAGCGCGTCGTCTGCGGGAGCTTGCGCGCAAGCTTCTCGACCCACTCGTCGACGACCGCGTCGAGCTCGGCCGCCGGGACGGCGCGGTTCACGAGCCCCCAATCGGCGGCCTGCGCGGCCGGGATCTCGTCGCAGAGGAGGATGATCTCGCGCGCGCGGCGGTCGCCGACGAGGATCGGGAGCCATTGGGTCGCGCCGCCCGCGGGCACGGAGCCGTGCTCGAGGCCGACGTGGCGGATGAAGGCGTCCTCGACCATCACGGCGAGGTCGCAGGCCATCTGGAGCTCGTTCCCGCCGCCGACGGCGATCCCGTTCACGCGCGCGATCGTCGGCTTGCCGATCTCCCGCAGCCGGTCGTGCATGTCCTTGAAGGCGCCGAACCACTTCCAGTACTCGCGCGGCTCGCCGAGGTAGTCCGCAGCCCACGACTTGAGGTCGGCGCCGACGCAGAACGCGCGCCCCGCGCCGGTGACGACGACGACGCGGATCTCGTCGTCCCACGATGCGTCCTCGCACGCGCGCGCGAGCTCCCTCAGCATGCGGAAGTCGAAGGCGTTCAGCACCTCCGGCCGGTTGAGCGTGATCGTCGCCCGCGGCGGCGCCTTCTCGTAGACGATCGACTCGAAGCCGAGCTCGTCCGGCGCGCTCGGCCGCGGATGCGTGGGCTCAGCCAACCTCGGCGAAGAAGACCTTGAAGCCGATGCCGAGCGTTTGCGCGTCCTCGCCGGCGGCCATGAGCCCCTGCTGCGACCGCTTCCACGCGTCGCGATCGGCGAACTCGTACTCGAAGTAGTAGCGGTACTCCGGTTCCCCCTGCGGCGAGCCGGGGATGCGCCCGTGCCGGATCGTCGCCTCGGGTGTCTCGCGCTGCGCGAGCTGGTCGGGCTCCTGGTCGTAGAGGACGAAGACGCGGATCATCGGCGGAGCGTATAGCCTCGCCCGAGGCGACGGAGGAAAGGAGACGACCCATGGCAAGCTCGGGCAAGATCGTCCACATCGAGCTCCCGGCGGGCGACGCCGACCGGGCGCAGCGCTTCTATGCGGAGCTCTTCGGCTGGCAGTTCGCCGACTCCGGGATGGAGGGGATCGACTACCGGATGTTCCAGGGCGAGCCCGGCGGGGCGGTCTACCCGGGCGAGAACGCCGGTCAGGGGCCGATCGTCTACTTCGAGACCGACGACATCGACGCCGAGCTGGCGAAGGTGCGCGAGCTCGGAGGCCAGGCGGAGGACAAGCAGCCGATCCCTGGAGTGGGATGGTTCGCGGGCTGCAAGGACCCCGAGGGCAACGCCTTCAGCCTGTTCCAGAGCGACGAGTCCATCCCGGCGCCGTCCGCTTAGGCCAGCCGGGGGTCTGACCCCAGACACGCCTCGAAGCGCGAGGTCCGAAATGCCGGTGAGGCCGCTCGCCGAGCCACGGCCTGTGACGAATCGCGCGCGAAGTCACAGATGCGCTCGACTCGGTGGGCCATGGCCGGGGTCAGACCCCTGGCGTAGGGTTGGCGCGATGAACGGCAGCGCGGCGGCGGCCGCCCTCTGCGTCGTCGCCGGCTTCGCCGGCTCGGTTCAGGTCGCCGTCATGGCGCGGCTCGGCGACCGCGTAGGCGTCGTCGAGGCGCTCGCCTTCGCGACCGTCGTCTCGGCCGCGCTCGCAACCCTGATCCTGCTCGCCCTGCGCGGAAGCCTCGACGGGTTCGCCGCCTCCGCGCGGCAGCCGCCGTGGCTCTGGCTCGGCGCGCTGATGAGCCTCCTCATCGTCTTCACGATCACGCTCGCCGGAGCGCGGATCGGGACGGCAGCCACGATCGGGATCATCATCGCCGGCCAGCTCGTCATGGCGGCGCTGATCGACCGGTTCGGGCTCCTCGGCGCCGACCGGATCGGGCTCGGCTGGGCGCGGCTCACCGGGCTGGCACTTCTCGCCGCCGGCGCGGCGCTGTCGCTGAGGAGCACGTAGGTGCTGGAAATCGCAGCGGGGGACCTGCGCTTCGCCGCGCGCCTCGAGGAAGGCCTCGCGCCCGCGACCGTCGCAGCCTTGCGCAGGCTCCTGCCGCTCGAAAGCCGCGTGATCCACGCGCGCTGGAGCGGCGAGGCGACCTGGATCCCGTTCGGCGAGCTCGACGTCGGCATCGGCCCGGAGAACGCGACCGCCTACCCCTCGCCGGGCGAGCTCCTGCTCTACCCGGGCGGGGTCAGCGAGACGGAGCTCCTCTTCCCGTACGGCCACTGCGCCTTCGCAAGCAAGGCCGGAAGGCTCGCCGGGAACTACTTCGCTACGGTCGTGGAAGGAGCCGAGCTCTTGCCCGAGCTCGGCCGCCGCTGCCTCTGGGAGGGCGCGCAGCCGATCCGCTTCGACGAGCGCTAGGCGCGGCCTCACTCTCCGATGACGACCGGAAGCCCGATCGGCTCGTCGGCGGCGAGCGGCGAGCGGGCGAGGAGCCAGAACCCGGCTCGACCACCGGGCCCACGAGCAGCGCGAACGCAACGGTGCCGACGCCGAACGTGCCGCCGAGCGCGATCCCCGCGGCAAGCGCGATCACCTCGATCCCCGCTTGAACGACGCCGATCCGCCTCCCGGTCCGGAGCGAGCCGACGAGCATCAGCGTGTCCCGCGGACCGGCTCCGAGATCGGCGCCGATGTAGAACGCGCTGGCAGGTCCGGCGAGCGCGATCCCCACGACGAGCAACAACACGCGAAGGGCAAGGCTCGAGTGCGAGCTCGCCGACCCAATGGATCGAGGTCAGACCCTCGATATAAAGGCCGATCAGCGTCGCATTCGCGAGCGTCCCGATCCCCGGCCGGCCGCCGAGCGCCCACGCGACCAGGAGTACCCGACGCCGCCGACGACGCTCGCGAGGCCGAAGGTAAACGGCGTGTGGCGCGCGATCCCCTGGTGCAGCACGTCCCACGGCGAGAGCCCAAGCCGAGACTCGAGCATGAGCACGATCGCGGCCGCGTACAGGAGGAGCCCGAAGACGAGGCTCACGGAGCGAACGACGAGCCCGCCCCGGATCCGCGGGTAGCGCACGCTTGTGTGCCGTCAAGAATGCGTCAAGCTGGCTTGGGCAGCTCGATCCGCGTGCCGAGGGCGAGGCCTTGGGCGAGCACGGTTTCGGCCAGCTGCCGCCACCGATCCGCGACCTCGGTTGGCGTGATCCAATCGTTGAAGGAGATGGCCTGCCGGTTCGCCGCGGGCAGCCCCGGCACTGCGTCAACTGACGGTCGCTCGAACCTCCCTTTCCCTGCCGCCCGACACGGGACAAACGAGAACATGCCTTCGATCGGCCTCTCTGGGGTGGCGCCCAAATAGAGCGTGAACCTCCGATCGTTTGAAGGCCGCCATGCGTACATCGGCTCCAAGGTCGTGAGTGCGAATTCCTTCGGCACCTTCTCCTCGACCACGGCGCGCCAGTTTGAGCGCGTATGGGAGAGCGCCTCTGCGACGACCAGAACCGTGTCGCACACGAACCGATGGCGCAGGACCGAGCCGAAGACGATCACCGAGCCGGGCGCAAGAGAGTGCACCTTTTTTGCCCGTGGCGTCTGCCTGCAGAACGTGTACAGAAACTGATCGCCGAAGACGAACGGGTCCGTGTTCTGCGGCACGCCACGAGGCCGTTGGCTGGGAGTTGGGGCGAGAGGACGATGAGCGTTGAGGCCACCTTCGCGGTCCACGCGCGATGCCGCCTCCCACTCACCCCAGAACACGATCTCGCCATCGAGCTCTCGCGAATCGAGAGCTGTCCGGTATGTCCCGGAGCAGACCATGACCTTGCGGACGTGTGGCGTGTCACCGCGCGGCCAAGCCGTCCGCTCAGGGCCGCCCTCCTGGCCTGGGTGCGGGAACTGGACGAATCGGCGCACCGGAAGCACTGGTCGATGCCGAGCGCGCGCTACAGCCCGAATGGGTTGAAGGGCCGAGCGCTCGTCGAGACGAGGACGCTCTTCGTCTCGAGATAGAGCTCGAGCGTCTCGAGCCCGAGCTCGCGGCCGAAGCCCGACTGCTTGTAGCCGCCGAACGGGATCCCCGGGAACGCGGTGTACGGCATGTTCACGCCGACCGTGCCCGCCTTGATGCGCGCGGCGACCCGGTGGCCGCGCGCCGCGTCGCCCGTCCAGACGGTCGCCATCAGCCCGTACTGCACGTCGTTCGCGAGCCGGATCGCGTCCTTCTCGTCCTCGAACGGGATCACGGTGACGACCGGGCCGAAGATCTCCTCCTGCGCGACGGCCATCCGGTTCTCGACCTTCGCGAGCACCGTCGGCGGGTAGAACGCGCCCTTGCCGTCGCCGGGCTCGCCGCCCGTAACGACCTCCGCGCCCTCCTCGCGACCGAGCTCGACGAAGCCGTGCACCTTGTCGCGGTGCTCGGACGAGATGAGCGAGCCCATCTGCGTCTCGGGGTCGAGCGGGTCGCCGACACGGATCTTCCCGGCGAGCTCGGAGAACTTCGCCACGAAGTCGTCGTAGAGCGGCGCCTCGACGAGGACGCGCGACCGCGCCTCGCAGCTCTGGCCGGCCGAGTAGTAGATCGACCAGACCGCGCTCGGGATCGCGTCGTCGAGCTCGGCGTCGGCGAAGACGACGTTCGGGCTCTTGCCGCCGAGCTCGAGGGTGATCCGCTTGATCGGCTCGGAGGCCATCCGCATGATCTCGGCGCCCGTGGCGGTCGAGCCCGTAAAGGCGATCTTGTCGACGCCAGGGTGGCGGACGAGGTGCGCGCCCACCGTCGTGCCCGGGCCGGGGACGATGTTGATCGCCCCCGGCGGGAAGCCGACCTCGCCCGCGAGCTCGGCCATCCGCAGGGCGGAGAGCGGCGTCGCCGAGTCCGG
>VAXK01000170.1 GCA_005885565.1 Actinomycetota bacterium
AGCGAGTGCTCGACACTCGGGCGCGCAGCTCGACCTCCGGCTTCGCGCGCATGCCGCCGGAGGTCGTCGACCGCGTCGTCGCGGCGGTCGAACGCGACCTCCGAGACGGCACGTGGGACGCTCGGCACGGTCGTCTGCGCAAGTTCGCCGAGTACGACGCGGGGCTGCGGCTAGTCGTCTCCAATTCGGCTTAGGCGGTGATCCGCCCCGCTCGGAGGAGGCGGCCGTCACGCATCCGGATGCGTCGGTCCGCGGCCGCGGCGGCCGCGTCGTCGTTGGTGACGAGGAGGACGGTTGTGCCGTGGTCGGCCTGGAGCCGCCGGACGAGCGCGAGCACCTGCGCGGCGGTCTCGGAGTCGAGCGCGCCTGTCGGCTCGTCGGCGAGGAGGAGCCGCGGCTCGTTCGCGAGCGCGCGGGCGAGCGCGACGCGCTGGCGCTCCCCGCCCGAGAGGGTCGGCGGCCGGCTCGCCGCGCGGTGCGCGAGCCCGACCTCGTCGAGGAGCTCGCGTGCCCGCCGTACGCGCTCGACACGTCCCCGGCCGCGCCCCATCATCGGCACCTGCACGTTCTCGGCGGCCGAGAGCACGGGAACGAGGTTGTGGAACTGGAAGACGAAGCCGACGGTCGCGGCTCGGTACTCGGCGGGGTCGCGCAGCCCGTCGACCCGCTCGCCGCCCACCCAGATCGCGCCGGAGTCGGGCCGGTCGAGGGCGCCGACGAGGTTCAGCAGGGTGCTCTTGCCGCAGCCCGACGGCCCGGTGACGGCGACGAACTCGCCTGCGGCGGCTTCGAGCGAGACCTCGTCGAGCGCGACGACGCGGCCGTCCTCGTACGTCTTCCGCACCCGCTCGACCGTGAGCTCGACGCCGCTCACTTCACCGTGATCGCGTAGTCGAGCCGCTTCGTCGCGCCACGCGCGGTCACGATCGCCGCGAAGGTGAGCGTGTGTCCCCGCGAGCGGGCGGGCCAGATCAGCGGCTCCTTCTTGGGCTCGCGCCAGGTGCCGACGAACGAGAACGTCTTGCCGGAGTCGACCTTGCCGACGGGGATCCCGCCGAAGAGCACCCGCATCGTGATCCGCGCGCGAATCGGCCGCCCCTGCGGGTCGGTGACGCGGACGCTGTAGAGCCACGGCTTGCCGGCCTTCGGCGTGTGCGTCGGCGCGTGGAGGACGGCGCGGAACGGGAAGGTCGCGCGATGCGCCCTCGCGGTCGAGTGCGAGCCGCCGCAACCCGCGAGCGCGACGAGGACGAGAGGTGCAGCGATCCGCAGCCGCACGGATTCATCCTAGGAGCCGCTCCTTGAGCCACGTCGCGTTCCGCAGCGCGTACCCCTCCCAGTCGTTGTTGAAGTAGGCGTAGACGTCGACGCGCTCGCGCCACTCTTCGATGCGGCGCGCCCACCGCTCGAGCTCCTCTTCGGTGTAGTTGCCGCCGTCGCTCCCGGAGTGGAAGCGCAGGAACGTCCAGTCGGCGGTCAGCTCGAGCGTCTGAAAGGGTCGTCGCGGGTCGTCGCCGATGACGAGCGCGGTGTCGTGGGCGCGCAGGAGCTCGTACACCTCGGCGCAGAACCAGCTCTCGTGGCGGAACTCGAAGCAGTGGCGGCCGGGCGGGAGCACGGCGAGCGCGCCGGCGAGCCGCTCGTCGTCGCGGTGGAAGTTGGCGGGGAGCTGCCAGAGGACCGGCCCCATCTTCGGCGAGCGGGCGAGCGGCGCGATCCGCTCGTAGAAAAGGTCGATCGACGCCGGCATCTCGGTGAGCCGCTTGATGTGCGTGACGTAGCGGCTCATCTTCACGGCGAAGAGGAAGCCCGGCGGGCTCTCCGCCACCCAGCGCGCGACCGCCTCGACGCGCGGCAGCCGGTAGAAGGTGTTGTTGATCTCGACGGTGTCGAAGACCTCGGCGTAGCGCTCGAGCCAGCGCCGAGGCGGGAGCCCCTTCGGATAGAAGATCTCCCGCCAGTGCTTGTAGTTCCAGCCGCTACAACCTATGCGGACAGCGCCGCCGCGAGCTTTCGGCACAGCTCCGGCGTACCCGCTGCCACGACGCGCGAACGCGCGCCGAGGTCGAGCGGCGCGGCGTCGAAGGGCGGTGTCTCGACGAGCTCGATCGCGAGGCCGCGCTCGCGGACGAGGAGCTGCGCAGCCGCGATGTCGACCGCGCGCGCCGGCTTGAGCGAGCAGACGCCGTCGAGCCGGCCGTCGGCGAGGTTGCAGAGGGCGAGCGCGAGCGAGCCCATGATCCGCAGGCGATACGCGAGCCCGACGACGCCCGCGGCGTGCTCGGCGACGAGCGAGGTGAGCGTCGCCTCGAAGGCAAGCGTCTCGATCTCGTCCTTCGGAAGGTCGGCCCCGAGCGGCCGGCCGTCGACGGACGCGCCTCCGCCGCGCCGGGCCGTCCACTCCTCGCCGGAGCCGAAGTCGTAGAGGTACGCGAGCTCGACGTCGGCCATCGTGCCGCCGTCCGCGACCGCGATCGAGAGGCAGAAGTGGGGGAGGCCGCGCTTTGCGTTCAGCGAGCCGTCGATCGGATCGACGACGACGCGGCGCGGCCCGCCGGCGCCGAAGCGCCGCTCGCCGAGCTCCTCGGAGACGAGCAGGAAGTCCTCGCCCGTCTGCTCCAGCCGCCGCACGATCGCCGCCTCGGCCGCAGCGTCGATCGCGGTCGTGTCGTCGCCGCCCTCGCCCGCGCCGACGACCGGCTCGCGCGCGGCCCGTCCCTTCAGCTCGGCGAGCACGAGGCGCACGTCCTCGGCCGCGGCGCGGCACGTCTCGAGCCAGCGCTCCACCACCGCCGACCCTACTAGGATCGACTTTGTGACGACGATCGTCGAGCTCGCCGAGGACCGGGTGGTCGAGGGCGTGTTCGGCGTCGCGCGCAAGCAGCGGCTGCGGACGAAGGGCGGGACGCCCTACCTCGCGCTCGAGCTCGTCGACCCGAGCGGTCGCATCGACGCGCGCGTCTGGCAGGACGTGGAGCTCCTCGACGGCCGCTTCGCCGAGGGCGACGCGGTGCGCGTGCTCGGACGGGTGGAGCGCTTCCGCGACCGCCTCCAGGTCGCGGTCCGCTCGATCGAGTCCGCGCCGGAGGCCGACCCGGCGACGCTCGCGCCCGCGATGCGGCGCGACGCCGACGAGCTTCAGGGCTTCCTCGAGTTCCTCACCGCCGAGATCTCGCACGCCCCGCTGCGGGCCGTCGTCGAACGGGTGCTGGGCGTGGCGGAGCTGCGGTCGTACCCCGCCACACCCGACGCGCACCACTCGTACGCGGGCGGGCTGCTCGAGCACACGGTCGGCGTGGCGACGATCTGCCGGGACGTTGCGCAGCTCCATCCGCGGCTCCGTACCGACCTCCTGCTCGCCGCCGCGCTCGTCCACGACGCCGGACGGACGGTCGAGCTGGGGCCGCCGCCGAGCTTCGCCCCGTCCGCCGAGGGCCGCCTGCTCGGGCACGTCCACCTCGGTGTCCGGCTGGTCGAGGAACAAGCCGGTGGGCTCGAATCGGGCGTGCTGGCCGAGCTCGTCCACGCCGTCGCATCGCACCACGACGCCCGCGCCGCACGGACGGCCGAGGCTGTCGTGCTCTACCACGCGAACTCGCTCGACGCAGCCGCAGCCACGCGGCCGGTCCCCGAGCTCTGATCGCGCCTCTTCTCGCCCTCGCGGCCAGCGTCGCCTGGGGCTTCGGCGACTTCTGCGGCGGCGTCAAGGCGCGCGTCCTGCCCGCGCTCTCGGTGCTGGCGACCTCGCAGCCGGTGGGGCTCTCCGTGCTTGTCGTCGCGGTCGCGATCCGCGGCCACGGGCCGCCCGGGCCTGCCGTCCTCTGGGCGTGCCTCGCGGCGGCCTTCGGGACGTCGGGCCTGGTCGCCTTCTACCGTGGGATGGCGGCCGGAGCGATCTCGGTCGTCGCGCCGATCGCCGGCACCGCCGCCGCCGTGCCCGTCATCTGGGGTCTGGCGCGAGGCGAGCACCCGAGCACGCTGCAGGAGCTCGGCTTCGTGCTCGTGCTCGGCGGCGTGGTCGCGACGTCGTGGGAGCGGACTCCGGGCCGGACGCGGGTCGCCGCGGGCGTCGGCTGGGCGGCGCTGACGCTCGTCGCCTTCGGCGGGTACTACGTGCCGATGCACACCGCGAGCCACGACGACTTCCTCTGGGCCTCGCTCGTCTTCCGCTCGACCTCGACCTCGCTCGTCTGGCTCGCCGTGCTCGCGCTGCGCCGCCGCCCGCGCGGGATCCGGCCGCACCTGCCCGTGCTCGCCGCGATCGGCGTCTTCGACACCGGCGGCAACGTGCTCTTCGCCGCCGCGTCGCAGGAGCACGGCCTGCTCAGCGTCGTCTCCGTGCTGGCGTCGCTCTACCCGGTCGTGACGGTGCTCCTCGCCCGGATGGCGCTCCGTGAGCGAGTCCAGCGCACGCAGGAGGCGGGCGTCGTCGTCACGCTGGCCGGCGTCGCGCTCGTCTCGGCCGGCTAGAGAGGCAGGTCGGCGACGCGGCGCGCGATCTCGTCGCGGATCTCGCGCGCGTCGGTGAGGCAGACCCCGGCGGGATCGGGAAGGTTCCAGTCGACGTACCGCTTGCCCGGAAGGACGGGGCACGCGTCGCCGCACCCCATCGTCACGACGAGGTCGGCCCACTCGACGTCGTCGCGGTCGAGCCGGTGCGGGACACGGCCGTCGAGGTCGACGCCCACCTCGGCCATCGCCTCGACGACGACCGGATGCACCTCGTCGGCCGGAGCCGAGCCCGCCGAGCGCGCGTAGCCGCCGCGCCGCCCGTAGAACGCCTGTGCCATCTGCGAGCGGCCGGCGTTCCGGACGCAGACGAAGAGGACGTTCGTCATCCGCCGAGCGCTCCGCGCAGCGACTCGATCGCCTCGGGCACGAGCCGGTAGTACGCCCAGGTGCCGCGCCGGCTCGACTCCACCAGCCCGGCCTCGCGGAGGATCTTCAGATGGTGCGAGATCGTCGGCTGCGAGAGTGCGAACGCCGAGTTGAGGTCGCACACGCAGACCTCGTCCGCGGCCGCGAGCCGGTTGACGATCGCGACGCGCGTCGGATCGGCGAGCGCCTTGAACCGAACCGCGAGCTCCTCGCGCGCCTCCTCGGGCAGAGGCGGTGTCTCGGGGCCGCAGCAGATCGGCTGGAGGACGGGTAGGGCTTGCATCGACGTCGATCAATGTATCATCGTCGAAACCCTTCGGAGAAGGAGGTGACGCGATGAGCTGTTGCGACGATTGCTGCGGCGGCGGTCCCTGCTGCTAGTCGCGGTCGCTGCGGAGGACCCGGGCCTCCGCAGCGAGTTCAGGCAATGTCGAGCGATGTCGGCGAGGCAACCGGCGCCGGCGGCGAGCGACGCGAAGCGACAGGCCACGAGCCGGCGATGGTCGCACGGCTCGCGGCCGTCGAATCAGCAGGCGTTCGGGGAGAAGCAGAATCCGCTGCACGCGTGGCTCATGCATTGGTAGTAGTCGTACCCACACAGCGTCGTGCAGTGGAACAGGTTCGTCGAGCACGGCGGGTTGTCGCAGCAGGCGGTGCTACAGCTGCTCCCGACGGGCGAGCAGTAGATCGCGCAAGCATCGGTCCTTGCTGCTGCGCCCGCGCTCGTCACGAGGCCGAACCCCAGTCCGACCGCAAGCGTCTTGCCGAGCTTCCCGAGAAACGAACGCCGATCGTGGACGGAGTGCGCGGCGCGTTCTTCGAGCGCCTCCATCAGAACCCCCTTTCCCGTAGCTGATCCTCAAGTACCTCTCGGCAACAGAAGCTAAACAATCGCTTGCCGATAGGCGGCAGCACACGGCCTTATGGAGGTGAGCGGCCCTTAGCGCGGCGCGTACGACGGGGCCGCTGCGCGATACCAGGCGACGGTGCGCGCGATCCCTTCGCGGAGCGGCGTCCGCGCACGGAACCCGAAGAGGTGCTCGGCGCGCGAGGCATCGAGCGAGCGACGCGGCTGGCCGTTCGGCATCGACGTGTCCCAGGTGATGCGGCCCTCGAAGCCGACCGCCTCCGCCACGATCTCCGCCGTCTCGCGGATCGAGGTCTCGACGCCGGTCCCGAGGTTCACGGGCTCGAGGCCGTCGTAGCGCTCGGCGGCGAGCGCCAGGCCCTCGGCCGCGTCCTCGACGTACAGGTACTCGCGCGTCGGCGAGCCGTCGCCCCAGAGCACGACCTCGTCGGGCGACTCCAGCATCTTGCGGATCAGCGCCGGGATGACGTGCGACGTCTCGAGGTCGAAGTTGTCGCGCGGGCCGTACAGGTTCGTCGGCAGGACGAAGATCGAGCTCAGGCCGTACTGCTCGCGGTAGGCCTGCGCGCCGACGAGGAGCGACTTCTTCGCGATGCCGTACGGCGCGTTCGTCTCCTCCGGGTAGCCGTCCCAGAGGTCGTCCTCGTGGAAGGGCACCGGCGTGAGCTTCGGGTAGGCGCAGACGGTACCGAGGAGGACGAGCTTCGGCGTCTCCTGCAGTCGCGCCTGCTCGAGCACGTTCAGGCCCATCTGGAGGTTCGCGAACCAGAAGCGGCCGGGATTCGCGCGGTTCGCGCCGATCCCGCCGACCTCGGCGGCGAGGTGGAAGACGAGCTCCGCGCCGGCGTCGCGGAACATCCGCTCGGCGTCCTCGACGCGGGTCAGGTCGTACTCGGCGCTGCGCGCGGCGACGACGTCGTGACCGTCGCGCTCGAGCCGCTCGACGAGGTGCGACCCGAGGAACCCGCCCCCGCCGGTGACCAGGATCCGGCTCACTTGACCGGGGCGCTCTGCTGCGCGCTCGCGAGCCAGTCGACGCGGCCGATCCACTTGTCGCGGTTCGCCGCGTACCAGGCGATCGTGCTCGCGATGCCCTCCTCCCAGGAGACGAGCGGCTCCCAGCCGGTCTCGCGGCCGAGCTTCTCGTAGCCGACGCGGAGCGCCATCACGTCGGTGACGCCGGGGCGCAGGCGCTCGGGCGTCGTGACGATCTCGCGGCCCGCCGGCCAGTGGCCCTGCTCCTCGCCGACGCGCAGGATCAGCTGCGCCCAGTCGCCCATCGAGATGTTGCGGCCCTGGCCGTAGACGTAGACGTCGCCGGGGATGCCGTGCGCCGCGACGGTGAGGTGGCCCCGCACGCCGTCGGTGCAGAAGCAGAAGTCGCGGAGCGGCTCGAGGGCGCCCAGCTCGACGGTCTCGCGCGCGAGGGCCTGCGTGATGATCGTGCCGGTCACGTAGCGCGGGTTCTGGCGCGGCCCGTAGTTGTTGAACATCCGCGTTACGACGCCGGGCAGAGCGAAGGCGTCGTGGTAGTTCATGGTCAGGAAGTCGGCGGCGACCTTCGAGGTCGCGTAGATCGACTTCGGGTTGATCGGCGAGCGCTCGTGGAGGATCAGGCTGCCCGCCTCGTCGAAGTCGTGGTGGTGCGCCACCGCCTCGCGCACGTTGCCGTACTCCTCGGAGGTGCCGGCGGTGTCGAACTTCTCCAGCTCGAGGCCGTAGTCGACGACCGACTGGAGCAGGTTCAGCGTCCCGACCGTGTTCGCCATCACCGTCTCGTAGGGCCGGTGCCACGACTCGCCCACATGGGCCTGGGCGCCGAGGTGGAAGACGTAGGGCCGGTCGGGCGCCGTGTCCCGCAGCTCGCGGATCAGGTAGTCGACGGAGGTGCGGTCGGTGAGGTCGGCGAAGTGAACCTTCATGCGGTCGCGCAGGTGCCGGATGTTGTTCAGAGCGCCGCTCGAGGTGGCGCGCACGAAGGCGTGCAGCCGGGCCTCGAGATGAACGAGCGCCTCGGTCAGGTGCGAGCCCATGAAGCCGTCGGCGCCGGTGACGAGGACGGTGCGGCCGCCGAAGATCTCGCCGAAGTCGCGGCGCAGGGCGGCGAGCGCGTCGTCGGTCCAAGGCGAGTCGTGGTTCGGCACGTTCATAGTGGAAGGATGCCCGCCCGGGGCGACGGAGAGTATGCCCGCCACTCGTAAGAGCGCTGTTAGGAGCGGGGCGCTCACGGCGCTCTCGTCGCTTGCAGTCGCAGGCTCGGCGGCAGGCGCGGGGATCCTGCTCGCGCACCTCTTCGGGCGGAACGAACGAACCGACGGGCTCTTCGTGGCCTACGGCGTGTACCTCGTTCTCGCGATCGCGGCCCAGTCGTTCCGGACCGTCGTGCTGCCTCAGCTGACGCGCGAAGCCGCGGCGCTCGGTTCCGAGACGCGCGCGTACCTGCTCGCGCTCGCGGGCGCGGGAGTCGTTGCCGTGGGCATGGTCGTCGCGCTCGCCGGACCGCTCGGACGCGCTCTGACTGCGCATCCTGCATCGGCGGACGTGGCGTCCCGCGCACTGCCGTGGCTCGTCGCTGCCGGCTTCCTCCAGCTCGTCGCGGCGCTCGCCGCCAGCGCTCTCGCCGCTCGCGACAGCTACGAGGTGGCGGCCTTCGCTTATTCGGTGGGCGCGGTGCTCGCGCTCGTCCTCTTCGCGGCGCTCCACGATCATGGCGAGGTTTCGCTCGCCTGGGCGATCACGGCGAACGGCGTCGTGACCGCAGGGATTCCGCTGGTGGCGCTGGGCCGATTGGGCGTGCTCACGGGGATGCGCGCGCGCGGCCGGTCGCTGCAACGGCTCGGGCGGCTCGCGACGGGCGCCGCGGTCCCGATCGCGCTCCAGGCGATGTACGTCGTCGCGCTCCGGTTTGCCGGCGGGCTCGGGGCGGGGAAGGCGACCAGCCTCAACTACGCGTACCTGATCGCGGCCGTGCTCGTGGTCGCGACGGCCTCATCGGTGGCGCTCATCTCGTCGGCACCGCTCACGCGCCGAGGGATCAATGTCGAGGAGGCGGTCACCCACGTCGTCCACTCCTCGTGGCTCTCGCTGGCGCTTATCGCCGCGGCCGCAGGCGTCTTCGCGCTCGCCGGCGGGAGGGTCGTCGGGCCGATCCTCGGCGGCGCGTACGGCGGCGAGGTCGGAAGGGAGCTCGGACGGCTCGTGGCCTACCTCGCGCCGTGGATGGTCGTGACCGTCGCCTACACGTTGACGTTCCCGCTGCTGTTCGTCCTCGAGCGCTCCCGAGGTCTGGTTGCGATCGCGGTTGGCGGGCTCGCGGTGAGCGTTCCGATCGTCCTCGTGGGTCGGGAGCTCGCCGGCCTCGCGGGGATCGCCGGCGCGCTGGCCCTGTCGACGGCTCTCGTGCTGGCGGCGCTCCTCGTCTCGGTCTCGGGCGATGTGCTGTGGCGAACGGTCGTCGAGCTCGGACGGCTTTCGCTGCAGGTCGCCGCGCTTGCCACGATCGCGTTCGGCCTCGCCTCGCTCCTCGGCGGGTTCGCCGGAGCCGGGCTGGGCCTCGTCGCGTATGCGGCGCTGCTAGCGGCGCTCCGTCCGCGCGGCCTCCGAGAGGCGTGGAGCTACGTGCGCGCCCTGCACTGACCATCGCGGCCGTGTCTAGAAAGGTCTACGGTGGGGTCAGACCCCTGTGTGTTGGTAACCGGCGCGGCTGAAAGGGACATCCGCGCTGCAAACTGCCGCGGTCGGCGGCTCCGCCTCGGACACGTCCCACTCCCCTGTCCGCCGCGGACGGTTTCGCCGGCTGAACCGGCCTAGCCGCGCTTGCGCCAGCGGAGCGCCGACCGGCGGCGCGCCAGGGCGACGACCCGAAGACCCAGCGCCGTAGAGAAGGCCCGGTGGCGTAGCGAAGCTCCCACTCGCCGCGCCGGCGGGAGGTAGCGGAAGCTCATCCGGCCGCCGATCGGCTCGCCGCGCCAGTCGAACGGCGGTAGGCTCACGGCCGCCGCGACCTCCCACCCAGGCTGTTCCCGTAGTGCATCGACGAGCACCCGCACCGGCGGCATGTAGGCGTCGTCCAGCAGCACGACCCCGCCGACGCGCACGTGCGGCGCCACGTGCCACCAATCGAGCACCGGATAGGGGAAGCCGTGCGCGCCGTCGAGCAGGACGAGATCGAGCGGGCGGGCCTCGAGCTGCGGCAGCACCTCGTGCGACGGGCCGATCCGGAACCGAACGGACGAGCTGTCGATGCCGCGCCGCTCACACTCGCGGCGGACCCGCGCCTCCTCGGCGGAATCCGGGGTCACCGCCTCATGCTCGGCACGCGCCGAGGCGAAGACCAGCGTGCTCGACCCCGACCCGGTCTCCAATGTCGCCATCCCCTCCGTCACGTTCTCCTCCAGCCAGCCGAGCGCCGCCCACGCGAGGCCCCAGTACTCGTCCCCGGCTCCGTGCAAGCCGGGCGGCGAGGCGCGCAGGTCGTCGGTGAGTCGCGTCAAGGCCGCTCAGTATCATCGCGCCGCATGGCCGCGCGCCGAGTCCTCATCACCGGCATCGGCGGGCAGGACGGCTCGCTGCTCGCCGAGCTTCTCCTCGGCGAGGGCTACGAGGTCTTCGGCGTCGTCCGCCGCGCCCCCTCGAGCTACGAGAACCTCGCCGCGATCCGCGAGCGGATCGAGCTGATCCAGGCCGACCTGCTCGACCAGCTCTCGCTCGTCAAGGCGCTCGAGGAGTGCCGCCCGCACGAGGTCTACAACCTCGCGTCCGTCTCCTTCGTGCCGGCCTCGTGGGAGCAGCCCGTGCTGACGGCGGAGTTCGCCGCGGTCGGCGCGACGGCGCTGCTCGAGTCGATCCGCCACGTCGACGAGTCGATCCGGTTCTACCAGGCCTCCTCGAGCGAGATCTTCGGCCGCGAGCCGCTCGAGTCGCCGCAAACCGAGAAGACACCGCTCTCGCCGCTCACGCCGTACGGCGTCGCGAAGGCGTACGCGCACTTCATCACCCGCAGCTACCGGACGCGCTACGGCCTCCATGCGTCGTGCGGGATCCTCTACAACCACGAATCGTCGCGCCGCCCGCTCGACTTCGTCCCCCGCAAGGTCGCGGCCGCCGCAGCGGAGATCAGCCTCGGCAAGCGGGCCGAGGTCTGGCTCGGCGACCTCGACGCGCGCCGCGACTGGGGCTACGCCCGCGACTACGTGCGCGCGATGTGGCTCATGCTGGGGCAGGACGAGCCGGACGACTACGTGATCGCGAGCGGCGAGTCACACACCGTCGAGGAGCTCGTCACGCACGCGTTCGAGCGCGTCGGCCTCGACTGGCGCGAGTACGTCCACATCGACGAGTCGCTGCGGCGCGGGAAGGCGGAGCTCCACGACCTGGTGGGCAACCCGGCGAAGGCGCGCGAGCGCCTCGGCTGGCGGCCGACGGTCGGCTTCAAGGAGCTCGTCGAGCTGCTCGTCGACGCCGAGCTCGCGCGGCTCGAAAAACGCAGCGCAGTGCGTTAGCTTGTCTCACTCTGCCAAGGGAGAGCGATGAGCGCTGACTTTGAGGTTTCGGGTACGAACGCGGCGGCGTTGTTTTCGCTGAAAGTTCATCGCGGCGAGGGGATGGCGCTGTTGGCGATGAACTGGAAGCAGGGCCAGCCTTCCGATGACTTTGTCGGCTTTGGGATCGAGTACAAGGAGCCGGGCGCCGCAAACTGGTGGGCTCTCACCAACCGGCTGAGCTTCCCGGGGCCCGGTGGTGCGGTCGATCCGAATGCGAAGTCGACGCTTCGCTCACCGATCCAGAAGTTCCGCTGGGTGCATTTTCCGCTCAACGCCGACCTGCCGGGGGCGTTCACCTACCGCGTCACGCCGGTGTTCATGAACAGCCAGGACGTGATCAGCTACGGCGATGCGCAGCAGGTCGAGATCGAGCTGAGCCGCGAGACCTACCCGGGCGAGCTGAACGTCGCCTACACGCGCGGGTTCGTTTCTTCGCAGGCGTTCGTCGACCACTACGGCCAGTTCGGGGCGATCAATACGCTGATACCGGCGAAACCCGACGACGGCCTCACCTTCGTCCCCTCGCACCCGAAGGCGCAAGACGCGTACAACTGGATGGGGTTCGAGGCAAGGCGCGCGATTCTCGATCTGCTCGACGAGGCGATCGCCGACGCCCAGGCGCAGGTGCGTGTCGTCGCCTACGACCTGAACCTGGCCGAGATCGTCGACCGGCTGAAGCAACTGGGCTCGAGGCTGAAGATCATCATCGACGATTCCGGCAGTCACGGACCCGCGACCTCGGCCGAGTCACAGGCGGCCGCGATTCTCGCCGGACCGGATATCGGCGCGGAGGTGAAGCGCCAGCACGTGGGCAACCTGCAGCACAACAAGACGATCGTTGTCGACGGGCCGACTGTCCAGGCCGCCGTCTGCGGCTCCACCAACATGTCCTGGCGGGGGTTCTTCGTGCAGTCGAACAACGCCGTCGTCGTCCGCGGCAAGGACGCGATCGGGCCGTTCGCCGCCGCGTTCGACAACTACTGGGACCACGGCAGCACAGCGAAGGAGTTCGTCGTTACCGATTCGGCCGAACAGAGACCGCTCGGCCTGGCCGATATCGACGCCGAGGTGGCGTTCTCGCCACACTCGACAGCCAACGCGCAGCTCGGCGCCGTCGCCGCCGACATCAGCTCCGACACGACCTCGAGCCTGCTCTACTCGCTCGCGTTTCTCTACCAGACGCCCGGTGTGATCCAGGACGCGATCAAGAAGGTCATGAACGACCCCAGCCTGTTCGTCTACGGCATCTCCGACCGTAAGGTCGGAGGTCTCGACCTGCAGACACCGAACGGAACCGTCGCACCCGTCTACCCCTCGCAGCTCACGGGGCGAAACGCTCCGGAACCCTTCAAGTCCGAACCGACCGGCGGCAGCGGCGTCCGCATGCACCACAAATTCGTGGTGATCGACTTCGACAAGCCAACCGCCCGCGTCTACCTCGGCTCATACAACTTCTCCACCGCGGCCGACGCCAAAAACGGAGAGAACCTCGTACGCATCCGCGACCGCAGAATCGCGGTCTCCTACGCGGTCCAGGCCCTTACCCTGTTCGACCACTACGAGTTCCGCGTGATCCAGAACGACGCCAAGACGGCTAAGGCGAAACTCGAGCTGAAACCGCCGCCACGCAACCCGGGCGACACACCCTGGTGGGCTGAGGACTACACCGACCCGCGCAAGATCCGAGACCGGGAACTGTTCTCGTAAGCGCTGCAGGAGCGCTTTCTGGCGGCTTGCCTAGCTCACGAGCTCACGGTAGACGACCTCGTGCGCCCGAGCGCACGCGTCCCAGCTGAACAGCTTCGCCCGCTCGAGCCCGCGCCGCGCCCACTCCCCCTGGTTGTCCAGCACCTCTTCGACCGCTGCGGCCATGTCCTCCGGTGACTCCGGGTCGAAGAGGCGCGCCGCGTCGCCTACCACCTCCGGCAGCGACGCGGCGTTCGAGCACGCGACCGGGCAGCCGCACGCCATCGCCTCGAGCGGCGGCTGGCCGAAGCCCTCGTAGAGGCTCGGGAAGACGAGCGCCGCCGCGCGGCGGTACAGCCGCACCAGCTCGTCCGCCGGCACGCGGCCGCGCGCCTCGGCACCGTCGGGGACAGTCCCCTCGTAGCCGGTCAGGACGAGCCGCAGGCCCGGACGCCGCGCGCGCAGGAGGGCGAACGCCTCGAAGAGGCGCGCGTGGTTCTTGTGCGGCCAGCCGAGCGCGGGATAGAGGAGGAAGTCCTCGCGCCCCTCGTCGCCCGGCCGGAATCGGTCGTGGTCGATCCCGAGGTGGATCGCGCGCACGCGCGCCGGGTCGAGGCCGAGCCGCTCGACCAGGCCCTGCCGCGCGTGCTCCGAGATCGTGATCACGATCCGGCTCCGCCGGACCGTCCAGCCGTAGACGAGGCGGCGGTAGGCCAGCTCGGCGCGCGAGAAGAAGCGCGGGTAGAGCTCGTGCTGGACGTCGAGCACCGTCGTCGCGGCCGGCGGCCGCGAGACCGGCGGCAGCATCACGCTCAAGGGGAAGTGGATCGCGTCGAGGCGGTCGAGCTCGAGCCGGCGGCGCACCGGCCACGGAGCCGCGGCCGCGTAGGCCATCGCCGCGGTGCGCCGCGGCATCGAGCGCCCCGCCGGATATGCGCCG
Organism: Actinomycetota bacterium; assembly: GCA_005885565.1. Classification (GTDB taxonomy): domain Bacteria; phylum Actinomycetota; class Thermoleophilia; order Gaiellales; family Gaiellaceae; genus AC-50. The sequence continues at coordinate 13,916 of VAXK01000170.1, forward strand.
ACGACGCGGGAAGGCAATCCGTCCGCCGCGTCCGCCGCAATCCTCGGCACGTAGACGCGGTAGTCGAGCTCGCCGATCCGCGCGAGGGCCCGGACGAGCTCCCGCGCGTACGTCTCCGACCCCCCGACGACCCCGGGGACGAGGGTCAGGAGGCTGATCCCGACCACAGGGAGCTCGAGAGCACGTAGAAGAGCGCAAGCAACGCGTAGAGGACGACGCTCGCAGTCGCGCTCCAGAAGGCGACGGCGGTCGCGGTCCCGTAGAGGAAGGCGCCGGGCCAGTAGCTCCGCGTGATT
>VAXK01000171.1 GCA_005885565.1 Actinomycetota bacterium
CGCTCGATCATCGCGCGCCGCAGCGAGTCGGGGTAGTCCGCCGCGCGCGCCCGCCAGCTCCGGATCAGCTCCGGCCCGTGGAGCGGAGTCCCGTCCAGGATTCCCTCGACGGCCTTCTGGAGCGGCGACTCGAGCTCCTCGCCGGCGAGGACGCGCTCGAGCTCTCCGTCGGCGCAGCGGACGGTCACGAACGCGAGCTGGCACTGGATCCCGCCGAGCTCGAAGCTCTCGCCGTGCTCGTCCTCCGTCCGCGGGTAGATCAGCTTCCGGTCCACGCCTCCGACACGCTCGACGACGGCCCCGATGCGCTCCTCCGTCGGCAGCTCGTCGCAGTAGATGATCAGGTCGACGTCCGAGTAGAAGTCGGCCTCGCCGGTGGCGGCGGAGCCGGTCAGCAGGACGGAGCGCGGGGCGACATCGTCGACGACGACGTCGCCGATCCGGCGGGCGAGCGCCCGCAGGTGATCGGTGGGAGTCTCCTGTCGGGGCACGGTCGTAGACTGCGCATCTTGACGCCGACGTACGAGAGCGCGGGCGTGTCGCTCGCCAGGGCCGAGGACGTCGTCGAGCGCCTGCGGGCGGCGGTCGAGTCGACGGGCGCACGCGGGTTCGGTGCCTTCGCGGGCCTCCATCCGCTGGACGAGCGGCGGCTCCTCGCCGCCTCGACGGACGGCGTCGGCACGAAGCTGATGCTGGCGCGCGACCGAGGCGCCCTCCGCGCGTGCGGGGCCGATCTGGCCGCGCACTGCATCAACGACGTGCTCACGACCGGCGCGGAGCCGCTCTTCCTCCTCGACTACGTCGCCGCGAACGAGATCGACCTCGAGCAGGTCGCCGACCTCGTCGAGGGCGCGGCCGAGGTCTGCCGCGCGGCAGCTGCCGGGGACCTACCGGGAGGGCGAGCTCGACTTCGCGGGCACGTGCGTGGGGATCGTCGACGCGGACTCCGTGCTCGACGGCTCGAAGGTCGAGGAGGGCGACGTCGTCGTCGGCCTCGCGTCCGCGGGAGTGCACGCGAACGGCTTCACGCTCGTCAGGCGCGTGCTCAAGCGCGAGGACTACGACGGCGACGACCTGCTCGCCCCGACGCGCCTCTACCTCGAGGACGTGCGCCGGCTTCGCCCGCGCGCGCACGCGTTCGCGCACGTGACGGGCGGCGGCATCGAGGGCAACCTCGCGCGCGTCGTCCCCGACGGCCTCTGCGCCCGGATCGAGTGGGACGCGTGGGAGCGGCCGCCGGTCTTCGCCTGGCTCGCGCGGCACGTCGACGAGCTCGAGCTGAGACGGGTCTTCAACCTGGGCTTCGGCTACCTGGCGGTCGTCGCGGAGCCTGAGCCGGGCGACCTCGTCGTCGGCCGCGTCGAGTGCGCGTGATCGGCGTCCTCGTCAGCGGCGAGGGCACGAACCTCCAAGCGTTGCTGGAGGCCGGGCTTCCGGTGGTCGCGGTTGCATCGAACAAGCCGGACGCGGGCGCGCTCGCGCGGGCGCGGGCCGCCGGCGTCGCCACCGCGTCCTTCGCGCTCGAGGACTTCCCCGACCGGGAGGCGCGCGACGCCGCGATGGCGGCCTGGCTCGCCGACCGCGGAGTCGGCCTCGTCGTGCTCGCCGGCTTCATGCACCTCCTGACGACGGCGTTCCTCGAGCGGTTTCAAGACCGGATCGTCAACGTGCATCCGTCGCTGCTGCCGGCGTTTCCGGGCGCGCACGCCGTCGAGGACCAGCTCGCCGCGGGGGTCGCCGAGTCGGGCGCGACGATCCACCTCGTCGACGAGGGCGTCGACTCGGGCGCGATCTTGCGCCAGGAGCGCGTCCCGGTGGTCGCGGGTGACACGCCCGAGACGCTGCACGAGCGGATCAAGCGCGTCGAGCACCGGCTCCTCCCGCGAGTCGTCCGAGATCTATGCGCGCGCTGATCTCCGTCTACGACAAGACGGATCTGGAGGACTTCGCGCGCGGGCTCGAGGCGCTCGGCGCGGAGCTCGTGGCGAGCGGGGGCACGGCGGCCTACCTCGAGGAGCTCGGCCTGCGCCCCGCGCGGATCGACGAGCTCACGGACGTGCCCGAGCTCCTCGGCGGGCGCGTGAAGACCCTGCACCCGCGCGTCCACGCGGCGATCCTCGCGCGCCGCGACCGCGACGACGACCTCGCCGCGCTCGAGGAACACGACATCGAGCCGTTCGACCTCGTCTGCGTGAACCTCTACCCCTTCCTGGAGGTGGCGACGCGGTACGGCACCCAGGAGCACGAGGCGGTCGAGATGATCGACATCGGCGGGCCGACGATGCTGCGCGGGGCGGCGAAGAACTTCGCGCACGTGGCCGCCGTCTCGCGCCCCGACCAGTACGGCCGCGTCCTGCACGAGCTGCGCGAGACCGGCGAGCTGTCGCTGGAGACGCGGCGTGCCCTCGCGGCGGAGGCGTTCGCGACGACGGCCGTCTTCGAAGCCGCCGTCGCCCGCTGGTTCGCCGACCGCGAGGCCTTTCCGGAGGTCTTCACGCCGGTCTTCACGAAGTGCCGTGACCTCGCGTACGGCGAGAACCCGCACCAGCGCGCGGCGTACTACGAGGAGGCGGGCGCGCGGCGGCACCTGCTCTCGCGAGTCGACCAGCTGCACGGCAAGGACCTGTCGTTCAACAACCTCGCCGACCTCTCCGCCGGCCGCGCCTGCGCAGCGGAGTTCACGCTCGCCTGCTGCGTGATCGTCAAGCACGGAAACCCGTGCGGGGTGGCCGTCGCGGCGACGATCGAGGAGGCGTACGAGCGGGCGCTCGCCTGCGACCCGTTGTCGGCCTACGGCGGGGTGGTCGTGCTGAACCGCCGTGTGGGCCGGGAGCTCGGCGAGCGGATCGCCGAGCAGTTCGTCGAGGTCCTCCTCGCGCCCGGCTTCGACGACGCCGCGCTCGACGCGCTACGCGCCAAGCCCGGCACGCGGATCCTCGCCGACACCGAGCGCCGGCAGACGAACCCCGGCGAGCGCGACTACCTCCGCGTCCTCGGCGGAGTGCTCGTCCAGGACCGTGACGCGGACGTCGACGACCGCGCTGGCATGACCGCCGTCTGCGGCTCGCCGTCGGAGGGCGACTGGGGCAACCTGCTCTTCGCGTGGCGCGTGTGCAAGCACGTGTCGTCGAACGCGATCGTGCTCGCGAAGGGCCTGGCGACGATCGGCATCGGGGCCGGCCAGCAGAGCCGCGTCGACGCCGTTCGCCTGGCGCTCGAGAAGGCGCGGGCACACGGCCACGACCTGCACGGCGCCGTGCTCGCCTCGGACGCGTTCTTCCCGTTCGCCGACGGCCCGGAACTGGCTCTCGAGGCCGGGATCGGCGCGATCATCCAGCCGGGCGGGTCGAAGCGGGACGACGAGGTGATCGCCGCGGTGGAGGACGCGGGCGCGGCGATGATCCTCACCGGCCGGCGCCACTTCCGGCACTGATCAGATGCGTCTTGCGCGCTTCAAAAGGCGCTCACGCGCCTCGAGATACTGCTGATCCGCACGGTCGAAGGCCTCCCATCGCCGGTCCCACTCCTCCCACCACTCTGGAGAGCCGATCGCGGGTCCGTTCGTCTCGGGAGAATCGACCTCGCGCTCCCGCCCGACCTCGGGCCTCGTCATGAGCGAATCGTATCCACCCTGGCCGCGGCCGCCAGAGATTCAACTTGCTGTCTGAGCGTCTGGACCTCCGCACGCAGAGGATCGATCGCCGCGGCGGCGTTTTCTCCAAGATCCTGCCACTCGGCGCCCCTCCCCGAAACCGCCCTTGGAAGCTCGCCCCTCCAGAGACCGCGGTAGAGAAAGACGAGCAGGAAGAGGCAAATGCCGAAGACGACGAGGACACGCTCGAGGTAGAGCAGCAAGGCGGAGCCCATCGCGACCGACGGCAGTCTCGCCGGAATGTGCATGAACGAGGGAAGCGCGAGGCTCAAGCCGAAGACGACCAGGCTTGCGATGCGCACGCCGTTCCTCTCGCTCACGCCCGCCGACGAGACGCGCGCCGCGGCCCGAGCGTAAGTGTCCTTTCGGAATAGGCTCGTACGGCCGGTCGTTGCCCCGCTCCGTACCCGAGACCGAGGAGATCGCATGACCCAGGCCGCACCGAATCCACGCCCCTGGCTGACGCTCGCCGTCGTCGGCGCCGCGTTCTTCATGACCGTGCTGGACGTCGCGATCGTCAACGTCGCGATCCCCTCGATCCAGAAGGACCTCCAGATCAGGGAGGAGACGGTGCAGTGGGTGATCATCGCGTACGCGATCACGTTCGGCGGCTTCCTCCTTCTCGGCGGCCGGATGGCCGACCTCCTCGGGCGGCGGCGGATCTTCGTCGGCGGCCTGATCCTCTTTACGCTCGCCTCGCTCGTCTGCGGCCTCGCATCGAGCGCGGGCGTGCTGATCGCCGCGCGGGCCGTGCAGGGCGTCGGGGCGGCGATCATCTCGCCGGCAGCGCTCTCGATCGTCACGACGACGTTCACAGAGGGCGCGGAGCGGAACAAGGCGCTCGGGATCTGGGGCGCGCTCGGTGGGTCGGGCGCAGCGGCCGGCGTCCTCTTCGGCGGGATCCTCACGAAGTACCTCGGCTGGGCATGGATCTTCTTCGTCAACGTGCCCGTCGGCGCGCTCGTCTTCGCGCTGACGTGGCCGCTCGTCCCCGAGAGCCGGGCCCAGCTCGGTCACCGGCGCTTCGACGCCGCGGGCGCCGTCGCCGTCACGGGCGGGCTCGCGCTCCTCGTCTACGCGATCTCGAAGGCGCCCGACGTCGGCTGGGGCTCCGCCCGCACGATCCTGTTCCTCCTCGCCTCGGTCGCGCTGCTCGCCGCGTTCACGCTCTGGGAGCTCCGCACGGAGGCGCCGATCATGCCGTTCCGGATCTTCCGGATCCGCTCGCTCGCGGCGGCGAACGTCGTCGGCTTCCTGCTCGGCGCCGTCATCTTCGCCAACTTCTTCGTCCTCACGCTGTACGTGCAGCAGGTGCTGGGCTGGTCGGCGCTCAAGACCGGGCTCACCTTCCTCGCGACGGCGGGCACGACGGTCATCTGGGCGGGCGTGTCGCAGGCGCTCGTCACGCGCTACGGGACGCGGCCGGTGCTCGTCCTCGGCATGCTCGTCCTGGCCGCCTCGCTCGGCTGGTACACGCAGATCCCCGTCGGCGGCCACTACTGGCCCGACCTGCTCCCGGCCTACGTCACCTTCGCGCTCGGCCTCGCGTTCTCGTTCATCCCGGTGTCGATCGCGGCGCTGGCGCAGGTCGAGCCGCACGAGGCCGGGCTCGCATCCGGTCTCATCAATACGAACCAGCAGATCGGCGGGGCGATCGGCGTGGCGGTCGCGGCGACGATCTTCACGTCCCACGCGAAGTCGCTCCTCGCCTCCCACCACTCACCGGCGGCGGCGTTCACGGCCGGCTATCAGCACGCGTTCTGGGCGCTCGTCGCGATCGCGCTCGTCGGCGCGCTCGCCGCCGCGGTCCTGCTGCGGGGCGAGAAGCTACCGGTTGGTGCCGAGGCGAGGGTGCCGGCCGGCTAGGCGGGTCTCCAGAACCGGTAGAAGCTCTGGCCGAAGCCGATGAAGGCGGCCAGGAAGTCCTCGAGGACGCGGGCGTTGTCGAGGCCGCCCGCGGGCACGGGGTCGAAGCCGGCGTCGCGGATGAGCTGCTCGGTCACCTCCCGGGCATCGTCGTCCGCGGCGTAGAGCTGGCCGGGCCGTTCCGGCTGCTCGTCGATCTTGTCGTAGAGCACCGCGAAGTTGAGGTTGAACGCCTTCGCGACCGGGCCGCCGGTGATCGACTTCACCTCGTGCGCGAGCGACGGGAACTGCTCGTTCCGGCCGCCGAACGCGTTCGTCGCGGCGACGACGACCTTGCCCTGGAGCCCGCTCACCTTCCCGTGCGCGTCCGCGATCGACCCGCTCGGCACCGCGACGAGCACCGCGTCCGCGTTCGAGGCGTCGCCTCCGTCGCGGCCGAGCTCCTGCACCTCGTGACCTGCTTTTCGCCAGCGCGCTGCGAGGCCGCCGCCGATGTTTCCCCTACCGATGGTGGTGATGTTCATGGGCCTCCTAACGAGTTCCGGAGAGGACGGATTCCCCTAGGCTTTACCCGGAGTGAGCGCCGACTACCCGACCGTCCTCGAGCTCGTCGGCGCGACGCCCGTCGTCCGCCTCGAGAAGCTCGGCGCCGAGGTCGAGCCGACGCTCCTCGCGAAGCTCGAGTACCTGAACCCCGGCGGCTCGCTCAAGGACCGGATCGGCCTGCCGCTGATCCAGGCCGCGGAGCGCGACGGCAAGCTCCGGCCCGGCGGGACGATCGTGGAGCCGACCTCGGGAAACACCGGCGTCGGGCTCGCGATCGGCGCGGCGATCAAGGGCTACCGGTGCATCTTCGTCATGCCCGACAAGATGAGCCAGGAGAAGATCGCGCTCCTGCGCGCCTACGGCGCCGAGGTCGTCATCTGCCCGACCGCCGTGCCGCACGACTCGCCGGAGAGCTACTACTCCGTCTCCGACCGGCTCGCCGAGGAGATCCCCGGCGCGTTCAAGCCCGACCAGTACTCGAACGTGGCCAACCCGGACGCCCACTACCGCGGGACGGGACCGGAGATCTGGGAGCAGACCGGCGGCGCGATCGACGCGATCGTGATCTCCGCGGGCACCGGCGGGACGATCTCCGGCGTGGGGCGCTACTTCAAGGAGCGGAAGCCCGAGGTGCTGATCGTCGGCGCCGACCCCGAGGGCTCCGTGTACACGGCGAAGGACGAGAGCGACGTCCACCCGTACCTCGTCGAGGGAATCGGCAAGGACACGTGGCCGAAGACGATGGACGCGAGCGTCGTCGACGAGTGGGTCCGGGTCTCCGACCGCGACTCCTTCCTCGTCGCGCGCAGGCTGGCGCGGGAGGAGGGCATCCTCGCGGGCGGCTCGGGCGGGACGTCCGTCTACGCGGCGATCGAGGTGGCCCGGCGGTTCGGCCCCGAGGCGCGCATCCTCACGATGATCCCGGACTCGGGCCGCAGCTACCTGTCCAAGTTCTACGACGACAAGTGGATGCTCGAGCACGGGTTCGCGGAGCGAGAGGCGCCGGCGCCGACCGTGGAGCAGGTGCTCCGGTCGAAGCGCTACGAGGAGGCGGACGTGCCGGAGCTCGTCACGATCGCGTCGCACCAGAAAGTGGGCGAGGCGATCGACGTCATGCAGCGCTACTCGATCTCGCAGCTCCCCGTCGTCCGCGACGGCGACGTGAGCTCGCTCGCCGACGTGATCGGCTCGCTCCACGACCGCGACCTGCTCGAGCGCGTCTTCAAGGACCCGGACGCGCTGTACGAGGACGTCGTCGAGGCCATGCAGCCGCCGCTCGCGACGATCGAGGCCGGCGAGTCGTTCGACGAGGTCTTCGCGACGCTGACCGGCAGGACGAACGCGATCGTCGTCGCGCTCCGCGGCAGGCCGATCGGCGTCCTCACGCGCTCGGATCTGCTCGAGTACCTCGCCCACCGCCGCTAGACGTCGCTCCCCCTCGCAGGCCGTGCCTTGTAATCGGGCGGGACGAGGAGGACAATCGAAGACGCCAAGAGACAGCGCCGCGCCGAGACGGCTCTGCGGGAGGGAGAAGAATGACGTCGTCGACGAGGGCACGGCCGCTCCTCCGCTTCTGCATGCTCGCGGCGCTGAGCGTGCTCTTGCTCTTCCCGGCAGGCGCCGCTCCGGCGACGGCGACCGGAACGGTCGTCGCCTGGGGCTGCGGCGGCTTCACCCAGGCTGGACAGTGCACCGTGCCGAGCGGCCTCTCCGGCGTGACCGCCGTCGCCGCCGGCACATTCCACAGCCTCGCGCTGAAGAGCGACGGCACCGTCGTCGCCTGGGGCTGCGCCGTCGACAACGTCGGGCAGTGCAACGTGCCGAGCGGCCTCAGCGGCGTGACCGCGATCGCCGCCGGCTCTTTCCACAGCCTCGCGCTGAAGAGCGACGGCACCGTCGTCGCCTGGGGCTGCGCCGTCGACAACGTCGGGCAGTGCAACGTGCCGAGCGGCCTCAGCGGCGTGACCGCGATCGCCGCCGGCTCTTTCCAGAGCCTGGCCCTGAAGAGCGACGGAACGGTCGTCGCCTGGGGCTGTGGGATCGACAACGGGCAGTGCGACGTGCCGAGCGGCCTGAGCGGCGTGACCGCCGTCGCCGCCGGGAACGTGCACAGCCTCGCCCTGAAGAGCGACGGCACCGTCGTCGCCTGGGGCTGCGGGGGCGGCTCGGACACCGGGCAGTGCGACGTCCCGAGTGGCCTGAGCGGCGTGACCGCGATCGCCGCCGGGGGAGGACACAGCCTCGCCCTGAAGAGCGACGGCACCGTCGTCGCCTGGGGCTGTGCCGGTTTCGACTGGGGCCAGTGCGACGTGCCGAGCGGCCTCTCCGATGTTGTCGCGATCGCAGCCGGGGACATCACCAGCCTCGCCTTGAAGAGCGACGGCACCGTCGTCGGCTGGGGCTGCGGCGCCGGAGACGCCGGGCAGTGCAACGTGCCCGCCGGCCTCACGGGCGTGACCGCGATCGCCGCCGGGAGCTCGCACAGCCTCGCCCGGCGAAGTGACGGCACAGTGGTCTCCTGGGGCTGCGCCTACACCGACATCGGGCAGTGCAGCGTGCCGAGCGGCCTGTCCGGCGCCATCACCGTCTCCGCCGGATACGGCCACAGTCTGGCGCTCGTCGCGCCCGCGCCCAAGATCTCCGGCTTCAGTCCGGGCGGCGCCGCCGTCGGAGCCGTCGTGACGATCGGCGGGTCGAATCTGGGCGGCGCGACCTCGGTCTCGTTTGGCGGCGTCGCCACGGCGCCCACCTTCGTCTCGTCGACGCAGGTGCGGGCCGTCGTGCCGGCGGCCGCGAGGACCGGCCACCTCGACGTCACGACCTCCGTCGGGACCGGCCACAGCAGCGGCACCTTCCGGGTGCTGCCGCGGATCACCTCCGTCAGCCCACCGAGCGGGCCGGCCGGGGCCGCGGTGACGATCGCCGGCTCCGGCTTCACCGACGTCGGCGCGGTCAAGTTCAACGGCGTCCCCGCCACCGCACCGAGCGTCGACTCCGACCACCAGATCACCGCCCACGTGCCGGCCGCCGCAACCGGCGGCCGGGTCACCGTCACCACCCTCGGCGGCACCGCCACTAGTCCGACCGGCTTCGTGGTCGTGCCGACGATCACCGGCTTCTTCCCCCTTGTTGCCGCCCCGGGCAGTCCGGTCGTCGTCAACGGGACGGGGTTCGGCAGCGTCAGCTCGGTCAAGGTGCACGGAGTCAGCGCCGGCTTCAGCGTCCTCTCTCACACCCAGCTGCGCCTGATCGTCCCCGCAGCCGCGACCAACGGCTTCATCACCGTAACCACCCCCGGCGGCACCGCGCTCAGCGCCTTGATCCTGATCGTCACCCCGCGCGTCGTCGGCTTCGCACCCGGCTCCGCACCAGTAGGGGCCAAGGTGACGATCAGCGGAAACGCCTTCGGCGGCGCCACCGGCGTCCTCTTCAACGGCGTCCTCGCCCTCCCCGCCACCGTCACCCCGACCCAGATCACCGTGCTCGTCCCCGCCGCCGCCTCCACCGGAAAGCTCACCGTCGTCACCTCCGCCGGCGCCGGCCAGAGCAGCGGCACCTTCCGCGTGCTGCCGCGGATCACCTCGGTCAGCCCAGGAAGCGCCCCGGCCGGAGCCACGGTGACGATCGCCGGCTCCGGCTTCACCGACGTCACCGCCGTCAAGTTCAACGGCGTCCCCGACGGGAGTGCGAGCGTCGACTCCGACCACCAGATCACCGCCCACGTCCCCGCAAGCGCGACCAGCGGCCGCATCACCGTCACCACCGCAGGCGGCACCGCCGTCAGCGCGAGCGGCTTTCTGGCCGTGCCGACGATCTCCGGCTTCGCGCCGGGAGCGGCCGCTCCCGGCAGCCCGGTCGTGGT
>VAXK01000285.1 GCA_005885565.1 Actinomycetota bacterium
GAGCTGCGCGCCTTGATGGAGGAGGATTAGCGGCCCGCGAAATCCGCGGTGACGACGGTCGCGCCGGCCCGGCCGACGAAGGTCCCGACCGCCGAGCCGACGCCGACCAACCGGAAGCCGGGCCGCAGGAGGTTCGCTCGGTGCTCGGGGCTCGCGAGCCACTCCTGCACGATCGCCTTCGCGGCGCTGTAGGCGCCGGTCCCCCAGGCGAGGTTCTCGCCGACGACCGGTGCGTGCACCCCGAACCCGCTCATCCGCCGTCCGAACGAGCCGTGGCCGAAGTAGCCACGGCGCATCATGTCGGCCGAGTGCGCGCGCGCTGCGGCGTGAAGCTTGCCGTTGTACCGGAGCGGCCCCAGCCCATTCGCGGCGCGAACCTGGTTCATCGCACTCAAGATCCGGCTCTCCGAGGCCCGCGAGAACGAGGCCGCGGAGACTCCGGAAACTACTGAAAGCGCAACGAAAACTGCCGCGCACAGCGCGGCAACCTGCGTGGGCGAGCGCATTGGGCGGCACTCTGAGGGCTCACTAGGCCGATCGGCCTCCCCCAAAAGGGGGATATGAGGCCAGAAATTCCGCCTTAGCGCGAACTTTGTGCAAGTGCAATCGCGCCTAAAACGAGCCCTCCTCCCAGAAGCTGGGAGAGTCCGAGCGACTCTCCGAGCCAGAGGAACGCGACGAGCGTCGCGGCCGGCGGCTCGAGCATCGCGGCGATTCCCGCACGTGTCGCCGAGACGTGGCGCAGGGCGGTGACGACCAGTGCGAGCGGGACGATCGCTCCGAGGACCAGCCATGCGACGAGCGCCCAGACCGGCAGGTGGAGCGAGGCGAGATGGCCGTGGAGGGAGGTCGAGCGGGCCACGACCGCGGCTGGGAAGGTCCACCAGGGCTGCACCGCGGCCCAGAAGAGCGAGGCGAAGAAGAAGCCGTAACACGAGAGCGAGATGGGGTCGCGCGTTGCGACGGCGTGTTCGGCGACAAGGATGTAGAGCGCATAGGACGGCGCCGCCCCGAGGTAGGCGGCCACGCCGCGCCCGTCGAGCCCGATCCCGCTCCAGATCTCGACTACGAGCTACAGCCCGGCGAGCGCCAGCGCGAGCGCGACCCAGATCCGCCGGCGGACGTCCTCGTGCCCGACGAACCGCGCCCACAGGGCCACGAGGAGCGGCGCGAGGTACCGGAGGAGGAGCGCGATCCCGAGGAGCGGGAGCCGGTCACGCGGGACGACGCCGGCCGGCAGGACCGGCTCGACCACTCTCGGAACCTACAGGGCTAGACTGGCCGCGACGGGACGTGGCGCAGCCTGGTAGCGCGCCTGCTTTGGGAGCAGGAGGCCGGCGGTTCGAATCCGCCCGTCCCGACCTCACGCCGTAGGCTCGCGCCGTGCGCATCTGGGATTGCAACTGGATGCAGCTCGAGGAGTATCTCTCGCGCGACGACCGGATCGTGCTTCCGCTCGGGTCGACGGAGCAGCACGCCTACCTCTCGCTCGGCACCGACTCGATCCTCGCCGAGCGGGTCTCGGTGGAGGCGGCCGAGCCGCTCGGGGTGCCCGTCCTCCCGGTGCTCGCCTACGGGCTGACGCCGTACTTCGGCGCGTTCCCGGGGAGCCCGACGCTGCGCGTCGAGACCTTCCTCGCCGTCCTCCGCGACCTGCTGGACTCGCTCCACGGGCAGGGCTTCAACCGCGTCCTGCTCGTGAACGGCCACGGCGGGAACGCACCCGGCGCCGCGCTCGCCGCGGAGTGGATGGCGGCGAACCCTGGCGGGCAGGCGCTCTTCCACAACTGGTGGAACGGGCCACGGACGTGGGCAGCCGTGCAGAGCATCGACCCCGAGTCGGGCCACGCGTCCTGGCTCGAGAGCTTCCCGTGGACGCGTCTCGAAGGCGTCGAGGTGCCGCGCGACCGCAAGCCGATGGTCGACCTCGCGCAGCTACGGGGGGAAGACCCGCCGGGGGTGCGGCGTCTGCTCGGCGACGGCTCGTACGGCGGCGTCTACAGCCGCTCGGACGACGACTGGCGGCGGGTCTGGCAGACCGGCGTGGAGGAGGTCCGCGAGGTCCTCGAGCACGGCTGGCGCTGACGCGTGCTCGCCTTCGCGCTCGCGGCGCTCTCCGCCGTTCTCTTCGGCGCGATGGCGGTGGCGATCCGCGCCTCCTTCCGGCCTGGCTCCGACCCGGAGGCCGTCTCGCTCGCGACCACCGCCGGCGCGCTCCTCGTCTGCCTCGTGCTCGCGGCGCCGTTCCTCGGCGGGCTGACCTGGCACGGCGTCTGGCCGTTCCTCGTCGCCGGGCTCGTCGCGCCCGGTCTCTCGCAGGTGCTCTTCGTGCGCGCGATCGAGGCGGTCGGCGCCTCGCGTACTGCGATCCTGGTCGGCGTCTCGCCGCTCCTGTCGGCGCTCTTCGCGATCTCGCTGCTCGGCGAGCCCGTCCGCGCTGGTCTCGTCCTCGGGACGGTGGCGATTGTCGGCGGTGCCGTGGCGCTCGTGTCGACGCGGTCGGCCGCGGCGCGCCTGACCGCCGCGGGCGCGACGGCCGGAGTCCTCGCGGCCTCGCTCATCTCGGCCCGCGACAACTTCGTGCGCTGGGCCGACACGGGGAACGCCGTGCCGGGAGTCGTCGCCGCGACCGGCTGTCTCGTCTCGGCGACGATGCTGATCGCCGCGATCCTGCTCATCCGTCGGCGACCGCTCATGCCGCTCTCGCTGCGGCCCGCCCTTCGCCCGCTCGCGGCCGCGGCGCTCCTCTTCGGCCTGGCCTACGGCGCCGTATTCGTGGCCTTCGACCACGGCCGTGTCACGGTGGTGGCCCCGCTCTACGCGACCGAGTCGCTGTGGGCCGTCGTCTGGTCGGCGCTCCTCCTCAAGCGCGCCGAAGGCGTGGGGCCGCGGCTCGTCCTCGCCGCGGGGCTCATGGTCGCCGGGGGCGTCCTCATCGGCGCGTCGCGGTAGCGCGCATGACCGGTCGGGAACGCTTGAACCGATCTACCGGGCACGTCCTAGCTGGAGGGCCGGCT
>VAXK01000286.1 GCA_005885565.1 Actinomycetota bacterium
CGGGTCGATCTCGATCCCGAGCCGCTCGCTCTCGGGAAAACGCGCCAGAAAGAGGCCGCGCGACGAGCCGAGGTCGACCACCCTCTTGCCCGCCGGGTCGCCCCAGCGCTCGCGCAGGAGCCGGTGCATCTTCGCGTAGCGGTGCTCGACGTCGTGGAAGAACCGCTCGTCGTAGCCCCACTGCGGCGAGTACGGGAGGTCGAAGAGCGGCGCGCGCGGCACGCTCGGATAATGCCGTCGTGAACGACGTCGCGTTCTCCGTCATCGTCCCCACCCGCGGCCGGAAGACGGTCCTCGCGGCGCTCGAGAGCATCACGGAGCAGTTCGAGCCGGGCGACGAGGTGCTCGTCCGTTGCAGCCGCGACGAGGACTTCGGCAACTCCGCGCGCCAGTCGATGATCGAGCGCGCGAAGGGCACGCACCTCCTGTTCATGGACGACGACGACCAGTTCGCCCGCGGCGCGCTCGCGACGATGCGCGCCTTCGCCCGCGAGCACCCCGGGCGGATCGGGATCTTCCGGATGCGCTACCTCGACGGCCGCGTGCTCTGGACGGAGCCCGAGCTGCGCCTGCGCAACGTGAGCTCGCAGATGCTGTGCGTGCCGAACGTGCCGGGAAAGCTCGGCCGCTGGGAGAGCCCCGAGTACCCGCGCGTCGCCGACTACGAGTTCGTCCACGCGACCGCGGAGCTGCAGGGCGAGCCGATCTTCCGCGAGGAGATCGTGGCCTATATCCGCTCCGACCGGCGCCCGCTCGGGCGTGTGGCCAAGCGCGTCTCGACTCCGCTCGGCGAGGCGCGCCGGCGGCTCGCGCCCCGAACGCGGCTCAGGCGCGTCCTCGGGCGCTGACGTGGCCGGCGTCGCGTTCTCGATCATCGTCCCCACGACCGGCCGGCCGACGCTCGTGCAGACGCTGGCGTCGATCCTCGAGCAGCTCGAGCCTGGTGACGAGGTCTTCGTCGTCCGCGACGACTCCGACGACCTGGGCGACACGCCTCGTAACGAGGCGATGCCGCGTGCGCGCGGCACGCACCTCCTCTTCATGGACGACGACGACCAGTACGCGCGGGGCGCGCTCGCCACGATCCGGCGCTTCGCCGCAGAGCACCCCGGCCGGATCGGGATCTTCCGCATGCGCTTCGACCACGGCCTCGTGCTGTGGCGGCGGCCGGCGCTCGAGTTCGGGAACGTCTCGACGCAGCTGCTCGTCGTGCCGAACGTCCCCGGCAAGCTCGCGCGCTGGGAGCAACGGGGCCACGTCATCGGCGACTACGTCTTCCTCACGGAGACGGCGAAGCTCCAGGGAGAGCCGATCTTTAGGAACGAGATCACCGTCCACGCCCGGTCCGACCGGAGGCTCGTCCGGCGCGCGATCATCCGTGTCCGCAGGCTTCCCGTGCGCCTGCGCTACCACGCCCGCCGCTCGCGCCTGCGGCGGCTCGTCTCGGGCCTTCGGTGAGCGTCCGGATCGACTGGCTCCCGCTCTCGCGCCTCGCGGAGCTCCAGGCCTTCGTCGACGAGCACTGGCGCCGCGGCCACGTGCTCGCGCGTGACGCGGAGCTCCTGCGCTGGCAGCACCGCAGGCGGTCCGACCCGGAGCGCCTCTCCGTGCTCGTCGCCGAGGAGGACGGACGCCTCGTCGCCATGCTGGGCTGGATCGAGTTCGACGCCTGCGTCCACGACGACCGTGTGCGGGGCGGCTGGATGACGAACTGGCTTGTGGCTCCGGAGGCACGCGGACGTGGCCTCGGGCGCATGCTCGTCGAACGAGCGCTCGACATCGAATACGACTTCGTAGGAGCGCTCGCGGCCAACGCTGCGACGCGACACGTCCTCGGCCGCGGCGGGTTCACCGAACTCGGGATGCACCGGTGGGTGCGGGTCTTCGACCCGGAGGGGCTGCGCGAGCTCCTCGGCGGAAGGAAGGTCGCGCCGGCCGAGGCCGTGCCCGGAGTGGAGGGCGGCGGTCGTTTCGTCGGCGCCTGCCGCGACGCCGACTTCGTCCGCTGGCGCTACGAGGAGCACCCGCGGTTCCGCTACGAGGTGCTCGAGGACGGATCGGCCGCGTACCGCATCGAGACGATCCAGGAGTCGACCGCGAACGTGCTGCGCATCGTCGACTTCCTCGGGGGCGCGGACCTTGCGGAGGCGTTGGGCCGGGCGGGTGAGCGAGCGGGAGCACTCTTCGCCGATTTCTGGTGCACCAGTGCACAAGCGGGTGCACCCCTCGAAGCCGCCGGGTTCGAGCGCGAGGAGGAGAGCGTCCTGCCGGGCCGGTTCCAGCCGCTCGACTTCTCCGACCGGCCGATCGTCTCGTGCTTCTGGGCCGCGCCTCGCCTCGGAGTCGACGTCGCCGGCGGCGACCTGTACGTGACACGCGCCGACAGCGACCTCGACCGGCCGAACTAACATCGGCGCGTGGCCCTTCTCGCGGTGGGTTACCACTACGTCGCGGCCGAGGTGCCCGCGGAGCCCCGCGCGATCTTCCCGGTCTCCGTCGAAGCCCTCCGGGCGCAGCTCGAGCTGCTCGGCCGCTCGTGGGAGTTCGTTTCGCGCGACGAGCTCCTCGCCGCCGCGGCCGGTGAGGGGACGCTTCCCGAGCGGGCCTGCGCCGTCACCTTCGACGACGGGCTGCGCTGCCAGGCCGAGCTCGCGCTGCCCCTCCTCGACGAGCTCGGGATCCCGGCGATCTTCTTCGTGCCGGGCAAGCCGCTCGCCGAGGGGCGCGTTCTCCACGTGCACAAGGTGCACGCCCTGCGCGAGCGCGTCGACGACGCCGAGCTCCTCGAGCTCGTGGGGACGGAGGACGTCCCGGAGGACGTCGCCCGCGAGCACTACCGCTACGACGCGCCGCAGGCCGCACGCGTCAAGTACCTGCTCAACATGGCGCTGCCCGCGGACGAGCGCGAGCGGGTGGTCGGCGCGGCCTTTGCCGAGGTCTTCCCGGACGAAGCGGCGTTCGCGGCCGAGCTCTACATGTCGCGGGACCAGATCCGCGGGCTCGCGTCGAGCGTCGGCGCCCACTCGTACGCGCACGAGCCGCTCGCGCTCCTTCCGCCCGACGAGCTCGACCGTGACCTCGAGCGCTGCACCACGCTCCTGGAGGAGATCACGGGCGTGCGCCCGCGCGGACGTCGGCACGGCTCGGCGGCTCGCTGCGGCGGGCTACCGGGTCGCGTTCACGATGGAGCGGGCGCTCAACCGGAGCCTCGACGAGCCGCTCCTGCTCGGCCGCCTGGACGCCAACGACGCGCCGGGCGGCAGGCGCCCGCTCGACGAGATCCCGGCAGGCCGCACGCGCTACTTCGAGGAGGCGGTGCCGGCGTGACCGCGCTCGCCGCGCTCCCGGAGCGGCTCCGGCGTCGCGGGATCCTGGAGCGCGACGTCGCCCGCCTCCGCCGCGAGCATCCCGGCCTGCGCGAGGTGCGCGACGGAGCAGGCCCGGTCGCCCTCTTCGTCAGCCTCACCGAGTTCGTCTACCAGCTGAAGCTCGAGGGGATGCTCGGCAAGGCGCTCCAGCTCCACGGCTGGAGGCCGGTCGTGCTCGTCCAGGACTCCTCCTGGGTGCCGCGGAAGTACCTCGGCGCGTTCGGGATCGAGAGCTTCGTCACGCTCGACCCGTACGTGGACGGCGCCGCGCGCGGGGAGGCTCGCGTGGAGGCGGCGCGCATCCTCGAGCACGAGCCGACGCTTGCGGGCGTCCGTGACCTCGCCTTCCACGGCGCGCCGATCGGCCGGAACGTCCTTGCCACCGTGTCACGGGCGCTCCACGAGGGCGCCGTCGACCTGCGCGACCCGCGCGTCCGCGCCAAGCTCGCCGAGCTCCTGCCGCGCACGCTCGAGGCGACGATCGCCGCCGAGCGGCTCCTCGACGACCTCCGGCCCGAGCTCGTCCTCTTCCTCGAGCGGAACTACGCGGCCGAGGCGCCGATCTCCGACGTCGCGCTCGCCCGCGGGACGAAGGTCGTCCAGTACGTGTCGGGGCCGCAGGACGACACGCTGGTCTTCAAGCGCTTCACGCGAGAGACGCGCCGTGAGCACCCGCGGTCGCTGTCGCAGGCGTCGTGGGAGGCCGTGAAGCGCATGCCGTGGACGCCGGAGCGGGACGCGGAGCTCGACGACGAGTTCGCGAAGCGATACGGCAACGCGTGGGCGCTGTCGCGCCGGATCCAGGGCTGGACGAGCGACCGCTCGCGCGGCGACGTGATGGCCGCCCTCGGCCTCGACCCGGCGAAGAAGACGGCCGTCCTCTACTCGCACATCCTCTGGGACGCCAACATGTTCTACGGCGAGGACCTCTTCGCCGACCAAGAGGAGTGGTTCGTCGCGACGGTGCGCGCGGCGGCCGCGAACCCGGCCGTCAACTGGATCGTCAAGCTCCATCCGGCGAACGTCTGGAAGCTCAGGCGGGAGGGCCTCGAGGACGTGCGCGACGAGGAGACGGCGATCCGCGAGGCGATCGGCGAGCCGCCGGCGCACGTGGCGGTCGTCCGGCCGGACAGCGACATCTCGACCCGCTCGATCTTCGGCGTCACCGACTACGGCATCACGATCCGCGGCTCGGTCGGGTTCGAGCTGCCGTGCTTCGGCGTTCCCGTCCTGACCGCGGGGACGGGCTTCTACTCCGGCCGCGGCTTCACGATCGACTCCGCGACGCCGGAGGACTACGTCGGCCGCCTCCGACGCATCGAGGAGATCCCGCGGCTCGAGCCGCGAGAGGTCGAGCTCGCGCGGCGGCACGCGTACGCGCTCTTCAAGCTGCGTCCGCTCCGCTTCACGAGCTTCCTGGCGACGATCCGGCCGCTCGAGGAGATGGGCCATCCCCTCGACCACGACGTGGAGATCCGGGTGCGGACGCGGGAGGACCTGGAGCGGGCGGAGGACCTGCGGCGCTTCGCCGAGTGGGCGACGGAGTCACGGGAGCTCGACTACCTCGAGCTCGGTTGAGGCGGCGAGCCGCCGGCTCAGAGGACGAGCTCGGCGGTCGTCACCAGCCGGTCGGCCTGGTCGCGCGTGAGGCCGAGGCGCCTGAAGCCGGGCGCAAGCCGCTCCAGCCGGAGGCCGAGGCGATCGACGAGCGACGCGTCGATCCCGGCCTGCTTCAGCTTCCGTCCCTCCCAGGTGTCGAAGTAACCGCGCGTCCAACCTGCCTTCCGCCAGTCGTCGAGGAACGAGCAGAAGTCGAGGCGCATCCGCGTCAGCCGCGCGTCCTGCCGTGCGAGCTGCGCGACGTCCGCTCGGAAAGCACGAAGCGTCGGGCTCGCCGAGCGGCCGCGAGCGACGACGCGGGCGAAACGCTGGTAGCTCGGCACCGCGAGCGCGTTCGCGACACGCAGCTCGAACTTGACCGGCAACCAAACGAGCTCGTCCGCGACCGACGCCGGAGTCCCGGCGGCCTGGATGCAGGCGGCGCTCGTCGCCTCGACGATGGTTGCGGCGCGTGTCGCCGCAGCCTCGTTCGCGGCGGCGAGCCGATCGGCGGCGGCGAGGTCGCGGGTCGCCTCCGCCGGAGCGGCGAACGCCGCCGCGAGGGCGAGAGCAAGGAGCTTGTGCACTGGTGCACATTGCGACGACGGGCACGGCGCCCGGTTAGGGCTAACACCGGGTTAACCGGGGCCGCGGCTAGCATCGGCGCGGAATGAGCGTCTTCGTCGTCGCCGAGGCGTCGACGCGGTCAAGTTCCAGCTCCACGACGCGGCGGCGGAGACGACGCGCGACGCCCCTTCACCGCCGTACTTCACGCACGAGAGCCGCTGGGAGTACTTCCAGCGAACCGCCTTCACTGACGACCAGTGGCGGCGCGTGAGGGACGCGTGCAAGGCCGCGGGAGTCGAGTTCGTCTGCGCGCCCTTCTCGCTCGAGGCGCTCGAGCGCCTGGAGGCGCTCGGCACCGCCCGGTACAAGATCGGCTCCGGGGAGGTGACGAACCTCGAGCTCGTGCGGGCGGCGGCCGCCACGGGCAAGCCGGTCCTGCTCTCGTCCGGGATGAGCTCGTGGGAGGAGCTCGACGCCGCGGTCGAGGCGGCCGGCGAGAACACGACCGTCCTCCAGTGCACCTCGGAGTACCCGACGCCGCCGGAGCGGGTCGGCCTCAACCTCCTCGCCGAGCTGCGCGAGCGCTACGGCCGGCCGGTCGGGCTTTCGGACCACACGCTCGGCCCGCACGCGTGCTTCGCCGCGGTGGCCCTCGGAGCGAGCGTCGTCGAGAAGCACTTCACGCTCTCGAAGGAGATGTACGGACCGGACGCGGCCCTCGCTCTCGAGCCTCACGAGCTCGCGGAGCTCGTCGACGGCGTCCGCGAGATCGAGGCGATGCTCGACGCGCCCGTCGACAAGGACGCCGAGGCGGCGGCGCTCGCCGAGATGAAGCGCGTCTTCGAGAAGTCCGTCGTCACGGCCGCGAGCATCCCCGCGGGCGCGACGATCGAGCGCGGGATGCTCGCGGCGAAGAAGCCGGGGACCGGCATCCCCGCCGCGCGCATCGACGAGGTCGTGGGCCGCACGGCCGCGCGCGACCTTCCCGAGGACACCGTGCTCACGGAGGACCTGCTCGCGTGAAGAAGGTCTGCGTCGTCGTCGGCTCCCGCGCGAACTACTCCTCGATCAAGTCGGCGATGCGCGCGGTTCGCGACCACCCGGACCTCCGGCTCCAGCTCGTCGTCGGCGCCTCGGCCCTGCTCGACCGCTACGGCACGGTGGTAGACGTGATCGAGCGGGACGGCTTCGAGCCCGACGAGAAGGTCTTCATGCTGATCGAAGGCGAGACGCCCGGCACGATGGCGAAGTCGACCGGGCTCGGCCTCCTGGAGCTACCGACGGCCTTCGAGCGCCTCGAGCCGGACGTCGTGATCACGGTCGGCGACCGGTTCGAGACGATGGCCACGGCCCTTGCGGCCACGTACATGAACATCCCGCTCGCGCACACGATGGGCGGCGAGGTCTCTGGGAACATCGACGAGTCGATCCGGCATGCGGTGACGAAGTTCGCGCACCTCCACTTCCCGGCGTGCAAGGACGCCGCCGAGCGGATCGTCCGCATGGGCGAGCCGCCCGACACCGTGCACGTCGTCGGCTGCCCGCGGATGGACCTCGTCGCCGAGGTGCTGGCGGACGGAGAGAACGGGCTCAGCGACCTCTTCGCCGTCGGCGTCGGCGGCGAGTTCGACCTCGACCGGCCGTTCCTGCTCGTCTCGCAGCATCCCGTGACGACCGAGTACGGCGACGGCGAGCGGCAGATCACCGAGACGCTGCGGGCGGTGCAGGAGGTCGGCCTGCCGGCGGTCGTCCTCTGGCCGAACGCCGATGCCGGCTCCGAGCACATCGCCCGCGGGATCCGGAAGCTCCGCGAGCACGAGGACGACTCGCGCCTCCACTTCTTCAAGAACCTCGCCACCGACGACTACGTGAAGCTCATGGCTCGCACCGCGTGCCTGGTCGGGAACTCGAGCTCCGCGATCCGCGAGGGGTCGTTCGTCGGCACGCCGGCAGTGAACGTCGGCTCGCGCCAGGAGGGCCGCCAGCGCGGATCGAACGTGGTCGACGTCGACTACGACCGCGCGGCGATCGCAGACGCGCTGCGCGCGCAGATCGACCACGGCCAGTACGAGCACGAGCTCATCTACGGCGACGGCCGGGCGGGGGAGCGCATCGCGAACATCCTGTCGCGCGCCACGTTCCGCATCGACAAGCGCATCACGTACTGAGCCCGGTCCGCGCGAACGGCGGTGTCTCCGATCCCGGTGGCAGCCACGCAGGAGAAAGCGCCACGAATATGTGACGCAACGACGTGGCGCCGCGTTCTGTGGCGGCGGCAGGGCGGCCGCGCCGGCCGTGTCCGGTGGCAGCCACTCAGGAGAAAGTGCAACGCGTGTGGAACGCTACGCGCGTGCAGGTCGTGGCGCTGATCCCCGCCCGGGGCGGGTCGAAGGGCATCCCGCGCAAGAACCTCGCGCCGGTCGGAGGCCGGCCGCTTCTCGTCTGGACGATCGACGCGGCGCTCGACAGCCGGACCGTCACCCGCACGGTCGTCTCCACAGAGGACGACGAGATCGCCTCCGTAGCACGCTCGCTCGGGGCCCAGGTGCTCGCTCGACCGGCCGAGCTCGCCGGCGACGACACGCCGATGCAGCCCGTCATCGTGCACGCGCTCGAGGAGCTGGGCGCACCCGAGGGCCTCGTCCTCCTCCAGCCGACCTCGCCGCTCCGCCGGGCGGAGCACGTCGACGAGGCGGTGGACCTGCTCCTCGCGACCGGCGCCGACTCCGTCGTCAGCGTCGTCGAGGTCCCGCACCGCTACCGTCCGGGCTCGCTGATGGCGCTCGACGGCGAACGGCTCGTGCGGCTGGCCGACGACCACGCGGGAACGCGGCAGGAGAAGCCGCTCGTCTACGCGCGGAACGGCCCGGCGGTGCTCGCGTTACGGCCCGACCGGATCGGCGCCGACCTCTACGGCGGCGACTGCCGACCGTACGTGATGGCCCCCCGCGACTCGCTCGACGTCGACGAGCCGTTCGATCTCGAGCTCGCCGAGCTCCTGCTCGCCCGATGACGCTCGCCCGCAAGGCGGCGCGCCTGCCGAGCATCGCCCGCGACGGCTGGCGCTATCCGGCCCTGCGCGTCCGCGCGCGCGGCGAGGACACCGCCATCGGGGCCCTGGCCGCGCTCGGCCTCCCCGAACCCGAGCTCCGTGAGCTCGCGCACGAGTTCGAGCGGGTCGCGCAACGCCTCTACGAGGAGCTCGCCGAGACCGCGCGCGAGGCCGGCGACGAGCTCGCCGCCACTCGCGCGGCCGGACGCTCGGCCTCGTCGGAGGAGGGCAAGAAGCTCCTCTACGTGAGCGTCAGAGCGCTTCGCCCGCGGCTCGTCGTCGAGACCGGGCCGTTCAACGGCGCCAGCTCGACGTTCCTTCTCCACGCACTGGAGGAGAACGGCGGCGACGGCCGGCTCGTCTCGTTCGACGTCCTCGACGCGCGTGACGCTCTCGACGTCCCGATCCCGGAAGGGCGCGAGCCCGCGTGGCTCGTCCCGCACGAGCTGCGCCACCGCTTCGAGCTCGTGCTCGGCGACACGCGGCAGACGTTGCGCCGCCGGCTCGAGGGCGAGACCGTCGACCTCTTCTTCCACGACTCGCTCCACACGACCCGGCACATGCTCTTCGAGTTCCGCGTCGCCTGGCGGCGCCTCCGCCGAGGCGGCGTCCTCGTCAGCGACGACGTCTTCTGGAACCCCGCGTTCTGGCTCTTCACGCGGGTGCACCGCGTACCGTTCCGGCACATCGGGACGATGGGAGTGACGAGGAAGCCGTGAGCATCGACCAGGAGACCGGGCGCGACCGCTATTTCGAGGCCCGCGACGCCGAGCTCGCCGCGCTCATCGACCCGGAGACCGGGCGGCTCGCCGACGACCTGGCGCAGACGATCGACTGCCCGCTCTGCGGCGGCTCGAGCCACCGGCCGCTCTTCGAGAAGCAGGGCTTCACCTTCGTCCGCTGCGCCGACTGCCGGCTCGTCTTCGTGAACCCGCAGGTCAAGGAGAGCGTCGTCCTCGACGAGTACCGGACGGCGGAGACGAACGACCTCTGGTTCGACGTCCTCACCTCGGAGCGGCAGCTCGCCCTCGACCGCGAGAAGTTCGCGGAGGTGCTCGACCTGCTGGAGCCGTACAAGGGCGCGGGCCGCCTCCTCGACGTGGGCTGCTCGATCGGGCTCTTCCTCGACCTCGCGCGCGAGCGCGGCTGGCGGGGGACCGGCATCGAGTTCGCGCCGCGCGCCCTCGCCCACGCCCGCGAGCGCTACGGCCTCGACGTGCTCGACGTGCCGCTCGACGAGGCCGGCTTCGAGGACGGGAGCTTCGACGCCGTCGGTCTGCTCTCCGTCCTCGAGCACACGAACGAGCCCGGCCGGATGCTCGGCGACGTCGCCCGGGTGCTGCGGCCCGGCGGCGCGGTCTACGTGGTCGTCCCGAACGTCGACAGCCTCGCGTGCCGGGTCCTCCACGAGCGCGCCCGCACGTTCGACGGGCGCAACCACCTCGTCTACTTCTCGCCCTCGACGCTCTCCGACCTTCTCGACCGCTGCGGCTTCGACGTGCCCCACGTCGCGACGACGGTGTCGTCCGCCGCCGCGATCGCCGAGCACCTCGCCTACGAGGAGCCGTACTCGGAGGCCGGGCTCGTCGACGATGTCCCCGCGGAGATCATGGCGGCACTCGAGCCGCGGCTCGCGGAGCTCCACCTCGGCTACAAGCTGCACGCGCTCGCCGTCAAACGCGCTTGATCCGGGTCGCCACCGTCCATTGGCGCGACCCGCGCTGGATCGACGTCCAGCTCCGCTACCTCGCCCGCCACGTCCCGCCGCCCTACCGCGTCTACGCCGACCTCGAGGGGATCGACACCGACGAGCACGGGCCGAAGTTCGACCACGTCTCCGACCTCGCCGCCACGCGGAGCTTCGAGAACCCCATCTTCAGCCACACCGAGAAGCTGAACGCCCTCGCGGCGACGATCGCGGCCGAGGCGGCACCCGACGACGTCCTGCTCTTCCTCGACGGCGACGCGTTCCCGATCGCGCCGCTCGGGCCGTTCCTCGCGGCGAAGCTCGCGCGCTACCGGCTCGCCGCCGTCCGCCGCGACGAGAACCTCGACGACGAGCAGCCGCACCCGTCGTTCTGCGCCACCACCGTCGGCTTCTGGCAGGAGCTCGGCGGCGACTGGAATCCCGGCTACACCTGGCCGAACGCCGCCGGCAAGGAGGTCACGGACGCCGGTGGGAACCTGCTCGGGACCCTGCGCGAGCGCGACGTCGAGTGGTACCCGCTGCTGCGCACGAACCGGCGCAACCTCAGGCCGCTCTGGTTCGCGGTGTACGACGACCTCGTCTACCACCACGGCGCCGGCTTCCGCGGCGGGCTCTGCCGCCGCGACCGCGAGGCGATCGGGCGCGTCCCGGAGCCCCCGCCCGACCCGCCGCCCGGCGCCGGCCTGCGCGAGCGGCTCGCCTGGCAGCTCCGCGCCCGCAAGTGGTACTGGGTCGACAAGCGCCCGGTCGTGAAGCGGGAACGGAGGACGCTGCACCGAAACAGGGAGCTCTCCGACAGGATCTACGCGGAGCTCCAGGCCGACGAGTCGTTCTGGCTCCGCGTCTAACGGAATCCGAACGGCACACGGCTACAGTCCAGGCGCATGTCCGCGGCAGCGACCACCGAGAAGCAGCAGACGCTCGTCATCCGCCCGCCGTCGGGCTTCTCCGGGATCGGCCTCGGCGACCTCTGGCGCTTCCGCGAGCTCCTGCTCTTCCTCACGTGGCGCGACATCAAGGTCCGCTACAAGCAGACGCTCCTCGGCGCGGCCTGGGCGGTGCTCCAGCCGTTCCTGACGATGATCGTCTTCACGGTCGTCATCAACCACATCGGCCGCGTGCACACGCCGATTCCCTATCCGCTGTTCGCCCTCTCGACGCTGGCCCTCTGGTACTACTTCTCGAACGGCGTCAACCTCACGTCGGCGAGCCTCGTCGGCAGCGCGCCGCTGATCACGAAGGTCTACTTCCCGCGGGTCTCGGTCGTCCTGTCGCCGATCCTGGCCGGGCTCGTCGACTTCTGCCTCGCCTTTCTCCTCGTCGCCGGCGCGATGGCCTACTACGGCTTCGGGCCGCCGCTCCAGGCGCTCCTCGTGCCGCTCTTCGTCGTGCTCGCCGGCTTCATGGCCCTCGGGCTCGGGCTCGTGCTCTCGGCGCTGAACGTGAGCTACCGCGACATCCGCTACGCCGTCCCCTTCGTGCTCCAGCTCTGGCTGTGGGCGACTCCGGTCGCCTACCCGGGCAGCGCCGTCCCCGCGCGGTTCCAGCTCCTCTACAAGCTGAATCCGATGACCGGCGTCGTCGAGGGCTACCGCTGGGCGCTCCTCGGCAGCGGGCATGTCCACGCGCTGAACTTGGGGGTCTCGATCGGGACGGCGCTCGTCCTCCTCGTGGGCGGCGCCCTCTACTTCGCGCGCGCCGAGCGCGCCTTCGCCGATGTCATCTGACCTCGCCATCGAGGCGCAGGGGCTCGGCAAGCGGTACGTCCTCGGCGAGCGCGGGCGCACGCCGCTCAGGCGCAACCGGGAGGAGATCTGGGCCCTCCGGGACGCGACGTTCGAGGTCGAGCGCGGGCGGGCCGTCGGCGTCGTCGGCCACAACGGCGCGGGCAAGACGACGCTGCTCAAGATCCTGTCGCGCATCACCGTGCCGACCACCGGCGAGGCGCGCATCCGCGGCTCCGTCGGCTCGCTGCTCGAGGTCGGCACCGGTTTCCACCCGGAGCTCTCGGGCCGCGACAACGTCTACCTGAACGGCGCGATGCTCGGGATGCGGCGGCGCGAGATCAAGGCGAAGTTCGACGAGATCGTCGCGTTCGCCGAGGTCGAGCGGTTCATCGACACCCCGGTGAAGCGCTATTCGAGCGGGATGTACGTGCGCCTCGCGTTCGCGGTCGCAGCACACCTGGAGCCGGACATCCTCATCGTCGACGAGGTGCTCGCGGTCGGGGACGCGTCGTTCCAGCGCAAGTGCCTCGGCAAGATGGGCGAGGTCTCGAGCGAGGGCCGCACCGTCCTCTTCGTCAGCCACAACATGGCCGCGATCCGCTCGCTCACCTCGAAGGCGCTGTGGCTCGACCACGGCCGCATCGCCGCCGACGGCACGACCGCCGACGTCGTCTCCGAATACCTGGCCTCCACGATCGACCAGGAGGTGAGCGGCGTCGTCGACCTGAGCGAGAACGCGTCCCGGCAGACCGTCGGGAAGTTCACCGCGCAGCGCGTGCGCTTCACCTCCGTCTCGCTGCTCGACGCCGACGACCGGCCCGTGCTCGCCTTCGGCGAGGAGACTCCGCTCCGGGTCGACATGCGGTTCGACGTCCGCACGCCGGTGCGCTTCCTCGAGCTCTACGTCCGCGTGAAGACGATCGACGGCCAGCGGCTCTTCACGAGCTTCGGCGGCCAGCTCGAGTCGACGGTCGAGCCGGGCCGCTACCGCACGCTCTGCGAGATCCCGGAGAACCCGCTCCGGCCCGGCCGCTACGCGATCGAGCTCGTCGCGCGCGCGGCCGATCCCGAGGACATCGTCCCGACGGCGCTCACGTTCGCCGTCGAGGCGGGGCACCTCGAGGAGGAGAACCTTCGCTACGTGACCAGGGCGGACGGGGTCATCCGCGTCCCCTCGAGCTGGAGCGCCCTGGAGCCCGACGATGCGCCGACCGGGACGCTCGGCGACGCCGCACGACGCGTTCCGGCACGAGGCTCTTGACGAACAGGAGGAGGTGGAGGCGCGAGAATGCGAGCGGCGCGACCCTGAGTGCCCGCAGGAACTGCCTCCGCGCTCGGGCGACATGCGCCGCTCGGTAGTAGACGAGGGCCGCGCGGAGGTGGTAGCTCGCCCGCCCGCGGCGCGCGTGCCGTCGTAGCTCGGGCGGGAACTTCGGGCCGGTGAAGAACGTCTCCGCGAGGCGCACCGCATCCTCCGCCTTCGCCACCGACGGCTCGACCGTCTTCGAGGCCGGGTGCAGCCGGAACGTCGCGAGCGGCCGCTGGAGCCGCTTCGCGCGCCCGTGCATCGCGAGACGGACGAGGAACTCGTACTCGAAGAAGAAGAACGAGCGCTCGTCGAACGGGCCCGCGAGCTCCCACGCCTCCCGCCGCCACATCGAGGCCTGCTGGGGAACCGGGTTCGCCCCGGTGCGAGCGAGCTCGTGCGGGTCCCAGTCGCGGGCGCGGAGGGTCCCGATCTCGCGGTCGTCCTGCCGCGTGAGCGCGTCGCCGTAGACGAGGAGCAGGTCGCGGTCGTCGCCGAAGGCCTCCACGAACGCCGACAACGCCCCGGGAAGGAGCGTGTCGTCCGAGTTCACGAACGCGAGCAGCTCGCCCGTCGTGTGCGCGAAGCCGCGGTTCAGCGCCGCGGGCTGTCCCGCGTTCTCCTGCTGCGTCCACCACGCGAGGCGGTCGGCGTAGCGCCCGATCACGTCGACGCTCCCGTCGGTCGACCCGTCGTCGACGACCACGTACTCGATCCGCGGGTAGTCCTGCTCGAGGACGGACAGCATCGTCTCTTCGAGGAAGGCCGCCTGGTTGTACGACGGCGTGACGATGCTGACCAGCGGGCCGCTCATGCCAGCCGCTCGAGCTCCTGGACGATTCGCCCGGCGGCGACGGGCGGGCTGAACGCGGCCTCGTAGAGACGGCGCGCCTCGTCGCCGAGGCGCTCGCGAAGCTGCGGGTCTCGGAGCGCCCGCACCGTCTCGCGGGCGAGGCCGGGGCCGTCCGCGGCGAGCAGGTTGTTCGTCTCGTGCTCGAGCTCGGGAACCCCGATCACGCTGTCGGTGTGCGCGACGATGCAGCTCCCGAACGTGAGCCCGCTCAGGATGCGCGCGCTCGCGCCGGTCGTCGTCGGGTTGGGCGCGAGCAGTACGTGCGCAGCGAAGAACTCCTCCTCCGGGCTGGAGATCTGGCCACGCAGCCGCACCGCAGGGTGGCGCAGTCCCTCGCGGAAGGCGGCCGGCGGCTCCTGGCCACCGACGACGTGCACCTCGAAGCCGTCGGGACCGAGCTCCTCCGTCAGCAGCGGCAGGATCTCGGGCACGAACAGGTGGAGGCCGGAGATCGTCCCGATGCCCCGCAGGTGGCCGATCATCAGGATCCGCGGCCGCTCCACGCCCTCCTGTGCGGCCGCGCGCCGCTCGCGCCAGGTCGGACCCGCGAGGTCGGGCATCGGATAGTGCGCGTACCAGGCGTTGACGCCGTGCCGCCGCGCCCACTCGGCGTGGTGGCCGCTGAAGACCCCCACGCTGGCGAACCGGCGCAGCAGCGCGGCGGTGCGGCGGTCGGCGTGCAGGAGGAAGGAGCGCTCGGCCGCGCGGCCGAGGAGCGAGCGGGGCGCCGGGTCGTAGCGCAGCCGCAGGCGCCGCGGCACCCCCGGCGGATGGGAGAGGACGGCGAGGAACGGCGCCGCGTCGAGCCCGGCCGTGGCGGCAATCGCCTCGATCCCGAAGGACATGCCGACGTCCACGCCGTCCAGCGCCCGCCGCACCCCGTCGGCAGCGCGCGCCGCCGGCAGCAGGTCGGCGTCCGTCGGCGCCGCGAGCGACCGCACGAACCGTGCGCGCGAGACCGGCCCGGGCTCGGGCACCTCGACGATGCGGACGTCGGCGCCCAGCCGCTCGAGCTCTTCGAGCCGCCCGGGCACGGTCTCGTCGAGGAGGTAGCCGGCGGGACACAGCACCGCAGTCACCTCGTGCCCCGCGCGGAGGAGCGTCTCGACGATCGTCCAGGAGGCGAGCGTGCTCCCGGAGTAGCCGAGCGACGGGATGCCGCCGATGACGAAGCCGACGCGCATCAGAGCGACCGGTACAGCCGGACGTGCGCCTCGACGACGCGGGCCGGCGTGTGGTGGGCCGGCGCGGCGCGGCAGGCCGCGCGGAGACGGTCGGGCTCCGGATGCCGCAGCAGCTCGTGGAGCGCCGCCGCGAGGTCGTCGGGATCGCGGCTTCGCACGACGTAGCCGGTCTCGCCGTCGCGCACGAGATCCACGGCGTAGCCGACGTCGAACGCGACCACCGGCGTGCCGCACAGGAGCGACTCCGGGATCATCAGCGGCCCCGCGTCCGCGATCGTCGGGCACAGGTAGACATCCGCCGCCTGGTAGCCGAGCGCGATCGCCACCGGGTCGGACAGCGCGCCCACCGCTCGGCTCGGGTACGGCAGCTCGAGCTCCTCGCCGCGGGCGCCCACGGCGAGGACGAAGACGTCCCGGTCGGGCGCGAGCTCCGTCAGCCGCGCGAGGGCAGGGACCGCGTACTCGACGACGCCCTTCCGCGGATGGACGAGGTTGCCCGCGCCGAGCAGCACCACGAAGGCCTCCTGCGGCACGTCCAGGAGGTCGCGCGCGGCGCGGCGGTCGAAGGGCCGGAAGACGCGGTCGTCGGTGATCGCGGGGATGCGCTCCACGCGGTGCGAGCCGAAGGCGGCGCTCCGCCGGACCCAGTCCGCGACGCCGCTCGACGCCGCGACGAACACGATCGGCAGCGGGCTCAGCAGCTCGAGGCGGCGCTCGAGCACGGCGCGCGAGCGGTCGTCCTCGCGCTCGCTGCCGAGCTGGGGGCACCAGCCGCAGCGGGCCGTGTAGCCGTCGCAGTCGTACGAGTAGTGGCAGCCGCCCGTGAGCGGGGCCTGGTCTGCGAGCGCCCACACGAGCGGCGCGCGGTAGTGCGCGTGGATCGAGTGGATCTCGCGCACGGTGAGCAGCCGCGTGATCGAGTGCAGGACGACGACGTCGACCTCGCCGGGGCCGTACGAGTAGAAGAGGTCGCGGCGGATGTCGGGCGTCACGTCGAGGTTGAAGGCCGGCGGCGGCGTCTCCTGGCGCCGGTGGACGAGCCGCCGCCACCGCGCCCGCCACGGGTCGAGGTACGGCGGCACCTCGAGGACGTCCGCGCGGCCGGAGCCCTTCTGGCGGACGATCATCCGCGAGTCGTGGCCCGCGTCGACGAACGACGCGTGGAGCCGAAGCGCCGCCTGCGCCGCGCCGCCTGCGCTGTCGCCGGTCGAGAAGTGGAGGATCCGGAGCGGCCGGTCGCTCACCTCGCCGCCTCGCGGGGCCGTACGCCCGCGATCTGCTCGAGCGTCTCGCCGAGGGCGGCTCCGGCGAGCGCCGGCGTGAAGAAGCGCTCGTACGTCTCGCGCGCCCCGCGGCGCAGTCGGCCGGCGAGCTCCGGCTCCCGCACCGCCCGGACGACCTGCGCGGCGAGCTCGGCCGGCGACGAGCCGAGGAGCGCGTTCCGGCCGTGGGCGAGCTCGGGGATGCCGTACGCGTTCGCTTCGTGCGTGACGATGCACGAGCCGTGCGAGAAGCCGGTGAGGACGCGGACCCGGACGCCGAGGCGGATCGAGACCGGGACGACGAGCACGTCCGCCGCGCGGAAGTCCGCGTCCACGTCCTCGACGAAGCCGGCGAACCGGACCGCCGGGTGTCGAAGGAGCGGCTGGAGCTCCGCGGGCGGGTCGTAGCCGCCGACGACCCGCGCCTCGAACCCGTCCGGGCCGAGCGTGCGCTCGAGGTGCGGCAGCATCGCGCGGAACACGCGTAGCCCATCGAGGGTCGCGGTGCCGCGCAGGTGGCCGATGAGGAGAAGACGGGGCCGCTCGTTCGCGGGCGGCGTGACGGGTGGCCCCGGGTCGCCGATCGGCGTGCGGTAGTAGCCGCAGGGGACGCCCGCCCGACGCAGCGATTCGGCGTGGTGGCGGCCGAACGCTCCCACGGCCTCGCACTCCCGGAGGAGCTCGGCGGCGAGGCGCGGGTACGCGCGCAGCGCGGCCTGGAGCGAGACCGCTTCGCGCGCGATGCGGAGCGGGTTCGGCCGCTCGCGCCAGCGCCGGAGCGTCCGGCCGCGCAGCGACTCGTGCGGCGGGTCGCTCGTGGCGGCGAAGCGGGGGAGGCCGACGCCGGTGCTCGCGGCGAGCGCCGTGAAGCCGTAGACGAAGACGGCGTCCGGCGACAGCCGCTCGACCGCCGCACGAACCGCCTCCGCGTCGTGGAGCTGCGGATAGAGCTCGTCCGGCTCCGGCCGCCACGCGCGCCGCAGGCGCGCCCCGACGCCGCGGTCGACCGGCCGCTCGCGCCATGCGTCCGAGACCACGGGCTCGACCTCGTAGCCGAGGGAGGACGCGATCTCGACCTGGCGCTCGTGGTCGGCGCCGTCGGGGGTGACGTACTCCGGGTAGACCACCGGGCAGACACCGACCTCGTGGCCGCGGTCGCGAAGCGCGGCGGCGATCAACGCAAGCGTGATCGAGGCGCCGCTCCCCGAGTCCGGGTTGGGCACGGCGGTCGAGAGCAGCGCCGTTTTCAACTACTAGGCGCCGCTTGCGGTGCCGTCGTCAGGACGTGCGGGTTCCCCGCACGTCCGTCTGAAATGACCGGTCGACAGAACCGTTTCACCGATCCCTCTAAACCGACCAGCCGGCGAAGGCGAGGCCGGCGTGGGCCCGGAGGCGCTCGGCGTCGTCCCGCAGCTCGTCCTCGAGCTCCGTTCGCAGCTCGTCCGGGAGCGCCGCGGGTTCCACCTCGTACCGGAAGGGCGACTTGAGCGCCTGCGGGGCGCGCTCCCGGAGCGCCTGCGAGCGAGTCGGCCCGAGCGTGCGCTCGAGCGCCGCCGAGACGGCCTGTCCGGCGCGGTTCCGCCTCGTGCGGCCGGTACCCGCGTTGTGGGCGCGCTCGAACCCCGCCGACTCGAAGGACGGGTCGACGCCGACGAGCTCGAAGATCGTCGGGAGCGACGCGCGGAGCTCGTCGCTGTCGACGACGAGGATCTGCTCGGCCGGGAAGTGCTCGAGGTACTGCTCCAGCTGGAGCCAGTAACGGCTCGGCGTGACGAGCCACTCCCGGATGTGTGGATCGCCGAGCGCCTCCTCGAGCGTGCCCATCTCGGGCCAGTTGACGGTTCGGTGCGTGTAGTGCGAGACGACCCGCTCGACGGGGTCGCGCACGAGGTAGACGAGCCTCGCGTGAGGAATCGTCCTCGCCATGCGCTCGGCCACGCCGCGGTACAGCGGGTAGGCGCTGTAGCCGGGCGACGACTCCCCACGAACGGGCGCAGACGCGTCGAACTGCGCCTCGTACCACTGGAGGCCGCGGTCCCAGTTCTTCCGGTCGACGAAGAAGTGGAGCTCCTTCTCGTGCGACATCGAGATCTCCGGGTGATCGTCCAGATACTCGTGCAGGCTCGTCGTGCCGCACTTCGCGGCGCCGATCACGATCAGGTTCGGAAGCACCGATCGAGGTTACGCGAGCCGCCGGTAGACTCGCCGCCCATGAGCGTCGGCGCGAAGGTGAGGAGCCAGCTCGCAAAGCACGCCCCGAAGCTCGAGGAGGCGGTCGTCCGCGCGAACTGGCGGCGGCACAACCGCGATCGCGCGTTCTCGCCCGAGCAGGTGACGAGCCCGCCGCTGCGCGCGCTGCTCGACGGTCTGAGCAGCGACGGAGTGGCCGTCGGCACCTTCGACGAGCTGATCGGCGACCGCCCCCTCTGGGACGAAGCCGCGGCGCGCGCACACGAGCTGTACGCGGCGTGGCGGCCCGAGGAGGAGGCGGAAGCGGGCAGCAAGGCGAGCTACCTGACGAAGCTCGCGACGGGCAAGTACTCCGCCGACGACCCGTTCGTCCGGATCGCCCTCCACCCGAACGTCCTCGAGGTCGCGAACGGCTACCTGCGGATGCGCAGCCACCTGCGCGCGCTCGAGCTCTGGCTGACGAGGCCGACCTCGGGCGCCGCCGTGCAGACCCAGCTCTGGCACCGCGACGCCGACGACGTGATGAACGTCAAGCTCTTCGTCTACTTCACGAACGTGACGCGGCCGGCCGGGCCGCTGACCTACGCGCCGGGGACGCATCCGCTCGGCGACCGCCGCGAGATGCCCGAGCACGACGAGCACCGGCGCTCGAGCGACGAGCAGATGGCGGGGATCGTCCCCGAGGCCGAGTGGCGCGTGCTCGAGGGCGAGCCCGGGACGATCGTCCTCGCCGACACCTGCGGCTACCACAAGCAGCTGAAGCCGGAGTCGGACGAGCGCGTGAAGCTCGTCTGCCACTACGTCTCGGGCACGCCGTACGTCGCGCCGGCGATCGAGATCTCGGGGATCGACGCCGGCGCGCTGACCGACGACCAGTACTACGCCGTCTTCGACCGCGCGCGCGGCTGAGCGCCGGCGAGCTCGGCGAGCATCTCCTCGAGCGAGACGGTCACGTCCCAGCCGGGGTAGTCGGCGCGGAGGCGGCCGAGGTCGCTGATGTAGCAGACGTGGTCGCCGCGCCGGGCCTCCTCGACGTGCTCGCGCTCGAGCCGGCGGCCGGTGAGCTCCTCGAAGGCGGCGATCGCCTCCAGCACCGAGATGCTGTTCGCGCGTCCGCCGCCGAGGTTGTAGACCGCCGCGGGCCGAGGCTCCTCCGCGAAGGCCATGATCGCCGTGCAGACGTCGTACGAGTGCAGGTTGTCCCGCACCTGTTTGCCCAGGTAGCCGTAGATCCGGTAGGGAATCCCGGTGAGCAGCGCCTTCGCCAGGTAGGCGAGGAAGCCGTGCAGCTCGGCGCCGGAGTGGTTCGGCCCGGTGAGGCAGCCGGCGCGGAAGCAGACGGTCGGCAGCCCGAAGTAGCGCCCGTACTCCTGCACGAGGACGTCGGCCGCCACCTTCGACGCGCCGAAGAGGCTGTGCATCGACGTGTCGATGCGGCAGGTCTCGTCGATTCCGTCGCGTCTCGCCGGGTCGGCGTAGTCCCAGCGGGTCTCGAGCTCGACGAGCTCGAGCTCGTTCGGGGCGTCGCCGTAGACCTTGTTCGTCGAGAGGAAGGCGAAGGGCGCCTCGGCCGCGAAGGCGCGGGCGGCCTCGAGCAGGTTCAGCGTCCCGACGGCGTTGACCTCGAAGTCGTCGAAGGGGCGCTGGGCGGCGAGGTCGTGGGAGGGCTGCGCGGCCGCGTGCACGACCAGCTCCGGCCTCGTCTCCTCGACCAGCCGCACGATGCCCTCACGGTCGCGGACGTCGAGGTCGTGGTGCTCGAACCGGCGCGTCCCGCGCCGCAGCCGCTCGAGGTTCCACGTCGTGTCGCCGTGCTCGCCGAAGAAGTCGCGCCGCATGTTGTTGTCGACGCCGTGCACCCGCCAGCCACGCTCGTCGAGGAACGACACCATCTCCGAGCCGATGAGCCCGCTCGAGCCGGTGACGAGCGCCGTCTTCACGCGCCGAGCCTAGCCCGGAGCGCACGCAGCCGGGTCCCGAGCGCCGCGCGGTAGCGGGCGCGGACGTAGAAAGCCTTGAGCGGATTCCGGATCGGCCGCACGCGCACGGTCACCTCGTCCACGAAGATCGGGTCGCCCTGGAGCCGCGCCGTCTCCTCGATGAAGGTGAAGTCGCCGTGGACCGTCCCGCGGTGCTCCCAGACGCCGAGCCTGCCCGGCACGTTGGGGACGAGGAAGTTCTGCGTGCTCACGTTCCGGTTCCGGAGCTCCGGCACCCGCCAGCGCTTCGGCCCGGTCGTGTACGCCATGCGGAAGATCCCGATCCGGCCCGGGTTGTCGTCGGCGAACCGGCGCATGCTCGCGAACGCGCCGGGCACGTAGACGTCGTCGTCGTCCATGAAGAGGAGGTGCGAGCCGGCCGCCCTGTGCATCGTCTGGTTTCGCGGCGTGTCGCCCGCGTCGCCCGAGTCGTCGCGGAGGACGAAGAGCTCGTCACCCGGCTCGAGCTGGCGCGTGATCGAGCGCAGCGTCCGCTGGAGCGTCTTTCGCCCCGCGGTCCCGACGATGATCGAGAACGTCGCCACCGGCGGCTGAGCTTAGCCCCGCCGCAGCGCGCGCAGGTCCGGGGCGACGAGGGCGACCGCGGCCGCGACGGCGGCGAGGACGAGCGCGAACCCCACGAGGCGCGGCGCTCCTGCCCACCACCAGATCGTCGACCAGTCGTAGTTCGGGCCCCACGTCCCGGCCTGGTAGAGCGTCGCGAGGACGGAGACACCGGCAAGCCCGGCGGTCGGGAGCGGCCACCGGCGGTACGCCTCGGGCAGGCCGAGCGCGAGGAACGGGAGCGCGGGCGCGAAGTACCTCGGCCCGGGCGAGAGCCCGCCGTAGGGGTCGAAGTAGCCCGCCGCGAGGACGACGAACGCGACGACGATCGCGCCCGCAGCGGCCGCCTCCGCCCGCAGGCCGCGTCGCCACAGCAACCGCGAGCACGAGGACTGGCGACACGACGAAGAGGCCGCGCTTGCCCAACAGCGTGTGTGCGAGCGAGTGCAGGCTGGGCACGGAGAGCCCGAAGAAGCCCGTGTGCTGCTGCTGGAACGTCGCGCTCTCGTACCGGTACGAGAAGTGGAGCGGCGACCCGAACGCCTCCGCGTTGTAGACGGCGAGGGCCGCGACGAGCGGGGCCGCCCCCGCGGCGTAGAGCGCGGCGGCCCGCGCCGACCGCGTCCGCGTCACGAGGTAGACGAAGACGATCGCGGCGGCGGTCGCCGCCTGGTACTCGAAGACGAACGCCGCGCCGGCGGCCGCGCCCGCGGCGAGCCATGCCCGCGGCCCGCCGCGCCAGCAGAGCAGGAACGCGCCGAAGGCGCAGCTGCCGGCGGCGACGTGGCTGAAGACCGTCGCCGCCATCGGCAGCGCCATCGTCGCCAACGCGACGGTGACCGCTACCACGGGCGCCGTCTCGGGCGCAACGCGCCGCGCCGCCACGGCGACGAGGACGACGGCGGCCGCGAACGCCAGGCCGCCCGTGAGCACGCGGAGCGTCCAGAGGAGCCAGCGGTCGAGCCAGACGCCGAGCTTGCGTCCGATGGGCCCGACGGCGCCGAGCGCGCGCGCGGCCTCGAGCGACGGGAGCGCGAGGAACGAGACACCCGGCGCCTTGTCGGAGTAGCTGTGGCCGCCGAAGTCCGCCCGGTCCTCGGTCTGCCGCGCGAAGCGGTCGATGCGGAGCGACCCGTCGTAGGCGACCGACTGCGTCAGCGCGAGGCGCGAGACGTCGGGCCAGCCCTCGCCGTAGGCGAAAGAGAACGCGGCGAAGAGGATGGTCGTGGCGAGGAGCACACGCCGGGCTCGGGTGCTCATGGCGAAGCCGGTGCGACCGCTCGCCTACCCCCCGGCGGCCCGGGAGAGGGTCGCGCCGGCCGTCGCGGCTCGCTCGTAGCCGAGCTCCGTCGCGAGCGGCTCGCACACGCTCGCGATCACCTCCGCCTCCCGTTCGCCGACCTTCTCGAGCCAGGGATCCAGGAAGAGGGGATACCACTTCCGGTCGTCCGGGAGCGTCGCGAACGGAAGCCGGTGGCCGGCCTGGGGGACCATCGCGGGGTCGAGCTCCAGGTCGAGGACGGCGCAGAGCCTGCGCACCACGGCCTCCGGGTCGGCGACGAAGTCCTCGAACCGGACGACGGTGACGTTCGGGACGTGCCGCGCGTCCTGGAGCGCGATCCGGTACGAGTTCGACCAGTGCTCCGCCGCGAGCCTGAGCTCCTGCTCGGGCGCGAGCGCGACCCGGTGCGACGGACGCTTGCGCCGCACCGCGCGGTAGCACCAGCTGTACGGGTTCCTGACGACGAGGACGAAGAAGGGGTCGCAGCCCTCGAGGTAGGCCGCGAGCAGCGGCAGCTTCACCGTGTTCGTGTGCGTCTTGTCGAAGAAGCGGACGCGACTCGGGTCACGCGCGTATACGAAGAGGTGCTCGCGCAGGAGGCGCCGGAACCGCCGGCCGTCGACCTCGTCGGCGTCGTCGCCGGTGCGCCGGTAGAACGGCAGCAACGCGTCGCAGGCGTAGACGCTGTTGTGGTTCGGGCCGAACAGCGGGTGCTCGACGTCGTCGCGGAACTTGCAGCCCCAGAGCGTGGTCGGCAGCTGCGCCATCCGGTTGCGCACGACGCCGAGCTCGTCGATGCCGGTCCAGTAGCTCGAGCTCCCGGACATGCTCACCACGGCGTCGTTGCGACGCAGGCAGCGGCCGACGATCGTCTCCCCGCCGCCCTGGACGCCGAGGAAGAAGATCGGCCGGTCGAGCGGGACGCGGTCGACCGCGGGGAGGCGGCGCCGCAGCGAGTAGCGCCAGCGGTCGCGCCGGTAGAGACGGATCGCCTTGATCGCGACGTCGCGAGCGCGCGAGCCCGAGGTGCCGCCTGCCGCCGACAGCAGGTACGCGAGTCCCGCGAGACGGCCGGCTTCGAGCGCGGCTGGGGGCTGAGCCACTAAGGGGCAGCCTAACCGGATTCCCCGACGGTGATCCGGCGGGCGAGGCGCGCGACCGCGTCGGCCCAGGCCTCGGGGGTGTGGCCGCGGGCGAGCTCCAGCGTCCTGTGGCGGGCGCGCTCGCGAAAGGCCGGGTCGGTCGCGACGCGGACGAGCGCGTCGCGGAGCGCCTCCACGTCCTCGACGGGCACGCGGAGGCCGTTGACCCCCTCCTCGATGAGGTCGTAGCCCGCCCCGGGCGCCTCGCTCGCCACCAGCGGAAGCCCCGCCGCGGCGGCCTCGGTCATCGCCATCCCCCACGTCTCGGAGCGCGACGGCATGACGAATGCGTCCGCGGCGGCGTACCAGCGGACCAGCTCGTCCTGCGCGATGCGGCCGAGGAGGCGGGTCCCGGGGCCGGCGAGCCCGGCGACCCGTTCGCGGTCGGGCCCGTCCCCGACGAGCGCGAGCTCGCCCGGGACGCCGTCGAAGGCGCGGACGAGGACGTCGACGCCCTTCTCCGGCGAGAGCCGGCTGACGCAGAGGAACGTGCAGCCGTCGAGACCGAGCTCGGCGCGCAGCTCGTCGCGGCGCTCGCGCGCGCCCGCCACGCGCTGGCCGAAAAGCTGGAGATCGACCGCGTTCGGCGCCACCGCGACCTGCTCGGGCCTCGCTCCGAGCGACTCGACGTACTCGGCCGCCGCCCGGCCGGGGACGAGGAACGCGGCGGCCGAGCGGACGAGCGCGCGCTTGGCGGCCTCCGCGAGTCCTCGGCCCCCGCGCTCGTCCCGCGCCGTCGACTCCACCCAGACGACGAGCGGCACGCGAGCGATCCGCGCGTACAGCCAGGCCTGCCAGAACGCCGGCTGGTTCCAGCCGCCGACGATCACGACGTCGGGCCGGATCCGGCGCAGCCGGCCGAGCACGCCGGCGTTGACGACGAGCCAGTTCCGGCCGACGACGGCGTCCTTCCCGCGCAGGACCTCCGACTCGAACCGACGCTCGTAGCTCTGATACCTCCGCCGCGGGTCGTCCTCCGCGAGGAAGAGGACGCGCAGGTCGACCTCCGGGCGCGCGGCGAGCGCGACGAAGAGCGGCAGCCGGAACGGCGCCGGGATCTCCGTCAGGAGCGCGATCCTCATCCGCGGACGAGGGCGCCCGCGAGTCGCTTCACGAAGCGGGGCCGAAGCAGGAGCCGGGGCTCTTCGACGAGCGCCCTGAGCGCGGCGCGCCGCGCGTCGGCGGCGCGGCCGAGCCCCCACAGCGCGTCGACGCGCCGCTCGAGCAGCAGCCGCCGGGCGCGGCCGCGCGTCCGGGGAAGGTGCTTCTCGGCCACGCGGAGCGCGCCGTCGTACAGCCGCGGCGAAGGCGTGTTCGACCCGTGCAGGCGGTACGTCGTCACCGGCTCCCCGTCGACGGGGAGGAGATCGCCGAGGCGCGCGAGACGCAGGTACAGGTCGAGGTCCTCGTAGGCCTCGAAGGCCGAATCGAAGCCGCCGACGGCGAGGAAGGCCTCGCGGCGCACCATCGTCGCCGACGTGTAGATCGGCGCCTGCACGGCGAGGACGTCCTCGTAGCTCGCGGCGCGGGCCCGCGCGAGCCTGGCGAAGCGCCGGTCGAGCAGGCGGTTCCAGTCGTCCCGCGGCTCGCCTGCGCCGTCGACGACGCGGACTCGGCCAAAGACGAGGGGGGCCCACCACGCCGCGGCGAGCGCGTCGCGCTGCCGCTCGAGCCGCCCCGGCAGCGCCGCGTCGTCGTCGTCGAGGAACGCGACGAGCGGCGTCTGCGCCGCCTCGACGCCGAGGTTGCGCGCCTCCGACCGGCCCGGCTCGTCGCGCCGGAGGATCCGCACCCCGTCGAGCTCGACCTCGGCGCCGCCGTTCACGACGACGATCACCTCCGCTGGGCTGTCGACGAGCGCGCTCTCGACGGCCTCGCGCAGGTACGGCGACCTGCCCAGGGTCGGGACGACGACCGTGACCTCAGACGACATCGTCGTAGATCTCGAGCATGCGGCGCTCCTGCTCGGAGGCCGTGAACCGCTCGGCCACCCGGGCGCGAGCCGCCTCTCCGAGCCTCCGCGCGAGGCCCGGGTCGTCGAGGATGCGCCGCAACGCCTCGGCGAGCGCCTCGGGGTCACGCGGCGGGACGAGCAGGCCGGTCTCCCCGTCCGTCACGAGCTCGGGCGTCCCGCCCACCGGCGTCGCGACGACGGGCCGGCCGCGCGCCATCGCCTCGAGCAGGACGAGCGGCAGTCCTTCCGTCCACGAGGGCAGCGCGACGACGTCGAGCGTCTCGAGCAGCGCCGGCACGTCGTCGTGGAAGCCGAACTCGACCCGCTCGCGGACTCCGAGCCGCTCCGACTCGCGCTCGAGCTCGTCCTGGAAGGCGCCGCCCTGCTCGAGGTCGCGGCCCGCGAGCACGAGCCTCGCCTCCGGCAGCCGGGCGAGAGCCTGGAGCAGCTCCCGCTGGCCCTTCACGTCGCAGAGCCGCGCGACCT
Source organism: Actinomycetota bacterium (assembly GCA_005885565.1). Classification (GTDB taxonomy): domain Bacteria; phylum Actinomycetota; class Thermoleophilia; order Gaiellales; family Gaiellaceae; genus AC-50. The sequence goes on from VAXK01000286.1 coordinate 26,224, forward strand.
CGCCGATGCGGGCCGGGTCGTTGCGCCGGTAGCCGCCGTTCGCCGGGAGGTCGACGCCGTTGTAGACGACCTCGATCCGTCCGCGCGGGTAGCCCTGGCGCTCGTAGGCGCGTCTCGTGTCCTCGGAGACGGCGACGAGCCGGGCGGCGAGCCGCGCCGTCGCGTTGTCGAGCCGTGCGAGGGCGAACCTCGTCGCCGGCCGGAAGT
>VAXK01000199.1 GCA_005885565.1 Actinomycetota bacterium
TGCCCTCGAGCCCGTACGGGCTGCCGATCAGGAGCAGCTGGTCGCCCGGCCGCGGCGGCGCGCCGGCGTGGACGTCCTGCCAGAGCGGCGCGGCGCCGGCCGGCGAGCCGGAGACGCGGACGAGCGCGAGGTCGTTCTGCGAGTCGCGCACCATCACCTCGCCGGCCCACGAGCCGCCCTTGCGCTTCACGTCCACGTAGTTGTTCTCGATCGTGTGCGAGACGACGTGGTTCGCCGTGACGAAGTAAGTGTCGCCGTCCTGGCGCCAGGCGGCGAAGCCGGCGCCGAGCCAGCCGTCGGGGGTCTGGATCGTGAAGACGCTCTTCAGGGTGCGCGCGGCGAGCGGCGCGATGCCGGCGTCCTTCTGCTTGAGCCGCCGCGCCGTCGAGTCGACCTTGCTTCCGAGCGCAACGTTCCGGTGGCGGAGCACCGCGAGCTGGTGTGCGACGCGCGCCTGGAGCGCCTTCACCTGCGCGCGGTCGTGGTGCGTCTGCGTATACGCGAGCACCGAGACTGCGAGCGCGCCGAGCGCGGCTGCTCCGACGAAGACCCCGAAGAGCGAGATCGAGCGCAGGCCTCCGCCCCGGTACTCGTCGTAGCTCATACCCACCCGACTTCTCGTCCGGGTGGAGCGGCGGCGGCATCCCTCGTTCGAGGGACGGGCGGTGTCGCTAGCCGCCGCCGTAGATGGAGATGGGCATGTCGAGGAGGATCTCGTCGCCGGTCGGGAGCTCGGCCTCGAGCCGCTCCAGCAGCTCGGCCGCGCCCGGGGCGGCGGCGAGGAGCCGCAGCTCGACGTCCTCGGTCGTGGCGAGCTGGACGAGCTCCTGCTTGAACGGCCGCGGAAAGCGGCCCCGGCCGAGGTACCAGCCGTAGAACTTCTTCAGGAAGCTCGAGGCGCGGCGCTCGCCGAGCTCGCGTACCGTCTCGCGGACGAAGAGGACGAGCTCGGCGGCGACCTCCTCGCGGCTCGGCCCGGCGCCGTTCTCGCCGAGGATCTCGCGGAGCGCCCAGGGGTTGCCCTGCGCTCCGCGGCCGACCATGACGGCGGCCGCGCCCGTCGTCGCCAGGACGGCCTGCGCGCGCGCACGCGAGGTCACGTCCCCGGAAGCGACGACCGGCACGCCGACCCGCTCGACGAGCTCGGCGGTCAGCGCGTGGTCGGCCTCGCCGGTGTACATCTGCCGGGCCGAGCGCGGGTGGAGCGTCAGGCTCGCCGCGCCGGCCTCCTCGAGCTGCGGGCCCACCTCGAGGCAGGCGCGCGAGCCGTTCTCGAGCCCGCGCCGCATCTTCACGGAGACGGGGATGTCGACGGCGTCCGCGACCGCCTCGACGATCGCCGCGGCGCGGGCGGGATCCTCGAGCAGCGTCGCCCCGGCGCCGGTCTTCGTCACCTTCCGCACGGGGCAGCCGAAGTTGATGTCGACGACGTCGGCGCCGGCCGCCTCGACCATGCGAGCGGCCTCGGCCATCGTGGCGGGCTCGGAGCCGAAGATCTGGATCGCGAGCGGATGCTCGTCGGCGCCGACCCGGAGATAGCCGAGCGTGCGCTCGTTCCGGTGCTCGATCCCGGCGCAGCTGACCATCTCCGAGCACACGAGGCCGGCGCCGAAACGGCGTCCCTGGCGGCGGAACGCCTGCACGCTGACGCCCGCCATCGGCGCGAGCACGAGGCGCGTCGGGATGCGGACGGCGCCGATCCACCAGGGGGTGCGGAGATCCACCTGCACGGAGCGCGAAATGGTAGACGAGCGGGCCTTGACGGCACGGGGGCGCCTGGCTACAATCCGCGCCCGCGACGGCGCTTGATGCGCCGCCGCTTTTCTTTCGCAGGGGTCAGGAGGCCGAAGTGAAGGAAGTCATCCTCACTGCCGAGGGCTACGACAAGCTGAAGAGCGAGATCGAGTACCTCTCGACCGAGAAGCGTCGCGAGGTGGCCGATCGGATCCGCATCGCGCGCGAGTTCGGCGACATCGCCGAGAACTCCGAGTACGACGACGCGAAGAACGAGCAGGCGATGCTCGAGCACCGAATCGCGACGCTCGAGGAGCGCCTCGTGGCCGCGCGTGTCATCGAGAAGGGCGACGTCAGCAAGGACGTCGTCTCGATCGGCTCCCACGTCCGCCTCCGCGACGTCGACGCCAGGGAGACCGTCGAGTACCACATCGTCGGCTCCGCCGAGGCGAACCCGGCCGAGCACCGGCTCTCGAACGAGTCGCCCGTCGGCAAGGCGATCATCGGCCACAAGAAGGGCGAGACGGTCGAGGTTCCGACCCCGCGCGGCTCGCTCAAGTACAAGATCCTCGAGATCAAAGCGGCCTAGGCACGTACGGAGCTACGCTGCGCTCGAGCTGTTCGAGCGCTTCACAGAGCGAGCCCGCCAGGTCGTCGTCCTCGCGCAAGACGAGGCGCGCGCCTTCAGGCACAACTACATCGGCACCGAGCATCTGCTGCTCGGGCTGCTCCGCGAGGAGGAGGGCGTCGCTGCGCGGATCCTCGAGGCGCTCGACGTCTCGCTCGAGGAGGTGCGGGCTCAGGTCGCGCGGATCATCGGCGAGGGCGACGAGGTGGCGACCGGGCAGATTCCCTTCACCCCGCGCGCGAAGAAGGTGCTCGAGCTCTCGCTGCGCGAGGCGCTCTCGCTCGGCCACAACTACATCGGCACGGAGCACATCCTGCTCGGGCTCGCGCGCGAAGGCGAGGGCGTCGCGGTGCGGATCTTGGTCGACTACGACGTCGACGCGGTGAAGATCCGCGACGAGGTCGTGCGCGCGCTCTCGGGGGCGAGCGCGCCCGTCGACCCGGTCCCCGAGCTCGAGCCCGACCTTCGGGCCGAGGTCGAGCGCCTGAGAGCCGAGAAGGCCGACGCGATCGCGGCCCGGGAGTTCGAACGGGCGGCGTCGCTCCGGATGCGCGAGCGGAACCTCGTCCGGCTCGGGCGTGAGGGGGACGCGGAGGGTTTCTGGGAGGAAGCGAAGAGCCCGCTTCCCGAGGCGCGCTTGGTGCCGACGAGGGTGCCGCCCAGACGCACGCCGGTCTGGCGGGGGTCCACGACGCTGGGCGTTCCGGCCTCCGCCGGGGACAGGGTGCCCGCCGTCTTCCCGTTCGGCGTGGCGCTCGGCCTCGGCATCCTGATCGGCCGGCTGATCTGGGGCTGAACCGGAGCCTGAGCCGTCCAAACCGGCCACGCCCCGAACCAGCCGAACCTCCGCGAACCTTGCGACCCTGCGAGAAGTGCCAGGCACGTGCCTGGCACCTTTAGGAGGGTTGAGGGTTCGCCGGCGCCGTTACGCTCCCGGCCGTGCCGATGCCGAAGCGCTTTCCGGACCGGTCCTTCGTGGCCGACGTTCGCGCCGAGGCGGAGCGGCTCGAGCCGGGCCAGGAGGCCGGCGAGACCCGTCGGCTCGCCGGCCGCGTCATGGCGCGGCGCGGCCACGGCAAGCTCGTCTTCCTCGACCTCGTCGACCGCTCCGGCCGCATCCAGCTCCTCTGGGCATGCCGGCGCAGTCGCGGCGGGGGGAGCCGTCGCTCGCGGTCGCGCGGCTCGAGCTGCTCGCGAAGATCCGGACGCCCCTTCCCGACACCTTCCACGGCCTGACCGACGTCGAGCAGCGCTACCGGCGCCGCTACCTCGACCTGCTGATGAACGAGGAGACGCGCGCCGACTTCGAGCTGCGCACGCGCGTCGTGACGGCGATCCGCGGCTACCTCGACGGCGAGGGCTTCCTCGAGGTCGAGACGCCGATCCTCCAGCCACGCTACGGCGGCGGCTTCGCCGAGCCCTTCGTCACGCACTACAACGCGCTCGACACCGACTACTACCTGCGCATCGCGACCGAGCTCTACCTCAAGCGGCTGATCGTCGGCGGCCTCGAGCGGGTCTACGAGCTCGGCAAGGACTTCCGCAACGAGGGCACGTCCTACAAGCACCAGCCCGAGTTCACCATGGTCGAGTGGTACGAGGCCTATGCGGACTACCGGGACACGATGGCGCGCATGGAGGAGCTCGTCGCCCACGTCGCGCGCGAGGTGCTCGGGCGCACCGACGTGGAGTACCGCGGCCACAGCGTCGACCTCGGCCGGCCTTGGCGGCGCCTCCCTCTTGTCGACGCGCTCGAGGAGCACGGCCTCTGGACGCGCGACGCCGACGAGCTCCGTCGGCGACTCGGCGACCGCGACGTCGACACGAGCCGCGACCGCTCGTGGGCCGACCTCGTCGACCACGCGCTCACGTCGTTCGTCGAGCCGAGCCTCGTCGAGCCGACGATCCTCCACGACTACCCGGTCGAGCTCTCGCCGTTCGCCCGCGCGACCGACGACGATCCGCAGCTCGTCGAGCGCTTCGAGTTCTACGTGGGCGGGACCGAGCTCGGGAACGCATTCAGCGAGATCAACGACCCGGACGAGCAGGCGGCGCGCTTCGAGGAGCAGAGTGGGGAGGAGGGCGGCGAGCCCGGCGACCCGGACTTCGTGGAGGCGCTGCGCTACGGCATGCCGCCGACGGGCGGCCTCGGCCTCGGGATCGACCGGCTCGTCATGGTGCTGGCCGGCAGGGACACGATCCGCGACGTCGTGCTGTTCCCCGCGCTGCGGCCTCGCTAGAGACCGTACGTCGCGAGCGTCCGCTCGACCATCGCCCGCTTCGTGAAGAGCCGCTCCGCGCGGTCGTGCGCCCGGGCGGCGAGCTCGGCTCGAAGCGACTCGTCCGCGCGGAGGCGCCGCACCGCGTCCGCGGCTTCCGGCGCGTCGCGGACGAGGATCCCGGCGTCGTCGACGACCTCGCGGATCGCCGGCAGGTCGCTCGCCACGACCGCACGCCCGGCCCTCATGGCCTCGAGCAGCGAGAGCGGAAGCCCCTCGAACGCGGAGAAGTGCACGAGCACGTCGGTGCGGGCGATCGCCGCCGCGGCGTCCCGTTGGGCGAGCCAACCGCTCACCGCGACCCCCGCGCCGACGAGCAGCTCCCGGTCGGGGCCGTCTCCGAACCAGTGGAAGGCGGTGTCGCCGTCCTCGCCGAGCAGCGCCCGCATCTCGACGAAGAGGTCCGGGCGCCGCTGGTAGGCGGCCCGGCCGACGGAGGCGACGACGAACCCCTCGCCCGCCGGCGCGACGCCCGGCTCCGCGAGCTCCCCGTCGACGCCGTTCTGGACGACCGAGACGCCGTGCCGCCGAGCGAGCCGCGCCGCGACGGCGCCCTCGGCCCGGGAGCAGGCGATCGTGTGCGCGCGCGGGGCGAGCGCGGTCTCCGCGACCAGCGTCAGCCAGCGGAGCCCGCGGGGGTGCGACCCGTTCAGGAACGCGTACCCCTGAGGCGTGTAGAAGCGCGCCCAGCCCGGCGCCGGAACGAGGCGGCCGACGAGGCCCGCGTACGTCGAGTGGAGGTGGAGGACGCCGCCGTGGAATCGCGAGAGCTCCCGGCGGAGAGCGACGGCCGCGCGTACCGTCCCGACGCAGCCGCCAACGGCGGAGCGGTCACCCCAGCCGTCGACGGGCACGAGCCGTACCCGCGGGTCGAACCACTCCGACATGTCCTCCGGCGTCTCGGGCCTGCGGCCGTAGACGACGACCGTCGGGATGCCCGCCACGACGGTCTCGTCGGCGAGCGCGGGCACGACGCGGAGGATCCCGCTCGCCAGCGCCTCGCAGACGTGGATGACCGCAGCGTCGCCCTTCATCGTCCCTGTCTCTCCGTCGGCCGCCGCCGACGCGCGCTTTAGCCCCGGCTCCTAGCTCGGCGCCGGCTGCTTGAGCGTCGCGGGCGGCACGACCACCTCGGGCTCCGGCTCGGGCTGCTCCCGTGCCTCCTCGCCCTCCACCTCGGGCGACAGCCGCGGCGGCGCGACCGGCCTGCGGCCGGTGATCCGCTTCGACCAGACCCGGCCGCGCGCGATCATCGGCCGCTCGATCGTGCGGTGGAGGAGCTCGGAGAGCAGGAGCGACGTCGCGACGACCGCCGCGAGGAGGACGAGGCTCGCCACCCAGGCGCCGTGGCGTGCCGGCTGGTTGTCGGAGTTGAAGACCACCGAGGGCGCGACGTGGTGCGCCACCTCCACGCACACCGACAGGCAGATCAGGTTGACGAGGTAGACCGCGTACGAGCGCTTGCCGAAGTAGATCATCGCGCGGGTCGCGAGCGGCCGGGCCCACGACGGGCGCGCGACGACGAGCGACCCGAGCGCGAGCGCCGTGGCCGGGCCGAACATGACCTGCGCGATGCCGGCGTGCCGGTACATGAGTACGTGCGCGAGGACGAGGCTGCCGAGCGTCAGCCAGGAGTAGCGCAGGATCCGCTGGAGCCGCTCGTAGCTCTCGCGCCGGTGGAGCAGGACGGCGAGCAGGCACCCGACCATGATCTGGCTGTAGTAGAGGTAGTGCGTCCCCGGGTCGTAGCCGATCAGCGTCACGGCGACGAGCAGCGCCGCGGCGACGAGCCGCCAGCGCGGGCGGCGGGCGAGGAGCACGAACCCGAGCAGCGGCCACAGGAGGTAGAACTTCTCCTCCACGCCGAGCGTCCAGCTGAGCCTGAACGGCGTGCCGAAGCTGGCGACGTTCGGCGCGAAGTCGTTCATGTACGTGAAGTAGTAGGGCAGGACGTGCAGCAGGGGGCCGCGCTGTCCCTGCCGGTCGAAGCCGATGTCGACCAGGATGTAGAAGGCGAAGACGACGTAGTAGAGCGGCAGGATCCGGCAGGCGCGGCGGACGTAGAACGCGCTCAGCGAGACGGAGCCGTCGCGGCCCTCCTCGCGCAGGCAGAGCGTCGTGATCAGGAAGCCGCTGATGACGAAGAAGACCGACGGGCCCTCCCAGCCGCTGAGCCAGGCCCAGAGCGAGGAGTTCACGTGCCACGTGAGGACGAGCAGGATGCTGATCGCGCGCACGCCGTCGAGCGGCCGGAAGTACCGCTCGCGCAGGTACTCCTCGTGGGTCGGAAGCGATTTCCGCACCCGACCGCCCGAATATCGCCGCAACAGGCTCTCCCCCTGCAAACGAGGCACTTGCGACTCTCTTAGCACCCCCCGGGGCGAAGCGCAAGGAAGAACCGGTGGTGTAATCAGCGTGTGGGCGAGGGGTTCGATCGGCGCCGGGTGTGCCTCGTCGGGCTCATCGCCGGCGGGCACTCGGGTGTCCCGCGCTACGCGGCGAGGCTCACGCAGGAGCTCGACCGGGTCGCCGGCGACTATCCGCAGCTCTCCCTCTCGCTGCTGACGACGGCCGCGGGCGCGGAGGCGGTCGGCGCCCGCTCGATCGCGGTCGACGTCGTGGCGGGGAAGAGCCGCCGCGTGAACGCCGGTCCCGGCCGCCTCCTCCTCGAGCACGCGCTCGTCCGGCGGCGGACCGCCGACCTCTTCCACTACTTCGACGTCACCGGGCCGGTGCTCGCGCCGCGGCGCCGCTTCGTCGCCACCGTCCACGACACGGCCTTCGTCCACGGCTACGCTCCGCGCTCGAGCGCGTACAAGCGGCGGCTCTACCCGTGGGCGCTCGCGCGCGCGAGCGCCCTCGTCGCGGTCTCGCAGTTCGCGAAGGACGAGGCGGTGCGCTACTTCGGCGCCGAGCCGGCGAAGATCGAGGTCGTCCACTCCGGGCCGGGGCTCTTCTCCGGCGACGCGGGCACGGCGCCGGGACCGGGACGCGACGAGAGCCCGTTCCTCCTCTACGTCGGGAACCTGGGCGGGAACAAGAACCTCCCGTTCCTCGTGCGGTCGTTCTCGCGGGCCGACGTCCCTGCGCGGCTCGTCCTCGCAGGCCGCGCGCGCGGCGGCCTGGACGCGCTCCGGCAGGCGATCGACGCGGCGCCGAGCCGAGACCGGATCGAGCTTCGCAGCGAGGTTCCGGACGGAGAGCTCGAGCGGCTCTACCGCTCGGCGGTCGCGCTCGTCCTGCCGTCGGTCTACGAGGGGTTCGGGTTCACCGCGCTCGAGGCGATGACGCGCGGCTGTCCCGTGCTGGCGAGCGACATCCCGGCGCTCCGCGAGGTCTCGGGGTCGGGCGCGCTGCTCCTGCCCCTCGGGGACGAGGCCGCCTGGGCGGAGGCGATGCGGCGCGTCGTCGGCGACGAGGGCGTCCGGGCCGACCTCCGTGCGCGCGGGGCCGCGACGGTGGCGCGTTACTCGTGGGAGACGACCGCGCGCGGCGTGCTGGACGTCCTCGCGCGTGCCGCAGACGCTCAGCGGCCGCGGTAGCCGCGCCACCAGCCGCGCAGCGTGGCCGCGCCGACCGGGTCGCCGGATGCCCGCCGGACGACGGCGCGCCCGCCGACGCCGGCCGCCATCAGCGCCAGCGTGAGCGTCGCGCGGCCGCGCGGGAGGTGCTCGCGGATCATGGCCGCCTCGGCGCGGGCCACGCGCTCAGCCCGCTCGGGGTCGCTCCAGCGGCGCCCGGCCGACGCGCTCCCGAGGTGGACGAACTCGGCGTCCGCGAGAAAGCGGACGTCCCGGCCGAGCTCGCGGGCCCTCCAGCAGAGGTCGAGATCCTCCGCGTACATGAACCGCGCCTCGGCGAAGCCGCCGAGCGCCCGCCAGGCGTCGCCGGCCACGGCCAGCACGGCGCCCGTCGCGGCCTGGATCGAGCGCGACTCCGAGTGGTCCCAGTGCGTCCCGAGCGCCGGCTGCCACCGGTTCGGCACGAAACGCGACAGGCCGGAGGCGCGGACGAGCTCGGGGAGCGGCGAGCTCGTGGGGACGACGCTCGGCTGGAGCGTCAGGTCCTCGTTCAGGAGCCGCGGGACCGCGATTCCGACCCCGGGCGCGGCGACCGCGTCGACGAGGCGGCCGACGCTGCCCGGCCGGTGGACGAAGGCGTCGCTGTTCACGAAGAGGTACGCGCTCCCCTCGAGGGCGGCCGAGCCGGCGTTGTTGCCGCGCGCGAAGCCGAGGTTCTCCTCGAGCGCCACGACGGTCGCGGCCGGGAGCTCGGCCCGGAAGCGCTCGACGCTGCCGTCGTCCGAGGCGTTGTCGACGACGACGGCACGGTCGGCCGGGAGCCCGTCGTCGACGAGCGCCCGGACCGCGCGGACGGCGTGCTCCGGGGTGCGCCAGTTGAGGACGACGGCCGTGACCCCGTCGAGCGTCACGCGGCGATCCCGACGAGCCGCGAGGGCACCCGCTCCGCCAGGTCGGCGAGGACCTCGCCGCCGTAGCGTTCCTCGACCAGCCTCGACGCGACCTCGAGGTGGGTGGCGGCGTGCGAGGGCCGGTGCGAGTCGCTCCCGAGCAGGTCGACGACCCCCGTGTCGAGGAGCCTCCACGCGGCGACGCCGACCTCCTTGCCCCAGCGGCCGGTCAGGCTCGGGGCGACGACCTGGATCAGGGCGCCGGCCGCGCGCGCCTCCTCGAGCAGGCGCGTCTGCTCGCGCACGCTCGGGCACCGCTCGGGGTGGGCGAAGACGGGGCTCAGCCGCTCGCCCGCCAGCCGGTCGACCGCCGTCTCGAGGAATGCCGCCGGTGTGTCCGGCTCGAGCTCGACGAGCAGGAACCGGCCGTCGATGCTGCGCGGCAGGAGCTCCTCCATCGGCTTGGAGACGGCGAACGCAGGGCTGACCTCCGCGGCGAGCGACAGGGAGAGCGAGATCGGCGCCTCGAAGAGCAGGCGCTCGAGCTCGGCGATCCGCGCGCGCGCGGGGGCGAGCGCGGTCGGGTAGCGGCGCGAGAAGTGTGGCGTGCAGACGACGGTGCGCACGCCCGCGACCGCGAGCTGCCGCGCGAGCTCGAGGGAGTCGCGCTCGGTCTTCGGGCCGTCGTCGAGCGAGTGCAGGAGGTGACAGTGCGTGTCGATCACGCCGACGCTTCGACGGCCGGCGCCGGAGTCCCGAGGGCGGCGCCGTAGAGGCGCTCGTACTCGTCGAGCCACCGCTCGAAGGCGTCGTCGTCGGGCTGCGGCACGGCGGCGAGGGCGGCTCGCCACGCCGCCTCGTCGCGAAGCCCGGCGACCGCGGAGACGATCCCCTCGGCCGTGGGCTCGAGCGGGAAGACGCCGCCGAGCAGCTCCACCGCCTCGGCGAGGCCGCCCCGCGGCGTGGCGAGCACCGGCCGCCCCGCGGCGAGCCACTCGCAGACGACGTACGGCGGCCCGCTCGGCTCGTCCCACAGCGACGGCACGAGACCCACGTCGCAGGCGGCGAGGAAGTCGAGCTTGCGGGACCCGTCCAGGAACCCGTCGTAGACGAGGCTGCCGCGGGCGGCCGCGGCCGCGAGCTCCGGCCGGAGCGGCCCGTCGCCCGCGACGCGGAGCGTCAGCCCCTGCCGCGCGAGCGCCGGCGCAGCCTCGACGAGCAGACGGACGCCCTTGGTCGGCGCGAGGCCGCCGATGTAGCCCATCGTGCGCAGCGGGGCGGCCGGCGGCTCGGGCGCGGCGCCGTCGAGCGGCGCGAGCGGCAGGCGGACGACCGCTTCCGTCGCCCGCGGGAAGAAGCCCCGGTGCACGCGCAGCAGGTGCTCGGAGCCGGCGACGACGTGGGAGACGGCACCCGCGAAGCGGCGTAGGCGGCTCGTTCGCACGCCGCACAGGAGCGGGTGCGGCCGGCACGGCGCTCCGTCCCGCCGCACGAGGGTCGTCCGGGGACAGAGCAGGTGGTAGTCGTGCAGCGTGTGGACGACCGGGACGCCCGCCTGCCGGGCGGACTCCCAGACGGCGCTCGAGATGCCGGGCAGGTTGTTCGTGTGGACGAGGTCGGGGCGGGCGTCAGCGATCGCGCGCCGCAAGGCAGGACCCGGAACGGAGAGGACGTCCCCCAGGTGGTTGCGAAGACGGCGTGTCCCGCTCGTTCGCCAGTCGGTCGCGTGCAGGACGGCCGTCTCGATCCCCTCCGGCGTCTCGCGGGGCGGGAACGCGCTCAGGATGCGCAGCTCGTACCCCCGGTCGCGCAGGCCGAGCGCCAGATCGGAGACATACCGCTCCGCGCCGCCGTAGGACGTGTCGGCGCCGTGCGCGCTGACGAGGAGGACTCGCACCTACCGCGGGGCGCCGGCCGCGGCGAGCACCGCGGCGCGGTCGGCCTCGGCGGAGGCGGAGAGCGCGACGCCGACGATCAAGAGGCCCAGGAACGCCGTCGGGAAGCCCGTGAACGACGAGCGCGTGACGGCGTCCAGCATGAGGACGACGAGCATCGCGACCGCGAGCCAGCTCGACTTGTGCCCGCGCCGGAGCCCGGCGAGCCCGAGCATGATGAGGCGCGCGAAGAGCCCGAGCAACACCGCCAGGCCGACGAGCCCCACGTCGGCGATCGTCGCGAGGTAGCCCGAGTCCACGGCTTGCGCCGCGCCCATCGCCGTCGGGCCGGCGACGAGCTTGTAGGTGGTGCGGTAGGCCGCAGTGCCCACCTTGCCGACGCCGCGGCCGAAGGGCCACCCGCTGGGCGGGCCGAGGGCCGCCTTCCACGCCGAGGTACGGCCGTTCAACGTCAAGCTGGTCGACCCCGACTGGTAGCTCGTCGTCTTGGTGGCGCTCGCGCCGGTGACGAGGATCGAGCCCATGGCGGCGATCGCCGCGACCATGACGAGAACGGACGAGGAGGCGAAGCCCTTGCGGGCGAGCCAGAGTCCGGCGAGCGCGACCGTGATGAGCGCGGCGGTGCGCACGAACGACACCGCCAGTCCGCACAGGAGCAGGGTGCCGCAGGCGGCCGCGAGGACTCCGCGGCGGGTCCAGAAGAGGAGGATGGCGATCGCGAAGAGCAGGAAGGCCGCGTAGGCGAAGGGATCGTCGAAGGTGCCGAAGCTCCGCAGGTGGCTGTTGTAGCTCCGGACCTGGCTGTAGAACGAGTAGCCGTAGCCGACGAGGGTCCACTTGCCGACGGCCTGCTGGAAGAGACCGTACGCGGCGGCCACGCACGCCGTCGCCACGAAGGAGACGGCGGCGTAGCGGAGCGTCCTCCGCGGCTTGGGGAGCGTGAGCCCGGCGAGCAGCAGCAGGAGCGGCTCGGCCGTCAGCCTCAGGCCCTGCGCCCAGGCGATGCCGTGCCCGCCCCCGACGTTCACGACGTAGAGGCCGAGCAGGAGCCCGACCGCGAGCAGCACCCAGCGATCGGGCAGCAGGCGTCGCCGCTCCTTCGAGGGCTCGAGGACGAGGACGGCCAACGTCGCGACGATCGCCCCGAGCGTGACGACGTCCTTCAACGGGCCGATCTTCGGCGCGACGAGGACCTTCGCCGCCGGGATGAACGCGAAGACCGGGATCATCAGCGCCACCGTCCAGTGCGGTGCGAGCAGGAAGCCGAGGACGCAGGCGGCGAAGAAAGCCATGACGAGCACGAGCCCGAAGCCGATCTGCGCGCCCATCTTCACCGAGAGGTAGGCCGCGAAGAGCGTGAAGAAGCCCGCGCCGGCGCGCAGGGCGAGGTCGTATCCCGGCAAGGGCAGACGCAGTGCCCTCACGGCTTACCGGCTTCCGTAGTAGGCGTACTGCTCTTCGCCGGCGGGGGCGTCGGTCAGGACGGCGCCGGTGACCTCGGCGGGCCACGAGCGTGCCTGGCGGCTGAGCGACCGGAGGCTCCGCTGGGTGACGCGGCCCTGCCGGACGACGACGAGGACGTCGTCGATGAGCCGCGAGAGCTCGGCCATCTCGACGGTCAGGAGCGCCGGAGGCGTGTCGATGATGACGAAGTCCGCGCGGACGCGAAGCTGCTTCAGGAGCGGGCCGAGGCGCTGCGAGAGCGTGCCGCTCTGCGAGCGCACCGCCCCTCCGGAGGGGAGGAGGACGAGCGAGCCCCCGCTCGGGTCCGTCTCCTTGCCGTTCGTGGAGACGCCCGCCGCCTTGGCCGGGAGCGCGCCGTTCCTGGAGACCCTGGGGCGGGCGCCGGTGAGCGTCACCGACCAGAGCACCTCCTCCAGACGCGCTGAGCCGTTCAGCACCTGGAGGACGCCCGGAGAGTCGCGCGGAATCTGGAACAGGTCGGAGAGCGCCGGCTTCCGGAAGTCGAAGTCCGCGAGGAGCACGCTCGAGCCGCGGCGGGCGAGCGAGACGGCGAGGTTCGCGGCCGTCGTCGTCTTTCCCTCGCGGGAGACGGCGCTCGTCAGGGCGAGCACCATCGGCTTGCTGTCGGGCCGCGCCTGCGCCAGGTTCGCCGCGAGGAGCGCGTACGTGTCGGAAAACGCGGCCTCGTGCCGGCCGTACGTGACCATCCGCGTGCGGCGGGGGAGCGTGCGGACGGTCGCGAGCACGGGCGCCGAGAGCAGCTCCTCGATGTCGCTCTCGGAGCGGACGGTCGTGTCGACGGCCTCGCGCAGCGCGACCACGAGGAGCGCGATCACGAGCCCGATCGAGAAGCCGAGCAGCGTGTCCTTCACCGGCGCAGGGCTCGTCTTGCCTGCCGACTTCGCGCTGGCGACGAGCTGCGTGTCGCCGGCCGTCGCCGTGTCGAGCGCGCCGAGCTTGTTCAGGAGCGACTGGAGGTCGGGCCGTGCGGGGTCGTTCGGGGGCAGCGCGTCGAGCTTGGCCGCGACCTCGCTCTCCGTCGTGCGGATCGTGTCTCGCTTCAGCGCGGCTCTCCAGACGATGTATGCGTTCGCGACTGCGTTCACGATGCCGACCGTGCGTCCGGGGTCCGAGCCCTGCGCCGTGAACGTCAGGATGTCGTCGTCCGTCCCGCCGCTGACGCTCGTGGCCGACTGCATCTCGGAGGCCGTGCCGAGGCTCCCTCCGGTGCGTTGCGCAGCGCCCTTGTACACCTCCGGCGAGCCGGCGAGCGCGCGGGCGGTGGCCTCGATCCGGTTCGGGTCGATGAACGGCGGCACCGTGTTCGTGATCACCTGGGTGAGCGACGTCGGCGAGATGAGGACGCGCGCGCTGGCCGCGTACCGAGGCCCGCGCAGCTGCTTGAAGGCGTTGACGGAGACGATCCCGAGCAGCACGAGGAGGACGATGAGAAAGAGCGACCGGCGGATAGCCGCCTTGAGAGCTTCTGCTCCTCCGGAGTTCATGGTGTCTGGACGTCCTCTTGGGTCGCGGCCTGGACCGGCGCGTGGCGCGCTCGTTCCGTACCCCAGTTCGGCAGGAACAGTCTAGAGGTTTAGCCGGTCGAATCGACCGTACCCCGTGCTCCGCGCGATTTTTCGGCCGTACGGCGGGTGAGGTACGGTGGCGAGGGGCGCGCGGCGGATGCAGCCGGATCACACTGAGCACGCGATGACCGTGACGCGTCCGCGACACCTGTTCCTGCATTTCGCCGGAGCGGCCGTGACCAAGCTCGCGCCGCCGCTCGTCCAGCTCGGGCTGCTCCTGCTCGTGGCGCGCGAGAGCACGCTCGACGACGTCGGCCGCCTGGCGCTCGCCTCGGCGGCGAGCTTTCTCTGCGGCGCGCTGGCCGAGCTCGGGTTCGCGACGACGCTGTCGATTCCCAGGCCGACGTTCGGCACCGCGGCGCCGCCGCTCCGCCAGACCGGCCGCGTTCGCGTCGCCTCGGCCTTCGCCGGGAGCGTCCTCTACGTCGTCCTCTGGGGCGCCGGCCTCGGCGGCCACGACGCGGTCTTCCTGCTCGCCGCGCCGCTCCCGTTCTCGCTCGCTCTGTCGTACGGCTACGCGGGCGCCATGAACGCATCGGGCCGGTTGCGGATCGAGGGCGCGGTCTCCGTCGCCGAGTCGGTTGCGATCGTGGCCATCGCGGTCGCCGGCAGCCTCGTCGGGTCGGCGCTCGCGTGGTCGCTCGTCGCGCTCACGGTCGGGCGGGCGGCCGGCACCGTCGCGCGGGCGATCCTCGTGCGCGACCTTCCCCAGAGCGCCGGCGAGACCGTCGGGCCGCTCTTCCGCGCGCAGCTTCCCTTCGCGCTCGCCACCCTCGCGATCGTCTTCCAGGGCCAGGCGGACATGCTCGCGATCGGCTTCTTCGGGACGCTCGGGCTGGCCGGCCTCTACGGCCCGCTCCTGCGGACGACGTACTCGACCCTGCTCTCCGCGGAGGCTTTCAGCTGGGGGCTCTACGGCGACGCCCACCCGGACGAGCGGCCCGTCGGCGGCCTGCTCGCCCGCCATTGGCGTGCGGCCTCGATCGCCCTCGGGACCGTGCTCGCGATCGGGTTCGCGCTGCTCGCCGAGCCGTTCCTCCGCTTCCTGCTCCACCGGTCGCTGCCGAACCTGACGCTTCCGATCGCGCTCTTCTCGGTCGTGATCGTGCTGCGCTTCGCCACCCTCGTCCTCAACGTGGAGATCCTCCGCGCCGGCCGGCAGCGGGACGAGATCCCGGTGCTCGCCGTCGCGTCGGTCGTGCTCGCAGTCGGCGCCGTCGTCGCCGCCCGGGCGGCCTCGATCGGCGGCCTCGCCGGCGCGCGCCTCGCGAGCGAGGGGATCATCGCCGCCGGCTACTTCGCGCTCGCGCGGCGCGTACCGGGCGCGAGCCGCAGGCGCGAGCGGGCCGCTCCGGCGCCGAGGAGGGTGCCCGGCGGTCGCCTCCGCCTGCTCGTCGCGACGCCGTTCCCGCCGAACCTCGACGGCGCTCACGGCGGCTCGCGCGTGATCTCGCAGTTCCTCGCACGCATGGCGGAGCGCCACGACGTCGCCCTCGTCTGCCTGCGGCATCCGCGCGACCCGGAGGTCGACCCCGTGCTGCGTAGCCGGCTCGCCCTCGTCGTGGAGGTCGACCGGCCCGACTGGTCGGCGACGAGGCTCAGGCGTCTCGCGGGTGGGCTGCGCACGAGGCTGCGTCTCTTCGCCGGGACGCCGCTCTGGGCCTGCGACGTAGACGTCGCCGCCTACCGTGAGCGGCTGCGAGCGGTGCTCGCGGAGTGGCGCCCGGACGTCGTCCAGATCGAGTACACGGTGATGGGGACGTACCTTCCGCAGCTCGAGGAGGCCGGCGTTCCGATCGTGCTCGTGGAGCCGGATCCGGCCACGAACGCCGCGCTCGACCTCCAGCGCGTCTCACGGCGCCACAGGCTTCTACGGCGCCTCGACGTCCTCGCGTGGAAGCAGTTCGAGCCCAGCGTGCTGCGCCGGGTCGACGCCGCGGTCGTGTACACGGAGCGGGACGCTCGGATCCTCTCTCCCCGGACCCCGCCACGCGTCCTGTCGTGCATTCCGTTCGGCACCGACTTCGTCGAGCGATTCTCGAGCTCGGACGGTGCGGCCGGCGGCGCCGACGTCCTCTTCTTCGGGAGCTTCGTCCACTTCCCGAACGTGGACGCCGCGCGACGGCTCAAGGAGACGATCTTCCCCCTCGTCCGCGCGCGTCACCCGCGTTCTTCGCTCTACATCGTCGGCGAGAACCCGCCCCCCGAGCTCGCCGCCGGCCGGGACGGGCAGGTCGTCGTCACGGGCCGCGTCCCCGACCTCGCGCCGTACATCGCCCTCGCCGGGGTGGTGGCGGTTCCGATCCGCCTCGGAAGCGGGATGCGGGTGAAGGTCCTCGAGGCTCTTGCCGCGGGGAAGCCGGTCGTCGCCTCGCGGCTCGCGATCGAGGGCCTCGGGGTCGTGGACGGCGAGCAGCTCCTGACGGCCGAGACGGACGACGAGTTCGCGGAGCGGATCTCGCTCGTCCTCGACGACGACGGGCTCCGCGCGCGCCTCGGCGCCCACGCACGCGCCTGGGCGGAGCAGAACCTGACCTGGTCGGCGACCCTCGACCGCTTCGACGAGCTTTATAGCCGCCTGCTCAGGCCTTAGAGCGTGTTGATCGGTCGTTTCATCAGGATGCGCGGGAAAACCGCGCATCCTGATGTCGGCGCCGCAGGTCGCCTGCTCAGTGCCTAGGCCCGCGTCCCGATCAGGCGGGCCAGTGCGGCCGTCCGGCCGCCGAAGCTCTCCTCGAGCCAGCGCGCGTCGTCGGCCGCGAGCACCCGCAGGGCCACCGCGAGGGCGGCGAAAGCGGCGAGGCCGACGAGGAGCCCCGCGACGACGCCCGCCGCCCCGCCGAGGAGGTCGAGCACGCCCCAGGCGGCCGCGCCCGCTCCGGCCGAGGCGAGCGTCGCCCTGAGAAGCGCCGGGACCTCCCAGCGCACGCCGCGCGCGAGCTTCACCCCGTAGACGATCGTGACCGCGGCCGTCGCGCCCTGGGCGCACGAGTTGGCGATCGCGGCGCCGATCTCGGCGTGCCGCGGGATGAGCGCGAAGTCGAGCGCGACGTTGAGCGCGGCCGAGCCGGTCCCGACGACGAGCGGGAAGCGCGCCTTGCCGAGGCCGACGATGAGCGAGTAGCTCGCGTTCATGAGCGGGATCACCGGCAACGGCACGAGCAGGATCAGGAGCGGCGCCCGCGTCCCGGCGAAGGCGCCTCCGAAGACGAGGCGGAGCGTCCTCGGGCCGAGCGCGAGCGCGCCGGCGGTCACCGGCAGCCCGGCGAGCAGGAGCAGCCTGAGCGAGCGACCGTAGCCGCTGCGGATCCGCTCGTGCTCACGCGCGCCGAACAGGGTCGCGAACGCCGGCGAGACCGCCATCGCGAGCGCCTGCGGCACGAGCACGAGCGTCGTCACGGCCGAGAAGGCGACCGAGTAGAGGGCCAGCCGCCGGTCGTCGGCGTAGTGCTCGAGGAAGAAGAACTCCGAGCGCCGGAACACGATCAGCGTCACGAGCGAGCCCGCCAGCGCGACGCCTGCATACCGGATCGTGCTGCGCCGGAGCGGGCCCGGGTCGGCGGGTCGCGGTGCGAGGTCGGCGACGTGCCGGCGTGCGAGCACCGTTACGCCGACCAAGATGAAGACGGCCGCGCCGAGCTGGACGGCGATCATGCCGGTGATCCCGCCGCCGAGCGCGAGCACGAGGATCGTCGTCGCGGCGGCGAGGACGTTCGCCGCGATGATGGTCACCGACATCCCGCGCCAGCGCTGGAGACCGGTCAGGGCGGCGCCGGGGAAGGCCGTGACGACCCCTACGGCCGCGGTCGCCGCGGCGAGGAGCCAGGCCGTCCGCGGCTGCGCGCCGGCGGCAGCGACGCCGAGGATGACCCCGCCCGCGACCGTCGCGCAGACCACGCCGATCCGCCAGGCCCACGTGACGAGACCGCGCGCCTCGGCACGGCGCTCGGCGCCGACCGCCTCGCCGACGGTCCGCATGAGCGCGACGGGGACGCCGACCGTGAACAGGTTGAGGGACGTCGCCACGACGAAGGCGATGAAGCTCTGCCGGCCGAGCCCGCTCGGGCCGAGGAAGCGGGCTCCAGCGATCGAGATCGAGAGCGCGCAGAGTTGCGGCGTGAGGTTCGCGGCCGCGCTCCAGATGCCGCCGCGGGTCACGGACGCGCCTGTCGTCGCGGCCGCGGCCGTCGAGACCGAGGCCCTAGCGTCCACCGGCCGACGCCCGCGCCGAGCGGAGCGCCCTCACGACGTCGTCGGAGTGCGGGTCGAGACGAAGGGCGGCCTCGAGCTCCCGGACGGCCGCGGCCTTCCGTCCCGCCCGCAGGTACGCGCGTCCCAGCTCGAAGCGGAGGTCGACCTGCCGCGGCTCCTTCCCGACCGCGGCGCGGAGCGGCGGGATGTCCGCCGGGGAGCGCGCGAGCGCGGCCTCGGCCTCGTACGGCGCGGTCGAGAGGGGGTCGAGCCGCCGCGCACGGCGCAGGTCGGACGCGGCCTGCGACGGATGGGCGTAGGCGAGGTTCGTGTAGCGCGCCGAGAGCCACGGCGGCGTGAACGCGAGCACCGCGAGCGCGAGCGCGACGCCGCCGATCGGAACTGCCGCGAGCGGGCGCAACGGCCGGCCCCGCTCCGGCACGGCGGCGACGCCGATCAGGAGGAGCGCCGGCAGGGTCAGGGCCGGGAAGCTCCACGTCCAGTCGACGGTCGAGTGGACGAGCCAGTACACGCCTGCGGCGGCGAGCGTCGCCCGGAGCAGCGACCGTCGTGCGCGGACGAGGGCGACGGAGAGCGGGAGGCCGAGCCCGAGCGCGAGCAGCACGAAGCCGACGATCCCCGTCTCGCTGAGCTCGTCGAGCTCGAGGGAGTGGGCCCGCTGCGGCGTCTCGACGCTGCGACCCTGCTGGAGGTAGACGGCGGCGAAGCCGCGCCCGCCGACGCCGGCGAGCGGGTGGTGCTCGAAGGTGCGGAGCGCGACGCGCCAGAAGTCGTACCGGTTCGAGCCGAGCGAGAAGAGATGGCTCGACCCCTGCTGCCGCGTCGGAAGCGTCTTGAACGAGCGCCACTTGTCGGCGAGGAAGTGGCCGGGCCGGTCGACGGTCACGGCGAAGCCCGCCGCTCCCCCCGCGAGCGCGGCGACCACCGCGAGAAGCGCGGCCAGCCCGAGCAGGCGATGCGCTTTGGCGGAGACGACGAGGCGCCGGTCGAGCACCGCGTAGACGACGCCGATCGCGGCCGCGACCGCGACGAGCAGGAGCGCGACGGCCCCCGCGTGGCGGATCGCGGCGGTGAGGCCGGCCGTCGAGGCCCGGTAGGGCGCCGTGAGCGGCCGGAAGGCGGCCCCGACGAGGGCGGCGGCGACGAGCGTCGGCGGAAGCGCCCTGAGCCGCGCGGGGCAGAGGGCGAAGAAGACGATCGCGGAGACGAGCAGCGCAATCCCGCCGCCCTTGCTCTGCGTGAGCAGCCAGCCGGCGAGGAGCGCCGTCGCTCCGGCGAGGGAAGCCGCGCGGGCGGCGATCGGCCAGGCGCGGCGCGCGGCGAGTCCGATCGCGGGCCAGAAGCCGACGAGGAAGAAGGCGGCGTCCGCGTTCGGGTAGCTGACCGGGAAGTCCAGGCGCCCGAACACGTAGAGGGCGCTCGGGTCGGCATCGAAGCGGAGCCGGAGCTCGGTCGCGACCGCGAGGCCCGTGAGCCCGGCCACGACGACCGCCGCCGCCCCGAGCCGCTCGGCCGCGGAGCCGATCGTGAGCAGGGGCACGAGCAGCGCGAGGGCGTAGAGCGCGGTCAGCAGCGCCTCGTCGCGAGCGAGCGAGGGCGCCGACGACCAGCGTGCCGAGAGGCCGACCCAAGCCGCGAGCAGGAGCAGCGCGAGCACGCCGACGCCCGCGAGCGGCTCGGGTGCCAGGGCCGCTCCGGAGAGCGCGATCGCCCCCACGACGAGGGCGACGACGATCGCGTACGGCAGCCAATCCGGCGCGTCGATGCTCCCGTAGTCACGCCAGGCAGCAAGGCCCGCGCACACCACGACCACCGCCGCCGGGAGCACCCGCAGCAGAAATCGTGCGTCGGGGCTGGACTTCGAGCCCGAAGATGAGTTAACTGAGGGGCGCAACCGAATTCGTTTAACCTACGTCTAAGAAGGAAACCGGGGGGTTCAAAGAGAGGTTTTCGGCGGCCTGCGGCTGTCGGAAGAGGGGAGAGGTCGGAGGAGGGGAGCGCGTACCTAGATCGACACCACTGTCGTTATAGGACGCGAGACTGCGGTACACCGAAGGGAGAGGGAGATGCGTCGGGGACGGATCATCACAGCAGTTGCCGCTTTGGCGGGTGCGGCCGTTGTCGGGGTGCCTGGTGCACTTGCGGCGACACCGCAGCAGATCTTCAAGGACTACGCCGACAACGGTCGGCTCGACGGGACCTATTCGAAGTCGGACCTGAGCCGCGCGCTGCACGACGCAGTGCTTCAGGGCTATCCACCTCCGACCAAGAAGGGTCTGGTTCCGGCGATCAAGACGCAGGTGGCGAGCGGTACCGGCGGAGTGGCCGGGGCAAAGCTGCCGGCGGCCAAGAAGCAGGGCTCGCTTCCGTTCACGGGTGCCGATCTGGCGCTCATGACGGCGGGCGGCTTCTCGCTGCTCCTGCTCGGCGGCGCCCTGCGTCGGTTCGCACGGAACAAGGCGTAGCGACACCCCGGTACCCGGGGAGGTAACGCGGAGTGGTCGAAACCGCTCTGAAGACGACGCCCGCCGAGCTCGGTGGGGTCGAGGGTGGCGCGGCCCGCGCCGAAGCGCGGCCGCGCCTCGCACCTCGGACGGCCTGGGCATTCGCATGCCTGGCCGTCGACCTCACGATGCTCGTGCTGGCCGCGCTCGCGACGTCCGTCGGCGCTTCCGTCGGGGGCTTCGCGAGCGCACCGGTCACGTGGACCTTCCTGACGGGTGGGCTCACGCTGGCGCTGTTCCGCGGCCGCGGGCTCTACACGCTCCGGCTCCGGCTGCGCCTGCTCGACGACGTGCGGGCGGTGATCGCCGCGACGACGCTCGCGGCGATGATCGTCCTGTCGATCCGGATCCTGCTCGGCGACACGCTCTCGATCGAGGCCGAGTCGATCCGCCCGTGGGCGTTCGCGCTCGTCTACCTCGTGTCCGGGCGGATCGCCTTCTACTGGACGCAGGCGAGCGCTCGCGCCGAGGGCGAGGGCATCCGCCCGACGCTGATCGTCGGTGCCGGGAGGATCGGCTGCCTCACGGCGCGGCGCCTGCTCGAGCGGCCCGAGCTCGGGCTCAAGCCCGTGGCCTTCCTGGACAAGGAGCCGCTCGTCGACTCGCGCCAGGCGCTCGGGCTTCCCGTTGCCGGCGCCAGCTGGGATCTCGACGCCGTCGTCCACGAGTACGGCATCGAGCAAGTCATCGTCACCTTCTCCACAGCACCCGACGAGGTGTTGCTGCGACTCGTCCGGCGCTGCGAGGAGCTCGGCATCGCAGTCTCAGTCGTGCCGCGGCTCTTCGAGCGCGTTCCGGAGCGTCACAGCGTCGAGCACCTCGGCGGAATCCCCCTCCTGACGGCGCACCCGGCGAACCCGAAGAGCATGCAGTTCGCCGTCAAGTACGCGCTCGACCGCCTTCTTGCGGCGACCGCGCTCGTACTCCTCTCCCCGATCCTGGTCGCGGCAGCGATCGCAGTCAGGATCTCCCTCGGCAGGCCGATCCTGTTTCGTCAGGTTCGCGTCGGCCGGGACGGTCGGACCTTCGACATCCTGAAGTTCCGCACCATGCGCCTCCCTGGTGGCCCGCCCGAGCCCACGGATTTCGTACTCCCCGACGACGTGGGCCCGGGCGGGGTGGAGGGGGAGGACCGGCGGACGCGCCTCGGCGCGTTCCTCCGGGCCTCGTCGATCGACGAGCTGCCGCAGCTGCTCAACGTCCTCAAGGGCGACATGAGCATGGTCGGGCCGCGGCCCGAGCGGCCGGAGTTCGTGTCGCAGTTCGAGCGCAACGTCTACCGCTACGGCGACCGGCACCGCGTGAAGTCGGGCATCTCCGGCTGGGCCCAGGTCCACGGCCTGCGCGGCAAGACGTCGATCACCGACCGCGCGGAGTGGGACAACTTCTACATCGAGAACTTCTCGCTCTGGCTCGACCTGAAGATCATGCTGCTGACGCTCGGTGCGCTCGGCGGGCACTTCGCGAAGGTCGAGTAGCCCGGCAAGCCTCCTAAGCTTCGTCCATGAGCCCGTGGATCGACCGGGTGCGCCGGCGTGCGCCCGGGATCGTCGCGCTCGCGGCCCTGGCCGCGGGCGTGGCCGCGGTCTACTCCTTCACCGCGTCGAAGCGCTACGAGGCGCGGACGGAGCTGCTCGTCTCGCCGCTTCCGGCGAGCGACGCGACCTTCGACGGCTTCGGGCTCCCGCGCGCGGACGGCGCACCCGGCGCGGCGGCCGAGACGGCGGCGCGGCTCGTCCGCACGCCCGAGATCGCCGACGCCGTGCGGGCGCAGCTCGGCCTCCGCGGGTCGCGGAACGACGTGCTGAGCTCGGTGTCGAGCCACCGGGTGGACGGCTCGCAGCTCGTGGCCGTCGTCGGGAAGGCGTCGAGCCCGGCCCGCGCGGCACAGCTCGCGAACGCCTTCGCGGACGCGCTCGTCGCCGCGCGGACGAGCCGGTTCCAGACGACGCTCGCCGCGGTCGTCCGGCGCCTGCGCGCGCGCCTTCGCGCCGGGGTCGGGGACGAGGCGGAGCGGCGGGCGCTCGCGCGCCGGCTCGGCGTGCTCACCGGCCTCGTGGCGACGCGCGACCCGACGCTCGAGGTCGCGACCGCGGCCGTCGCGCCGAGCCGTCCCGTCTGGCCGCGTCCGTGGCTCCTCATTTCCGTCGCGGCGGGCGCCGCTCTCGCGGCCGCGACGCTGGCCGCGGCGCTCGTGCCGCACCCTGCGCCGCCGCCCGCCCGGCCCCCGCCTCCGCCCGTACGCCAGCCCGAGCCGCCGCCGGAGCCCGAGCCCGAGCCGGCACCCGAGCCTCCACCCGTTTCGGCCACCGGAGCCTGGAACCTCGCCGAGCTTCGCCGCCTCGTCGAGGAGCGCGGCGCAGCGTTCCCCGATCGCGTCGAGCTGTGGCGCTCGTACCTGTTCTTCCTCCAGGACCACGCCGGCGCCGACGGCAGCCTGCCGAGCTCGTTCGACGCGCTCGTCGAGGACGAGTTCCGCGAGCTGCTCAGCTCGTAGGGCCGCGGCCTCTTGCAACCGGCGGGTTTTGTGTTTCAGTGAGTCTGAAAGCCAGGCTGGGGGAGGGGAACTTTGGCAGTGGGACGCGGCAGTCTGCCGAGACCGTCGGCCGCCGATCTGCGGCGGCTCGTCACGCGTGCGAAGGCGGGCGACCAAGACGCCGTCGACGCGCTCTACCGCCTGCACGTCGACCGGATCTACGCCTACCTCGCGGCGAACGTCGGCAACCAGCACGACGCCGAGGATCTGACGACGCAGACGTTCATGCGCATGATCGAGTCGCTCGACCGCTTCCAGCCGCGCGCGACGCCGTTCGCGGCCTGGCTCTTCCGCATCGCGCGGAACCTCGCCATCGACCACTTCCGCGCGGCGGCGCGAGCGCGCGCCCGGGCGCAATCCGGCGGTGGAGCGACCCCGCGGGACGCGTCGGCCGAGGACGAGGCGCTCTCCGTGCTCGACCGCGAGGTGCTGCGGGAAGAGCTGGCGACGCTTCCGCTCGGGCAGCGCGAGGTGCTGACCCTGAAGTTCGTCTGCGGCCTGACGAACGCGGAGGTCGCGAGCGTCCTCTCGAAGACCGAGGGCGCGGTGAAGGCGCTCGAGCGGCGCGCCCTTCGAACTCTTCAACGACGACCGATCCGCGCCGCGTAAGGGACCGCCGCACCCGTCGCTACGATCCCCGGCGGGAGGCGCGGCTCGCGGGGGCCGCTCACGACTCGTGAACGTGGCCACTCAGGAACGATCAGCCGCCGTGCCGGTCCTCGAGGTCGTGGGAGGGCCCGGCCGGCTGTCGCGCGAGTCGTTCGCGGAGCTCTGGCACTTCCGCGAGGTCCTCTGGGCGTTCGTCGTGCGCCAGGTGAAGGTTCGCTACAAGCAGGCCGTCGTCGGCATCGGCTGGGCGATCATCCAGCCCGTCCTCGCGGCGCTCGTCTTCGCGCTCTTCCTCTTCCGCTACAGCAGCGTGCCGAGCGAGGGGGTTCCGGCGCTGCTCTTCACGCTCGCGGGGATGACCGGCTGGACGTACTTCTCCAGCGCGACGGCGCTCGCGAGCGAGAGCCTCGTGACCAACCAGGCGCTGCTCCGCAAGATCTACTTCCCGCGCGAGGTGCTGCCGCTCTCGGGCGCGCTCGCGGGCGTCCTCGACCTCCTGCTCGCCCTTGGCGTGCTCGTCGTCGTGACCTTCGCGTACGGGATCGGGCCGGCGCTCTCGTGGGTCGCCCTACCGCTGCCGCTGCTGCTCCTCGTGGTCGCGGCCGCCGCGTTCGGGAACGGGCTCTCGGCGATCAACGTCTACTACCGCGACGTCCGCTACGCCCTGCCGTTCGTCCTCCAGCTCGGCCTCTTCGTGAGCCCGATCGCGTATCCGCTCTCGGTCGTGCCGTCGTCGTGGCGGACGATCTACGCGATCCTCAACCCGGTCGCGGCCGCCACCGACTCCCTGCGGCGCATCGTCGTCCACGGGCACTGGCCCGACTTCCCGGTGCTGCTGGCGTCGATCGGCTGGTCGCTGTTCCTCCTCCTGTGCTCGTACGCCTTCTTCAAGCGGCTCGAGCGCGGCTTCTCGGACCGGGTATGACCGACGCCGTCGTCTTCGAGAACGTGTCGAAGCGCTTCCGCGGGGGCCAGGCGTACCGCGCGCTTCGCGACGACATCGTCGGCGCGCTGGGTCGCGTCGTCGGGCTCAAGCGGGGGTCGGAACAGGTCGTGCGCGCCCTCGACGACGTCTCGTTCTCGATCCCGGAGGGACAGTCGTTCGCGCTCCTCGGCCCGAACGGCGCGGGGAAGACGACGGCGCTCAAGGTCGCGAGCCGGATCACGTACCCGACGAGCGGCAGGGTCCGCGTGCGCGGCCGCGTCGGCGCGCTGATCGAGGTCGGCACCGGGATGCACCCGGAGCTGACCGGCCGCGAGAACGTCGACCTCTACGGCCGCATCCTCGGCCTGTCGCGCCGCGACGTGCGCAGCCGCTTCGACGAGATCGTCGAGTTCGCAGACATCGGCGGCGCCCTCGAGCAGCCGGTCAAGCAGTTCTCCTCAGGGATGCAGCTCCGGCTCGGCTTCGCGCTCGCGGCGCACCTGGAGCCGGACGTCCTCCTCGTCGACGAGGCGATCGCCGTCGGGGACGCGGGTTTCCAGTACCGGTGCGTCGAGCGCATGCGCGAGCTCGTCCAGGAGGGGCGCACGCTCGTCTTCGTCTCGCACAACATGAGCGCGATCGAGTCGCTCTGCGAGCGCGGGGTGCTGCTCGACCACGGACGGATCACGGCGGACGGGCCGGCGCGCGACGTCGTGCGCGACTACCTCCGCCAGGTCGAGGCGTCGCTCGTGGAGGAGGACGCCGCCCGCTCCGTCACGGGCGGCGGCCTGGCCATCGTCGACGTGACGCTGCACGACGAGTCGGGCGGCCGGGTCGAGGAGGCCGCGCCGGGCCGGCCGCTGACCGTGCGGCTCCACTTCCACGCGAGCTCGCCGATCGACGAGCCGATCTTCGAGGTCGGCCTGAACGACGGGCGGATCGGCCCCTTCGCGCTCGCGTCGATGCTCATCGACGGGCAGGCGCCGCGCTCGATCTCGGGCGAGGGCTACGTCGACTGCACGTTCGCGGACCTCCCGCTCCTGCCGCGGGTCTACGAGCTCTGGGGCGGCGTCCGCCACGGCGCCGGCTTCGGCGACCTCGTCGACTGGCAGCGGCTCCGCTTCTTCCGCGTCGCCGGCGAGGTCGACGGCGGCGGGCCGGCCGCCGTGAGCCACTCGCTCTCGAACGCGCCGGTCAGGCTCCCGTACCGCTGGGGCTTCGGCGGCGGCGTCTCGAACTAGGCGCCGCTTGCGGTGCCGTCATCAGGACGCACGGGCTGCGCCCGGGTGTCCGTCTGAAACGACCGGTCGACCCGCACGCGTCACCGCCTCCGCAAGCTGACGGCTTCCTCGTACACGGCTTCGCGCTGTGCGGCGATCACGTCGGGCGCGCAGTGCCGCTCGACCAGCTCGCGCGCCCGCGTGCTCGCTTCGGCCGCCTCGTGCGGGTCTTCCGCGCTCCACCCGTTCCTAGAAGACCCGCACGAGGCGGCCGAAGCGAGCACGCGGGCGCGCGAGCTCGTCGCGGGGAACCTCGGCCTCGAAGCGCACGGGCGCGCCCAGGTCGCGCGCGAGCGACCCGAGCCACTCGTCGTAGGGCTTCCCGTCGCGCACGGCGGTCGCGCGTCCGACGAAGACGACCTCGACGTCGCCCTTCAGGCGGGCCGCGGCCTCGACGAGGAGGTCCGAGCCCTTGAGCGGCTCGAGGCGGCCAACGCACAGGACGACCGGCGGCGCCCGGTCGGGGGTCGACCCCGGGTCGATCTCCCGCGGCGCGATCGGCAGCCGCACCATCCGCACCTGCTTGCCGGCGAGCCACCTCGGCCCGACCTCTCGCAGCAGCCGTTCGGACGGCGAGGTGACGAGATCGGCCCGCCGCACAGCGACCCGCTCCAGCGCGGAGGCGGCGCGGAGGTCGCGCGTCTTCGGCGAGCCCGCGTAGCGGGACGTCACCGCGAGCGGCGTGTGGAGGTGCACGACGAGCGGCGCGGGCCGGCGGAACGCGAGCCCGAGGCCCTCGGCCATCCAGTCGGCGGCCTCCACGACGTCGAAGTCGAGGCCGAGGCGGCCCGCTTCGACGCGGCAGCTCAGCGCATGGCGGAGGCGGGCGCTCGTCTTGTGCGCGCCGGGGAGCCGCACCTCGCCGCGCCGGTGGACGTGGACGCCGCGGTCGACCCGGTCGCTCGCGGGCTGGTCCGGAAGGCACGAGAGCACGTGCACCTCGTGGCCGCGCGCGACGAGGGCCGGCCCGATCTCGGCGACGTACGAGCCGATGCCGTCCGGAGTCTCCGGCGGGTACTCGATCGAGACGAAGAGGATCCTCATCGGCCGCCGCCCCTGGCCGAGCCGACCGCGATTCCCGCGAGCGTCAGCGCCCCTTCCAGCGCCGGCCAGCCGTCCGCATGGCGGAGGCCGGAGGCGGCGCGTCGGGCGAGGCCGGCCGCGTAGCGCCGTCGCAGGACGTGGGCGTGCTCGTCCCCGCGGGCGGCGTGCCGGGCGAGGAACGTCCCCAGGCCGAAGCCGTAGGCGTACCGCCCGCCGACCCGCGCCCGCCGGGTCTTGAGCTCGTGGTACACGATCGCGTCGGGCTCGTACAGGATCGTGAACCCCTCGTTCGCGAGCCGGTAGAGGAGGTCGACGTCCTCCGCCGCGCGGGCCGGCGTCCCCGGGCCGAGGGACTCGTCGAACCCGCCGACGGCCTCGAAGGCGCGGCGGCGGAGCGAGAGGTTGCCGCCGGTGCCGATGTCCCACGGCGTCCGGCCCGGGCCGCTGAACGTGCGCCGCGCCGTGCTCGTCCGCGAGGAGACGGCGACGCCGCCGGTGTCGCCCGGGAGCGGCAGCACCCGCCCCGTCACGCCGTCGATCCCGCCCTCGTAGCCGCGTTCGAGCGCGCCGATCCACCCCGGCGCGGGAACGCAGTCGTCGTCGGTGAAGGCGAGCAGCTCCTGAGTGGCCGCGTCGACGCCCCGGTTCCGCCCGCGCGAGACGCCGCGCTCGGCCATGCGGAGGTAGTCGACGCCCTCCAGGGCGACGGGGCGGGTCCCCTGGTCGACGACCACGATCTGCGCCGGCGGCGGCGTGCACGCGCGGAGGGCGCCGACGCAACGGGCGAGCGCCTCCGGGCGGTCCATGGTGCAGACGACGACCGAGACGTCGCTCACGCCGCCACCTCGGATCCCTGCGCTCCAGGCAAGCGGCGCAGACGGCCGAGCCGGCAAAGCCGGCCCGGTCTGGAAGCGGCATCGCAAGCGACGCCGCTCACGAGCCGGGCCGCTTTCCGAGCGCGAGCGTGAGCGCGAAGCGCAGGAGCGAATCCGTGCCGCGGATCTCGCAGCGGCGGAGGGCGAACGGCGGCGTCCCGGGCGAGTTCCGGCCCTCCTCGATACCGCACGCGCTCACGAAGCCCGCCTCCTCGACGGCGCGGACGGACGCCTCGTCCAGCCTCCCGTACGGGTACGCGAAGTGGCGGATCGCGCCCAGCCGGCCCTCGAGGTCGACCCGGGAGCCCCCGACCTCGTCGCCGAGCTCCGCCGGCGGGAGACCGGGCAGCGACGCGTGCGTGCGCGTGTGGGCGCCGAACCCGAGCCCGTCGCGCCGCAGCTCCTCCGCCTGCTCCCACGTCATCAGCGGCCGGCCCTGCACCTCGGCGCCCTCGCTCCACAGGTTGAGCTGGCCCATCCCGCGGCTGACGGCGAAGATCGTGGCGGTCAGGCCGTGCCGCCGCAGGAGCGGGTGGGCGAGCTCGGCGTTGTCGGCGTACGCGTCGTCCAGCGTGATCACGACCGAGCGCGGTGGTGGAAGCGTGTGCTCGAGCCGGTGGCGGACGTACTCGTCGAGCCCGAGCACGGTGTACCCGCGGAGCCGCAGCCAGCGCAGCTGCCGCGCGAACCGCCGCGCCGGCAGGATGTACCGGCTCGCGGGCTCGCCGCGCGGCGCGAGGGCGTGGTAGAGCAGGATCACGACGCCGCCGGTCAGGCGCTGCCAGGTCACGCGGTCGGGCGCGGCCCGGCGGACGCCGCGCCAGTAGCAGTAGTCCTGGAGGAACCGGTACGGCCGGTCGCTCCGCGTCAGGAGGGGATCGACGGCGCGGAGCGGCCAGATCGGCGCGCGCGCGGCGAGGAGCGCGCGGCGGAGCGTTGCCGCACGCTGGCTGCCGCGCCAGAAGTTGCCGAGCGGGAGGTGCGGGAGGAGTGCCGGCTCTCGCCGGACCATCGCGACCGCCGCGCGGCCGGCCGCGTCGAAGTCGCCGACGATCCCGGCGAAGCCCTTCTCGTAGATCTGCGCGCCGAGGGCGTCGGGGACGAAGACGATCGGCAGGCCGGCGCGCTCGAGCCGGTACGCGAGCTCGACGTCGAAGCTGCGCGCGAGCCACTC
>VAXK01000287.1 GCA_005885565.1 Actinomycetota bacterium
CGACATGGTGTACATAGCATGGCTCGCGCTCGCCCTTGTCCGGGCACGCGGCACACCAGTCCAGGCGTAGCGGCCCAACCATCGCGGAGACGAAGCGGATCCGCGGAAGCCTGCGGTCTTTCTCCTCTTTTCGGCCGACCCTCTAACTCTCCCGATAGGCTCGGGCACCGTTGGGCGGTGCGGAGACGGACCAGCTACCACCAGAGTCGCCCTTCCGCCGAGCCGCCCATCGTTTCGAAGGACATTCCGAAGGGCTCATCTAGTACTAGCGCGGCGTGCGACCATAGGCCTATATGGCCACGGCACCGCTCGAAACCTTGCTGCAAGGCGCATTTCCGGACGCGACCGAGCTCGTCGTCGAGGATCGGACCGGCGGCGGGGACCACTTCCAGGTCACCGTCACGAGCCCGCGCTTCAACGGGCTCTCGCTCCTCGACCAGCACCGGCTCGTGAACGAGGCCCTCGCAGACCCCTTCGCCGATGGCACCATTCATGAGCTGCGAATCAGAACGAGAGGAACCCAATGAGCGAGCTTCGCGAGACGATCCAGCAGGTGATCGAGAACGAGCCGGTTGCGCTCTTCATGAAGGGCACGCCCCAATTCGTCATGTGCGGGAACTCGGAGCGGGCGCTGCGCGCGCTCCGCGAGGCCGGCGCGCCGGTCACCGCCGTCGACATCCTCCCCGACCCGCGCATCCGCCAGGAGCTCTCGGCGGTCTCCGGCTGGCCGACCATCCCGCAGGTGTTCGTCCGCGGGGAGCTGATCGGCGGCGCCGACATCGTCGAAGAGCTCGCGGCGAGCGGCGACCTCGAGCGGAAGCTCGAAGAGAGACTCGGCGCGGAATACCGCTCCGAAGAAGCCGGCGGCCGCGTCGTCGACGTCCTGGCGGCCTAGGTTCTAGGACGCCGCCTCGACCAGGTGGTCGGGGCGCCAGAGCTCGTACGGCTCGAGCCCGGCGTGGCGGGCGTCGAGCGAGCGCAGGAGCGCGGTGACGACGCTCGGGTCGAACTGCGTGCCGGAGCAGCGGTCGAGCTCGGCGCGCGCCGCCTCGAGGTCGAGCGCCGGCCGGTACGGACGCGGCTCGACCATCGCGCGGAACGCGTCGCAGACGGCGACGATGCGGGCGCCGAGCGGGATCTCCTCGCCGCTCAGGCCGTCCGGATAGCCGCCCCCGTCCCAACGCTCGTGGCTGGAGCGGACGATCGGCACGACGTTCGCCAGCGCCTCGATCGGCGCGAGGATCCGCTCGCCGACGACCGGATGCGTGCGCATCACGGCCCATTCCTCGTCGTCGAGTGCCGACCGCTTGTGGAGGACCGCCTCCGGGATCCGGATCTTGCCGATGTCGTGGAGGAGCGCGCCGAGCTCGATCGCCTGCACGAGCTCCTCGCTCGCCCCGAGTCGCCGCGCGACCGCGACCGCGAGGTCGGAGACCTCGCGCGCGTGCGCGCTCGTGTAGTCGTCCTTCGCCTCGAGCGCGCTCGTCAGCGACGCGAGCGTCTCGCGGTAGAGCCGCTCGACGGCCTCGGCGTGCTCGAACTGCGCGAGCAGCACCTCGAGGTGGCCGACGAGGAGCTCGGCGAGCGCGGTGTCGGCGCCGTCGAACGAGCGCTGCCGCGCGTCGTAGACCTCGACGAGCCCCCACGGCCGCCCGCGCACGCGGATCGGGAGCATCAGCACGGCGTGCAGGCCGAGCTTGCGCAGCACGAAGGCTTCGCTCTCGTCGAGGCTCTCGTCCGCAAGCGACACCGCGCGCGGCACGCCGCTCTCGAGCACCTCCTTCGTCTGCGGGTAGTCGTCGACGAGGAACATGCCGCCGGTGTCGAGCCGCCACGGCGCGTGCGCGAAGCTCACGTCGTCGACGAGCGCGCCGTCCGTCAGGCGGGAGACAGCGCACGCGGTCGCGCGCAGCATCACGGCGAGATGGCGCGTCGCCGCTTGGAGCATGCCCTCGCACGTCCGTTCGCGGCCGAGTGCGCGGCCGGCGTTCCAGAGCTCGCGCAGCGCGACGTCGCGGAAGCCGCTCTCGCCCATGCGCTCACGCAGCTCGCGGTAGAGGAGGTCGAGGCTCGTCCCGCCCGCGCCCGCCTCGCCGTCGTCGGCGAAGGTAATCGCGGTGTCCTTGCCCGCCCGCTTCGCCGCGATCAGGGCGAGGTCGGCCTTGCTGACGAGCTCCTCCTTGGAGCGCGCGTCGACCGGAAAGGACGCAACGCCGGCAGATAGCGTCTGCCCGACGAGGTGCTGGGCGGTCGCGCGTCGGATGCGGTCGGCGAGCTGGATCCCCGCGGCGGCCTCGCCGTCGACGACCACGGCGAACTCGTCGCCACCGACGCGGAACGCCTCCTCGCCGGCGCGGCACTGCTGGGTCAGCGTCCGCGCGAGCTCCCGTAGGACGCGATCGCCGGCCGGGTGGCCCTCGTCGTCGTTCAGGCGCTTGAAGTCGTCGAGGTCGCAGAGGAGCAGCGTGACCTGGCTCCCGGTCGAGTGGGCGCGCAGGAGCACGCTGTCGAGGTGCTCCTGGAAGGCGCGATGGTTGCCGAGATCGGTCAGCGGGTCACGCCGCGCCTCGGCGTGCGTGAGGGCGAGGCGGCGCGCGTTGGCGAGCGAGGCGCCCGCGAGCTCGGTCGCAGTGACGAGGAGGCTGGGATGGATGCCGACGTGCGCGCCGGTCGGGACCCCGACGAGGAGCGCCCCGAAGATCTCGCCGCCGGCCGCGATCGGCGCGGCGAAGGCCTCGCGGCACGAGGCGCCGTAGCCGGCGAGCTCCGCCACCTCGCCCGCGCCGGCCGCGACGAGACGCCCTTCCTCGAAGCAGCGGGCGACGACGCGCGGCAGGCCAAGCGGCTGCCGCACGAGGAAGCCGACCGCGGCGGCCTGGAGCGGAGCCCGGCCGGAGCCGACGAGGTAGACCGCGGTCGGGCCGCCTCCTGAGATCTCGCCGACGTGGCGCGCGAGGAGCTGCGCGATCGTCGAGCTGTCCGCGGAGAGCGCAAGCTCCCGCGCGAGACGCAGCGCACGCGTGGACTGCGTGAGCAGGCGCTCCGACGCCTCCGGAACCGCCGGCGGCTCCTCCCTCCGACTCTCCATGCTCGAGGCTGCCTCCTTCGCCGCAGTTCCCACCCTCTGCGCCAATTAAGGCCCGGAAGCGGAGAGCTCTCATCACCCCTAAGGGGTAGCCGTAGAATCGGGGCGTGGACTTCGAGACGCGCGCGATCCACGAGGGGCAGGAGCCGGACCCGGCCACGGGGGCCGTGACCGTTCCGATCTACCAGACGTCGACCTACGCGCAGGAGGCGGTCGGCGACCACAAGGGCTACGAGTACTCGCGCGTCGCGAACCCGACCCGGACCGCGCTCCAGCGCTGCCTCGCCTCCCTCGAGGGCGCGGATCACGGCGTCGCGTTCGCCTCCGGGCTCGCCGCCGCGACGACGCTCGTGCACCTCCTCTCGCCCGGCGAGCGCATCGTCGCCGTCAACGACGTCTACGGCGGCATCTACCGCATGTTCTCCCAGGTCTACGAGCCCAAGGGCTACGAGTTCGAGTGGGTGCCGGCGGCCGACATGAGCGCGAACCTCGCCGAGCACCTCGACGAGCGCACGCGGCTCGTCTGGCTCGAGACGCCGACGAACCCGCTCCTGAACGTCGTCGACATCCGGGCGGCCGCCGAGGCGGCGCACGCAGCGGGAGCGCTCGTCGTCGTCGACAACACGTTCGCGACCCCGTACCTCCAGCGGCCGCTCGAGCTCGGCGCCGACGTCGTCCTGCACTCGACGACGAAGTACCTCGGCGGCCACTCGGACGTCATCGGCGGGTTCCTCGCCACGAACGACCCGACGGTGGCCGAACGGCTCTTCTTCCTGCAGAAGTCGCTCGGCGGGATCCCCGGGCCCTTCGACGCGTGGCTCGTCCTGCGCGGTGTGAAGACGCTCGCCGTCCGCATGCGCCGGCACTGCGAGAACGCGCGCGCGGTGGCGGAGTTCCTCGACGCCCACCCGCGCGTCGAGCGCGTCCTCTACCCCGGCCTCGCGAGCCACCCCGGGCACGACGTGGCCGCCCGCCAGATGGCCGACTTCGGCGGGATGGTGTGCTTCCTGGCCGAGTCGGAGGAGGAGGCGGTCGGGCTCGTCGCGCGCACGAAGATCTGGAAGCTCGCCGAGTCGCTCGGCGGCGTCGAGAGCCTCATCGAGCACCCGGCGCGGATGACGCACGCGTCGACGGCGGATGCGCCCTTCGCCACACCGCGGAACCTCGTCCGCCTGTCGGTCGGGCTCGAGTCGCCCGACGACCTCGTGGCCGACCTCGAGGCGGCGCTCGTCCGCTCCGCGGCGGCCGTGTAGCGGAACCTGCGCGGGGCTGCGCGTGTAGAGACGGCATGAGAAACCTCCTCTTCATCGTCTTTGCAGCCGCCGTCTCGGTCCTCGTCGTCGCGTCGACCGCCTTCGCGAAGGGCGCCACGCAGGCGACGATCAACGGGCCCGGGCTGCACAAGGGCGGGCTCGTCCTGCGCAGCGACAACGGCGGCGACCCGTCGAGCGGCTCGAGGCTCGGTGAGCTCGCCACCGCGGCCGGGTTCTTCCCGGCGGTGTTCAACCAGGCGCCGGACCCGATGCTGCGCGTTCGGCCGAAGGGCACCCTCGGGCCGAAGTACACCGTCGACTACGTCATGCCCGGCCCGAACGACACGAGCTCGACGATTCGCCAGGATCTCTACCCGTACGCGAAGCCCTACGCGCTGAGCTACACGAAGCCCGGGCAGCCCTTCTGGGGCCGGGGCCAGGGTACGCACGGCGGCTGGTTCCTGACCACCTCGGCGGTACGGACGACGCTCGGGCTGCCGGCGCAGCCGCCTGCGACGAGCACGGGTGACGGCACCGGCTGGCTCCGCTGGGTCGCGCTCGCGATCACGATCGCAGCCGGGCTGGCGCTGGTCGGCGTGCTGTCGCTGGTGGCGCTTCGCCGCCGGCCGGGACCCGCCACCGCGTAGTCGGCATACGATGAGCGCGTGGACGCGCTCGCGCCCATCGACCTTCGGTTCGGTGGACGCGAGCGCGTCATCGGCGTCTACCTGCTGGAGACCGGCGACGGCCCCGCGCTCTTCGACTGCGGCCCGTCGACCTGCGTCGAGCGGCTGAGGGAAGGCCTCCGCGGGCGCGGGCTCGCGCTCACCGACCTTCGCCACCTCCTCCTCTCGCACATCCACCTCGACCACGCGGGCGCCGCCGGCGTCCTCGTGCGCGAGCACCCGGGCCTGCGCGTCCACGTCTCGGAGGTCGGCGCGCCGCACCTCGTCGACCCGACGCGGCTGGAGCGAAGCGCGCGGCGCCTGTACGGCGCCGAGTTCGATGCCCTGTGGGGCGAGCTCGCGCCGGTCCCCGAGCGTAACGTCGACGTCGTCCGGCGAGACGTACTCGGTCTCGAGTGCTTCCCCTCACCAGGCCACGCACGACACCACGTCTGCTACGTCGATCGCGACGGAACCCTCTACGCGGGCGACGCGGCAGGCGTTCGCATCCAGCCGGCCCGCTACGTCATGCCTCCGACTCCCCCACCCGAGCTCGACCTCGAAGCCTGGGAGGCGAGCTTGGACGAGATCGAGCGCCGCGCGCCGGAGCGGCTTGCGCTCATCCACTTCGGCGTCGTCTCCGAGCCCGCCCCGCACCTTGCCGAGCTCCGCCGGAGGCTGCGCGAATGGAGCGCGATCGTCGAGCGGGGCGCGGGGGAGGAGGAGTTCGCCGCGGCGGTCCGCGCGGAGATGGACGAGGAGCGCCCGGCGTACGAGGCCGCGATACCGATCCGGCAGTCGTACGCGGGCCTGAAGCGCTACTGGGACAAGCGGCGGGAAGCGGCGTGATCGGCCGGCTCCGAGGCGGTGCCCTCGGCGAGCGGAGCTTCCGGCTGCTCTTCGCCGCGCGCACGATCTCGTTCTTCGGCACGAACCTCGCGCCGATCGCCGTCGCGTTCGGCGTGCTCGACCTGACCGGCTCCGCCTCCTACGTCGGGCTCTCGTTCGCCGCGTGGACGCTGGCGCAGGTCTCGACGCTGCTCGTCGGCGGCGTCGTCGCCGACCGGCTCCCGCGCCGCCTCGTGATGATCGCCTCGGACTCCGCGAACCTCTGCGTCCGCGCGACGATGGGCGCGTTGCTCGTCAGCGGGCACGCACGCGTCTGGGAGCTGATCGCGCTCCAGGCCGTGGGCGGCGCGGCGACCGCCTTCTACTCGCCCGCCTCGACGGGCCTCGTTCCCGAGACGGTGCCGGCGCGGCACCTCCAGCAGGCGAACGGCTTCATGAGCATCGCGCGCTACGTCGCCTTCCCCGTCGGCGCCGCGGCCGGAGGGGCGATCGTGGCGACGGTCGGCTCGGGCTGGGCGCTGCTTCTCGACGCGGGCACCTATGGGACGAGCGCCCTCCTCCTCGTGGCGATGACGCTGCCGGCGCGGGCGCGGACGGCGAGCGCGCCGAACTTCCTGCGCGAGCTCCGCGACGGCTGGCAGGCCTTCACGGAGCACACGTGGGTCTGGGTCCTCACCTCCTGGATCTCGCTCTACTTCCTCGTCACCTACGCGCCGTTCTTCGTCCTCGGGCCCTACATCGCGAAGCACTCGTTCGGCGGCGCGACGGCGTGGGCGTTCATCGTGACCGGCGAGGCGATCGGCTCGCTGGCCGGCGGGGTCGTCGGCCTGCGCCTGCGGCCGCGAAGGGCGATGGTGGTGATCGGCGCGATCTTCACGGTCATCGCGCTCCAGTCGGCGCTCCTCGCCGTGCATGCGCCCTACCCGACGATCGCGGTGGCGGCGGCCTTCGCCGGCTTCGCCTTCTCCTACGGCACCGTGGTCTGGGACACGTCGCTCCAGCAGCAGATCGCTCCCGAGAAGCTGTCGCGCGTGAGCGCCTACAACTGGATGGGCGCAATGGCGTTCCTGCCTGCGGGCTACGCGTTGGCGGGGCCGGTCTCCGACCTGATCGGGATGTCGGCCTACCTCTGGATCGGCGCGGCTTGGGTCGTCGTGACGACCTCGGTCGTGATCTGCGTGCGCGGCGTCCGGGAGTTCCGGCTCGCTCCTCCGGACGCACCCCGAGAAGCCGCGGTCGCGGTCGGGACGTAAGCCTCAGGGGCCTGCGCTTTCAGACAGGCGCTGGAGATCGACGCGGCCGACCTCCTGCCCGTTCCTGTCGTAGCCGATCAGGACATAGGGCCTTCCGTCCGCCGGGAGCTGGCCTTGCGGCGCAACGGCGAGATCGGCGAGGAAGTACGCCTTCGCGAGCGGCAGCGTTCTCGCTTCTGACGCCGATTGCAACACGATCTTCGTGATCCGAGAGCCTCCGGCAACGTGGCCGTCCAGCAGCAACGTGAACTCGCCGTTCGCCGGGTACCACGTGAGATTCGTCGCGATCGGGAGCGTCTGCGGCGCGCTAGGGCCGATATCGCACTGCGAGCCGGCGTTCGGAGTCGGTGCGGCGCCGTTCGCAGCGCCTCCGAGGTGAATGAAGACACAGCGGCCGGAC
This sequence comes from Actinomycetota bacterium, assembly GCA_005885565.1. Taxonomy (GTDB): domain Bacteria; phylum Actinomycetota; class Thermoleophilia; order Gaiellales; family Gaiellaceae; genus AC-50. The sequence continues at coordinate 7,506 of VAXK01000287.1, forward strand.
GCTTCGGTCGGACCGATCCACAAGCTCGCTTCCCCCGCCGGCGTCGAAACAGAAACGAGCTCCTGTACTCCACTCGCGACGATGCCGGGAACACGTGGGTCGGAATCGAGACGGCCGAACAGTCCGTGTCCGATCCCGAGCGCAGGCGTCGCGATGACCGCGACGATCGCCGCCGCCGCGGCGACGAGCGCGTGCCGCGGCCGAAGGCCCCGAAGCGGCCGGCTGCGAGCACCGGCGGCCTGGAGCTCTCGAAGCAGATGGTCGCGACGCGCACGAAAGTGGGCCCCGGGAAGGCTGCGGTCAGGCGGCGGTCGGTGCAGATCTTCGGTCACGGCGCTCTCCTTGGAGTCGAAAACGGTTCGCCTTCCTCATGACCGCTCGCAGCTGTGAGTTCCCGCAGACGCCTGCGAGCGCGGGACAGACGCGACCGAACGGTGCCGATCGGGATCCCGAGTCCGACTGCGGCCTCCTCGTACGAAAGGCCTGACCACACGCAGAGAGCCAGGAGATCCTGGTCTCGGGCCGGCAGCGTGCGCAGATGCTCGAGGACGACGGCCATCCGGCTTTGGTCGGCGAGACGCGACTCGACGTCTTCTGCGAAGTCCGGTGTCTCCGTCTCGCGTGGAAGCCGCGCAAGCGCGCGGCGGTACCGACGCTGCGTTCGCCAGCGATTACGGACGACGAACGTGGCGATTCCGAACAGCCAGGCCCTGACCATTCCGGGCGCCAGCCTCTTCTCCCGCCTCCGCCAGGCTTCGAGAAAGACGATCGACATCAAGTCCTCCGCGGCGGCCCAGTCCGCCGTTCGGCGGAAGCAGAAGTTGTAGATCGCTCGGGAGTGCCGCTCGAAGAGAACCCTGAACGCATCCGCATCACCACTCTGGGCACTCAGCCACAGCTCGTCGTCCGAAGGCCGCACGACCGAGCCGGCAGCCGTCAGCAATAAGTGTCGCCGGACGTATCGCTCTTACCGGCTCCTACCACGTTGATGTACAGGAATGTGTGCACCCAAGCACCCGCGCAGGGAACGGTCGGGGTGTTCCACGATTGCGTTCCACCGCCATAGGAACCTGTCTTGGTGATCAAGGCGCTGCCCGCTCGGTTGACCATCCGGATCGTGTACGTGTAGGCGGGAGGCGGTGAGCCGCACAAGACATATCCGTCGGCGTAACCCGTGCGGTTCCCGCTGAAGACGATCGGGACGCGGGCGTCAGGACTGCACGTTGCAAAGATCCGCGACGTGCGCGCAGGCGAGGCGGTCGGGACGAGCAGCACGAGACAGCAGAGACCGCCGAGGACGGCCGATGACAGGACAATGCGGCTTCGAGAGGACATTTCGCCTCCGATCTCGCAGGCCGGATTGGATTTCGCGGGAGCGTCGGCCCCGCTTCAGCTCGAAGCTAACACCACCTTGCGTTTAGGTCAACGTGGCATTTGCAGACATGGCCACATTGTCCACAACACGCGAAGGACGCTCTTTCAGGCTGTGATCCGCTCGATCGCCTTCTCGTAGGCCTCGACGTAGTTCGCGACCATCCGCTCGGGGGCGAAGCGCTCCTCGACGTAGCGGCGACACTCGTTCGGGTCGAGCGCGTCCGCCTGCTCGAGGGCGGCCGGCATGTCGCGGTACGTGTCGACGACGATCCCGCTCCGGCCGTCCTCGATCACCTCGGGCACTGCGCCCCAGCCGGTGGCGATCACCGGCGTTCCACACGCCATCGACTCGATCATCACGAGCCCGAACGGCTCCTCCCACTCGAT
>VAXK01000310.1 GCA_005885565.1 Actinomycetota bacterium
TCTATCGGATCGCGCGCTCGACCTCGCGCGGCGCGTACCCGCCGCCGTCGCACCAGCTCGAGTGCCTGACCGATCCGACGGTGCCGCCGCTCGACTCCGAGGACGCGATCAACGCGGAGGTGGCGCGGCTCGTCGGCCTCGACTGGGGCGGCTTCACCTCGGCCGTGATCCTCCCGCAGGGGCGGTTCCAGACGCTGCTCCAGGCCTCGCCAGCCGACCGCACAGAGATCCTCAAGGGCATCTTCCGGCTCGGCGAGCTGGCCGAGG
>VAXK01000311.1 GCA_005885565.1 Actinomycetota bacterium
ACGAGACACGCCTCGCGGCGGCGCTCGGGCGGGCCGAGCGTGCCGGGGAGGGGGAGGGCGAGCTCGCGCGCGCGAAGGCGATGCTCGAGCGGCTCGTCGCGGAGGCGCCGGCGCTGGCGGCGGAGCGGGGAGAGCTGGCCGCGGCGCGGCGCGAGGTCTCCCGGCAGGAAGCAGCGCTGGTGCGGGACGGCCGGTCCCTCGTCGGCCTGCGCCGCGAGGCGGCGGCGGTCCAGAAGTTGGAGGACGCCGTGCTCGAGCTGCAAGCGGCCGACGACGTGCTCCGGCGGCTGGAGCGCCAGCTCGGGAACGCGCGGACGATCGCCGAGCGGAAGGCCGACGCGGAGGCCGTCGCGCGACGCCGGCTCGCCGGCGCGGCCGAGCGGCTCGAGCCGCTGCTCCGGGCGCATGCGGCGGCTCACGCCGCGCATGGTCTCGAGGCGGGCGAGGAGTGTCCGATCTGCCACCAGGAGCTGCCGGCCGGGTTCCAGCCTCCTCGTGCGCCGGTCGTGCGCGCGGCGCAGGAGGCGCACGAGCGCGCCGAGGCGGCAGCACGCGGGGCCGGCGAGGCGCGGGCCGCCGCGGATGCCACACGCGCGCACCTCGAGCAAGCGGTCGCGGAGGCGGCGCGGAAGCGGACGGCAGCTCGGCGCGCGCTCGATCGCGTGCAGCGGCGTTTCGGTGACGTCGATCCCGCGGCGCGCGCCGTCGCCGATGAGGCGGAGACGGCCGTCCACTCGCGGCGCGCGGCGTTGGGGGAGCGGCGGGCCGCGCGCGAGACCGCGGCCGCGAAGCTCGTCGAGCGGGCGGCGGCGCTCGACCGGGACCGGGCGGGCCTGCCGAGACGCTTCCGGCCGGCGGCGAGCGCGAGCGACGACCGGCACGCCGCGCTGCTCACCGCGCTCAAGGAGCGGCTCGCGGAGGTGCAGCGGCTCCGCCGCGAGCGCGAGGCGGCTCGGGCCCGGCTCGCCGAGCTTCGGGCCGACCGCGACGAGCTCGCCGGGCGGCGCGAGCGCGAGCTCGAGCAGCCCCGCCGGCGAGTCGAGAAGGCGATGCTCCTCCTCCGCCGGCGGATCGAGGACGCGGGAGTCGAGCTACCGGCCGGCGCCGAGGACGACACCGCCTTCGACGAGCAGCTCGCCCGCGCGGCCGAGCTCGAGCGGGCCGCGGATCGCGTCGCGAGGAAGCTCGCGAAGGCGGCCGAGAGCGCGAGAGCGCGCGCGGCGACGGCGATCGGCGTGGCCGCCGCAGCCCTCGCGGAGGCCGGCGCCGCCGACGCGGAGGAGCTCGAGGAGCTGGTGATCGAGGCGAGCGCGAAGCGCACCCGGGCACGCGACGAGGAGGCCGACGCGCGCGCGCAGGTCCCGGCTGCGCGCGAGCTCGATCGGAGCATCCGGCCGCTGCGCGAGTCGATCGAGGTGCTCGAGGCGGTGGCGAGCCTGCTCACCGACGGTCGCTTCATCGGGTACGTCGTGACGCGCCGGCAGCGGGCGCTCCTCGCGCTCGCCTCGGAGATCCTCGGCTCGATCACCGGCGGGCGTTACGGCTTCGCGGAGGACTTTCGAATCGTCGACCGCGTCTTCGGCCAGGCGCGCGGCTCGAAGACGCTCTCCGGGGGCGAGGCGTTCCTCGCCAGCCTCGCGCTCGCGCTCGGCCTCGTCGAGCTGGCGGCGCGCGGCGGAGGGCGGCTCGAGGCGCTCTTCCTCGACGAGGGCTTCGGGAGCCTCGACGCCGACGCCCTGGACGACGCCCTGGGCGAGCTCGAGCGCCGCGCGCAGGCGGGCCGCCTGGTCGCCGTCGTGAGCCACGTCCGCACCGTCGCCGAGCGGATCGAGGACGTGCTCCAGGTCACCCAGGAGCCGGACGGGACCGAGGTGACGAGAGTCTCGGGCATCGAGCGCGAGGCCTTCGTGGAGGAAGAGGTCGAGGAGCGGCTGCTCGCCTACTAGGCTCGCAAGGTGACGACGAGCTCGGTGCCGAATCCGGGTCGTGAGCGGACGTCGAAGGCACCGTCGATCGCGACGCTTCTCGCGCGGATGTTCTTCAGCCCCTGGCCGGCACCGTCGCCGGTCTCGTCGAAGCCGTCGCCGTCGTCGCGGACCGCCACGAGCCGTTGCCCGTCGCGCTCGCTGATGGACACTTCGGCGCGCCGCGCGCCGGCGTGCTTGCGCACGTTCGCGAGTCCCTCCTGGACGATCCGGAAGACCTCGATCTGCTCGTCGGGCGCGAGCGACACG
>VAXK01000312.1:0-347 GCA_005885565.1 Actinomycetota bacterium
TGTGGATCGCGTTCTCCCGCTTGTCGGGGTCGGCACCCGAGAACGAGATGAGCCTGGCGTGCATGTGAGTCCTCCCTCCGTTCGTGTGAGGCGATCCTACGACGGGGCGGAGTGCACGTCGATGGGCTGCGTCATCCGGTAGTCGCGACGCAGCCGCCGGGAGCCGATCCCTTTCAAGAGCCAGGTCACGCGGCTGTGCTCAGTCTGGAGGCACGGGACGACGGTCGCCGGAAGCTGGAGCTGGAACGGCCACTCGTGCGGCGCGCCGAGGCTCAGCCTGAGGTCGCTCTCGAGGATCGCCTCGCCCTCCTGCACGTCCTTCGTGTTCCCCTCGTTGCGCGGCACGT
>VAXK01000312.1:580-4152 GCA_005885565.1 Actinomycetota bacterium
GCGAGCGTGGCCGCGACCCTCCAGCGCACCTTCGTGATCTCGCCTTCCGCGCTCGGAGGCGCGGTCGGTGGGATCGTCAGCGAGGCGGTGGCGTCGTAGGGCGTGTCCGCGGCGATATCGCCGGCCTCGAGAAACCGGCGGCTCTCGGCGACGACGCGGTCGGTGGTCGTCGACGACTTGGTCCTCCGCGTGCTGCCCGAGCCGACCCGATGCCGGTACGTGTACTCGTTCTCGCAGACGAGCTCGAGCCGGCCTTCCTCGATCTCGAGGTCCTTCCGCCCGCCGAGGATGCGGATCGTCGCCTCGACGGTCTCGCCGGGGAGCGCGGAGTCGCGGTCGAGCGCGACCTGGACGTCCGCCTTCGGCCCGAAGACCACGCCGCGATCCTACGACGGTGCGCTGTGAACATCGATCGGCAGTGCGATTCGATAGTCCGAGCGCAGTCGCCGCGAGCCGATCCCTGCCAAGAGCACGTCACCCTGCTCTGGTCGCTGCGCAGAGAGGGCACGACGATCTCCGGGAGATCGAGCCGGAACGGCCACTCGTGTGGCAGGCCGGGACTCAGCGAGACTCCTTCCGCGAGCGTCGCTTCGTCTTCCGTGACGTCGACGGCGTTGCCCTCGTCCCGAGGTACCTCCTCGTGGCGGATGAGCTCCACGCGCACCTCCCGCACGGCGCAGGCGCGGATCGGCGTCGCGACCAGCGTTCCCTCGACGATGTCGCCGGGGCCGAAGTCGTCCCGGTCAAGCTCGAACGAGAGCTCGCAGTCGCGGTGGGTCGCGACGACCGCGGGGCCGAGCTCCTGCCCGGCCTCGGAAAGGACGGTGAGTTCCGCGTAGCCTCTGAGATCGCGTCCGCGCTGCCGCACGAGCGTTGCGATTGCCCACCAGCGGACGCTCGTAATCTCGCCCTCGGCACTCGGTGCCGCGCTCTCGGGGACGGTCAGCGTGACGGCGTCTTCGTACGGCGTATCGGCGACGAGCGCGCCCGCCTCCAAGAACCGCGCGCTCTCCTCGACGACGACGTCGGTGACGGTCTCGTCTCGAACCGACGAGAGCTTCGTCAGGTAGCTGTACCGTCGCGTGCGATAGGTGTACTCGTTCTCGTAGACGAGATCGATACGGCCCTCGACGAGCTCGAGGTCGTCGACCGGGACCACGAGAATCGCGACTTCGACGGAGTCGCCCGGCGGGGCCTCGTCGGGTTCGAGCTCGATTCGGATTTCCGCTCTCGGTCGGAAGGGCACGACGCCGATCGTATTCAGCGCTCCGGTACGGCGTGCCTCATGGCAAAGCGGGACCGCAAGAGCGATCGTTCGCTCGCAGCGGAGGCAGAGGCACTGGCGGCGGATGCAGAGGATCGGCGCGAAGCAGCGAGGGTCCGCAGCCTGATGGGAAGCGTCGAATTCCTCGTCTCAGACGACGAGCTGATCGAGCCGCTCCACGACGACTGGAAGCAGGATCCCATCGACTAGCGCCGAGCGAGGGCGCCGGTCGTGCGGTCCTGAGCCAGGGCTACACTCGACTCCCCTTGGCTGAGGCGCCGTTCGTCCACCTCCACGTCCACTCCGAGTACTCGATCCTCGACGGGGCGTGCCGCATTCCCGCGCTCGCCGCGCGCGCGGCCGAGCTCGATATGCCGGCCGTGGCGCTCACGGATCACGGCAGCCTCGCCGGCGCGGTCGAGCTCTACCGCGAGGCCGGCAAACACGGCGTCAAGCCGCTCATCGGCTGCGAGGTCTACGTCGCCGATGACCGGCGTGCGCAGGCGAAGGGCTACGCGCACCTTACGCTCCTCGCCGAGTCGAACGAGGGCTACGGGAACCTGATCAAGCTCGCCTCGGCCGGCTACCTCGAGGGCTACTACTACAAGCCGCGCGTCGACTGGGAGCTCCTCGGCCGGCACGCCCACGGGATCGTCGCGCTGTCGGGGTGCCTCTCGGGCCGCGTCGCGAAGGCCTTCGAGGAGAACCGGCCCGCCGACGCGGCCGCCGACCTCGACCGGCTCGTCCAGACCTTCGGGCGCGACTCGGTCTACGTCGAGATCCAGAACGCCGGGCTCGAGGTGCAGAAGCGCGTCAACCCGCAGCTCGTCGAGCTCGCGCAGGGCACCGGGCTGCCGCTCGTCGCGACGGGCGACGTCCACTACCTGCGCCACGAGGACGCGCTCGCCCACGAGGCGCTTCTCTGCATCCAGTCCGGCGACTCGCTCAAGAACCCGAACCGGTGGCGCTTCGACACCGACCAGTTCTTCTTCAAGTCGCCGGCCGAGATGGCGGCCGACTTCCCCGGCCACGAGGACGCGCTGCGGCGCTCGCTCGAGCTCGCCGAGCGCTGCATCGTGACGATGGAGCTCGGGCGGATCCTGCTCCCGGAGTATCCGACGCCCGAGGGCCGCGACGCGTTCGAGTACCTCGTCGAGCTCTGCGAGAACGGCCTGCACAAGCGTTACGACCAGGTCACGCCGGAGCTCACCGAGCGGCTCCAGTTCGAGCTCAAGACGGTGAAGGAGATGGGCTTCGCCGACTACTTCCTGATCGTCTGGGACTTCATCCGCTTCGCCAAGCAGAACGGGATCAGCGTCGGGCCGGGCCGCGGCTCCTCGGCCGGCTCGCGCGACGTCCACTACCTGCGCCACGAGGACGCGCTCGCCCACGAGGCGCTTCTCTGCATCCAGTCCGGCGACTCGCTCAAGAACCCGAACCGGTGGCGCTTCGACACCGACCAGTTCTTCTTCAAGTCGCCGGCCGAGATGGCGGCCGACTTCCCCGGCCACGAGGACGCGCTGCGGCGCTCGCTCGAGCTCGCCGAGCGCTGCATCGTGACGATGGAGCTCGGGCGGATCCTGCTCCCGGAGTATCCGACGCCCGAGGGCCGCGACGCGTTCGAGTACCTCGTCGAGCTCTGCGAGAACGGCCTGCACAAGCGTTACGACCAGGTCACGCCGGAGCTCACCGAGCGGCTCCAGTTCGAGCTCAAGACGGTGAAGGAGATGGGCTTCGCCGACTACTTCCTGATCGTCTGGGACTTCATCCGCTTCGCCAAGCAGAACGGGATCAGCGTCGGGCCGGGCCGCGGCTCCTCGGCCGGCTCGCTCGCCGCGTACTGCCTCCAGATCACAGACGTGGACCCGATCCGCTACGGCCTGCTCTTCGAGCGCTTCCTGAACCCGGCCCGCAAGGACCTGCCGGACATGGACATCGACTTCTCGGTCGCGGGCCGCGAGCGCGTCATCAACTACGTGGCCGAGAAGTACGGTCGCGACCGGGTTGCGCAGATCATCACCTTCGGGACGATGGCCGCACGCGCCGCCGTCCGCGACGCGGGCCGCGTGCTCGAGGTGCCGTACGGCACCGTCGACCGGATCGCGAAGATGATCCCGGAGGGGCCGGGTCAGAGCCTCGACGCGTGCCTGAAACCGGGGCAGGAGCTGAAGACCGCCGTCGACGCGGACCCGGTCGCGAAGGAGATCGTCGAGCTCGCGAAGCCGCTCGAGGGACTCGTCCGCCAGGACTCGATCCACGCCGCCGGGGTCGTGATCGGCGCGCAGCCGCTCACCGACGTCGTCCCCCT
>VAXK01000288.1 GCA_005885565.1 Actinomycetota bacterium
CGCCGTCACCCCAAGCGCGCGGCACGCGGACGAGGCCGGCGCCGAAGACACGCCCGCAGGCGTGGCACTCGTACTCCGGCCCGAGCGCGACCGCGGTGAAGGTGCGGCAGTCCGGGCACTTCGCACGGAGGCGGCTCACGGCGTCCGCTCGTAGACGTCCAGGCGGCGCACCGGCCGCATTCCCGCGCGCTCGTAGAGCCGGACGGCGCCGGTCGTGTTCTCGGCGTCCACTACGAGGCCGACGCGGTTCGCGCCCCGAGCCGCGAAGTCGGCGAAGGACTGCCGCAACAGCGCGAGGCCGAGACCCCGACTACGCCACGGCTTCCGGACGGCGAGCACGCCGACCCACCCGAACGTAGGGTCGCCGGAAGCATGCCGTTCGCCGAGAGAGAGGCCGGCAAGCTCGCCGTCGGCCTCGGCAAGCCACCACAGGCGTCGGTCGAAGTCCGGAGCCTCGACGGTGTATCGCCGCCACGCTTCGAGCGGCTGGGGCCGGAACTCCCAGTGGTCCGCGAAGGCCTCCTGGTGGCACTCGTAGACGGCCTCGAGATCCTCTTGGTCGGCGTACCGACGGACGGCGACGCCGGTCGGCCAGGCGGGCCACTCGGGCGGCTCCACGAAGTCGATCTGCATGTAGAACGAGTGCCGGATGACGCGGTAGCCGCGCTGCTCGAGGGCGCCGCGGCTTTCCTCGTCCAGCTCCGGGACGAAGCAGTGGACGGTCGCATCGGGCGCAGCCGCCTCGGCCGACTCGAGGAGAGCGGCGGCGGTGCCACGACCCCAGGCCGACGGGCGCACGCGCAGGTCGACGTCGAGCGGGCCGTCGCCTCGGCGGTGGAAGTCGGCGTAGCCCCAGATCTCCCCGTCGGCGTCCGCGACGGCGGTGCCGATGTCGGGGAGCGAGAGCCAGTGGCGGATCTCCTCCGCGGAGAGATCCGTGACGCCGTAGAGCTTCGCGCTCAGCTCGTTGCAGGCCTCGGCGATAGCCGAGGCGTCAGCGTCGACCGGCGCTCGAACGACGAGGTCAGCCGGCATCGAGCTCCTTCTGGTACAGGACTTCCTCCCGTTCGACTCGCATGCCCACGCGCTCGTAGAGCCTCGTCGCGCCGGAGGGGTTCTCGGTGTGGACGCTGAGAGAGACGCGCCGCTCGTCACGCTCGTAGAACTGGCCGAACGACCGGAGCAGGAGGGCGCGCCCGAGCCCGCGTCGCCGCCAGGGGCGCCGCACCGCGAGACCTGCGATCCATCCCGCCCCGAAGCGCTTCCAGTCGGCGATCAGCGCCGCCGCGATCTCGTCGCCGTCCCAGACCGCCGTCCAGAGCTTCGGATCGAAGCGCGGGCTCTCGAGCCGCCGCTCCACGAACTCCTCGAACGGCTCCGACTCGTAGCCGCTCTCGTCCTGGAACGCCTCGTCGTCGGCGGCGTGGAACGCGCGCGCATGCTCGCGCTCGAATGGGCGCGGCTCGAGGCCCGCCGGCCACTCGGGTGCGGGTGGAGGCTCCTCGAGCTCGATCGTCATCACGAAGTAGTGCCGGGCGTCGCGGTAGCCGCTCGCCTCGAGCAGCGCGGCAGCGGCATGGTCGGTGGCGAGGATCCCGTTGTCGAGCTTCCACGCGTCCCGCTCGCGCGCCCTCGCCTCGGTCGCCTGGAGGATCGCCGTCCCGAGGCCGCGCCCGCGGAAGTCCGGGTGGACGAAGCCGTTGACGCTGAGCTCCTCGCCGCGGCTGCGGAGGATCCCGAATGCCGCCAGGCGCCCGCCGTGCTCCCAGGCCCAGGTGTCGCGCTCGAGGTCGACGCTCCGCCACTCGTTGCGGATGTCGTCGAGGCCGAAGTGGAGCTCGGGCCCGATGAGCTCGAGCACGGCTTCCGCGTCGTCCGGCCGCGCCGGCCTGAGCGCGAAGTCAGGCGGCGACGAGATCATCGAGCGTCTCGGGCAGGCGGGTCAGGTCGGGAAGCTCGCGGGTCGGCTCGGGGTCGGCGCGCTCGCCGAGCCGGTTGATCCAGACCGACGCGAGCCGGAGCTCGCGGGCCGGCGCGATGTCGTGGAAGAGGCTCGCCGCGACGTGCACGTGCCGCACACGGTCGGCGCCGGTCTCGGCGAAGAAGCGCTCCCAGTGTCGGTGCGCCGGCTTGTAGGAGTCGATCTCCGAGGCGACGACGGTGAGGTCGACCGGCACGCCGATGCGCTCCAGCGAGGCCGCGAGGAAGCCGGGGTCGGTGTTGGAGAGGATCGCGAGCCGCCAGCCGCGCTCGCGGAGCTCACGCAGCGACGCCGGCACCTCGGGGAACGGCTCCCACGTGGGAAGCGAGCGCGCCAGCGCCGACTCCTCGCCGGGCGGCACGCCGAGCCGGCGCATCGCCTCGGTCAGCACCTCCGCATATGAGCGTGACCCGTCGGCCTCGAGCGCCGGCTCGAGCCCGTGGTAGCGGACGAGCAGCGCGTCGGCACGCTCCTCACCGAAGACGCGCGCGAGCTCGCGCCGGATGCCGCCGTTCCAGTCGATCAGCGTCCCGTAGCAGTCGAAGGTCGCCCACCGCTCGGCCACGCGGTGAGCCTACCGAGAGCGGTGCCTACGAACGGTTGCGGAAAGCGCTCGAGTGTGTCGACCGGTCGTTTCAGACGGACGCTCGGGCAGAGCCCGCCCGTCCTGAAGGTCGGCGCCGACGAGTCGGCGCCTTACTCCTCGAAGCGGCGCACGACGATCGAGGCGTTGTGCCCGCCGAAGCCGAACGAGTTCGAGACCGCGACCCGCACGTCGGCCTCGCGCGCCTCGTTCGGCACGTAGTCGAGGTCGCACTCCGGGTCTTCGTTCTCGTAGTTGATCGTCGGCGGCAGGACGCTCTCGGTGACCGCCATGATCGCGAACACCGCCTCGACTGCGCCCGCGGCGCCGAAGCAGTGTCCCGTCGCGCCTTTCGTCGATGAGACGGGCACCTTCCGGGCGTTCTCCTCGCCGAAGGCGTGCTTGATCACCCGCGTCTCGCTCGCGTCCCCGAGCGGGGTCGAGGTCGCGTGTGCGTTCACGTAGCCGACCTCGGAGGGATCGACATCGGCGTCGCGGAGCGCCATCGTCATCGCGCGCGCGGGCTTCTCGCCGGTCGGGTCCGGCTCGGTCATGTGCGCGGCGTCCGACGACACGCCGTAGCCGATCAGCTCGGCGTAGATCTTCGCGCCGCGGCTGCGCGCCCGCTCCAGCTCCTCGAGCACGATCACGGCGCCGGCCTCGCCCATCACGAGCCCGTCCCGCGCGCCGTCGAAGGGCCGCGAGGCGGCGGTCGGGTCGTCGTTCCGGCGCGAGAGCGCGCGCATCGAGTCGAAGCCGGCAACGCCGACCGGGGTGATCGGCGCTTCCGTGCCGCCGCAGAACATCACGTCCGCGCGGCCGATCCGGATGGCGTCGAGCCCGTCCCCGATGGCCATGTTCGAAGCGGCGCAGGCGGTGCACTGCGACGTGAGCGGGCCCTTCGTGCCGAGCTCGATCGAGACCCAGCCCGCGCCCATGTTCGGGATGATGCAGGGGATCGAGAACGGGCTCACGCGGTCGGGGCCGCGGTCGCGGAGGACGTCGTAGCAGTCCTGGAAGGACTTGAGGCCGCCGATCCCGGTCGCGATCGAGGCGCCGATCCGGTCGGGGTCCGCGGCGACGTCCACGCCGGAATCGGCCTCGGCCTGCCGCGCCGCGGCGAGGATCATCTGCGCGAAGCGGTCCATCCGCCGGGCGGTCTTGTGCTCGATCCACTGCTTCGGGTCGAAGTCCTTCAGCTCGCAGGCGAAGTGGACGCCGTAGTCGGTGTGGTCGAACGCGGTGATCTCGGCCGCGCCGGACTCGCCGGCGACGAGGTTGCGCCAGGTCGTCTCGACGTCGTTGCCGAGCGGGGTCACCGCGCCCAGGCCGGTGATCACGACCCGCCTTGCGCCGTTCATGGAACCGTTCTGCGTCATCACATCCCCAGGCCGCCGTCGACGAGGAGCACTTCCCCCGTGATGAACGAGGCCTCGTCCGAGCAGAGGAAGCGTACCGCTCCCGCCACGTCCTCCGGCTCGCCGAAGCGCTGGAGCGGCGTGTTCGAGAGCATGAGCTCGCGCATGTCGTCGGAGATCGCGCGCGTGAGACGCGTGTCGACATAGCCCGGCGCGACGACGTTCGCGCGCACGCCTCTCGGTGCAAGCTCCCGCGCGAGCGCCTTCGTCAAACCGATGATCCCCGCCTTCGACGCCGAGTAGTTCGCCTGGCCGGGGTTCCCGTGCAGGCCGACGATGCTCGAGACGTTCACGATCGCGCCCGCCCGGCGGCGCATCATCGAGCGCGCCGCGGCCCGGCACGTGTAGAAGGCGCCGCTCAGGTTCGTCTCCAGCACGTCGCGCCAGTCCTCGTCCGGCATGCGCGCGATGAGCCCGTCGCGCGTGAGACCGGCGTTGTTCACGAGGAGGTCGAGCTCGCCGGCCTCCTCGACGAGCCGGCGTGCGTCGTCCGCGTCGGACACGTCCGCCTGGATCGCGCGGCCGCCGGCCTCCTGGGCCGCGGCCTCCGCCTCGTCCGCGTCCGAGCGGTAGCCGAGCACGACCGACGCGCCGGCGCGGGCGAGCTCGAGCGCGATCGCGCGGCCGATTCCCCGTGACGCGCCGGTGACGAGCGCGGTCTTGCCATCGAGCGAGCAGAACGCGGTGGTTCCCGTGGTCACGTCGCGCGGAGCCTCGCGACCGGGGAGCAAGCGAGGCTAGGACGCAGGGAGCGCTCGTGCTGGTAGCACGGGCGCGACCGAGGACGACGCATCGCGCCGCTCAGCGGCCGCGAGGGCCGTGCAGATGTGGCCGCGGGAACCACCTAGGCAGTGCGGAGGGTCTCCTCGAGCTTCTCGATCGCGGCCACGCTGTTCACGGAGATCGACTTCACGCTGCGGTCGATCCGCTTGACGAGCCCGGAGAGGACGTCGCCCGGGCCGACCTCGACGAAGGTGCGGACGCCCTCGCGGGCGAGCTCGCTCGCCGCCTGCGTGAACTTGACGGGCGCGGTGAGCTGGTCGACGAGCAGCGTGCCGAACCGCTGGGCGGGCTCGATCTTCGCCGTCACGGTCGACATGAAGGGCGCGATCGGCTCGGCGAAGCGGATGCGCTCGACGGCCGGGCGCAAGCGGTCGGCCGCGCGCGCGACGAGCGGGCTGTGGAAAGCGCCGGAGACCTTGAGCTTCACCGTCCGCCGCGCCCCTTCCTCCCGCGCCTCCGTGCAGCACTCGTCGACCGCGGGGTCGGCGCCCGAGACGACGACCTGGCCGGGGCAGTTGTAGTTCGCCGGCCACACGCCGAGGATGCGGCGGCAGAGCTTCTCGACGATCTCGTCCTCGAGTCCGAGGATCGCCGCCATCGAGCCGGGGTGCTGCCGCGCCGCCTCGGCCATCGCGAGCCCGCGCTCGCGGACGAGGGCAATCGTCTCCGGGGCGCCGAGCGCGCCGGCCGCAGAAAGCGCCGCGTACTCGCCGACCGAGTGGCCGACGACGTAGTCGGGCTCGATGCCGCGCGCCCGCAGAACCGCGAGCAGGGCGAGGCTCGTCGCGACGAGCGCCGGCTGCTGCACCTCGGTCTCGACGAGCTCCTCCAAGGGCGCGTCGAAACAGAGCCGCTCGAGGTCGAGCCCGCAGGCCTCGCTCCCGGCCCGCAGGACCTCCATGGCCTCCCGGCTCCCCTTCACCTCGCGCGCCATGCCGGGCGCGGCCGAGCCCTGGCCGGGGAAGCAGAAGGCGATCTTGTGGCCGTTCTCGCTCACGCTGCGATCCTTTCTTGCTGCTCCGTCCAGTGCATCAAACTCGATCCCCAGGTGAGACCGGCGCCCATACCCGTCATGAGCACGAGGCTGCCGTCGCGGAGACGACCCTCCGCCTCGGCGTCGGCGAGCGCGAGCGGGATCGAGCCGGACGACGTGTTGCCGTAGCGGTCGACGTTCACGACGATGCGATCTTGCGGGATTCCGAGCTTCCTTGCCGCGTGATCGATGATCCGGACGTTGGCCTGGTGGGGCACGTAGACGTCGACCTCCTCGACTGACCGCCCGCACTCGCGCAGCAGCTTCTCGGCCGACGACACGAGAATGCGAGTCGCGAACTTGAACACTTCCCGCCCGTTCATCTTCACGAACGTCTCCGGATCGTCGAAGTGGCGCGAGCCGCTCCCGGGAAGCCAGAGGTGGACGCCGCCCGCGCCCTCGGCACCGAGCTCGAAGCCGAGGAAGCCGCCGCCGCGGACGTTCTCGAGCACGACCGCGCCGGCTCCGTCGCCGAAGAGGACGAGCGTCGAGCGGTCGGTCCAGTCGAGGATCTTCGACAGCACGTCGCCGCCGACGACGAGCGCCCGCTCGGCGAGGCCCCCCGCGAGCATGCCGTAGGCCTGCGCGAGCGCGTACATGAACCCCGTGCAGCCGGCGGAGAGGTCGTAGCAGGCCGCCTCCGTCGCGCCGAGGAGGTCGCCGAGGATCGCCGCCGTCGCCGGGAAGGCCATGTCCGGCGTGACCGTGGCCATGATGATCAGGTCGAGGTCGGCGCCCCGCATGCCGGCGTCCTCGAGCGCCTGCTCGCACGCGGGCAGCGCCAGGTCCGACATGGCCTGCTCGGGCGCGGCGACGCGGCGCTCGCGGATGCCGGTTCGCTCCATGATCCACTCGTCCGAGGTGTCGACCATCTGCGCCAAGTCGTCGTTCGACAGGACCCGGTCGGGCACGTAGCAGCCGAGCCCCGTGATCGAGATCGGCCGGCCGTTCGCGGTCCCGATCACGACTCGTCCACCGCGAAGGTCAGCGTCCCGCGGACGGCGAGGTCGCCGTTCACCGTCGCGCGCGCCTTGCCGCGCCCGATCGGCCCGCGCACGGTCTCGAGGTCGCAGGTCAGCGTGAGCTCCTCGCCCGGGCGGACGATGCGCTTGAAGCGGACGTCGTCGATCCCGGCGAAGAGCGCGAGCTTGCCGCGGTTTCGCTCCTCGGCGAGCACCGCCACCGCTCCGGCCTGCGCGAGCGCCTCGACCATCTTCACGCCGGGCATGATCGGGTTCCCGGGGAAGTGGCCCGCGCAGTCTTCCTCCGTGACGCGCTTGCGGGCGACGACGCGCGCGCCGGGCTCGAGCTCGACGACCTCGTCGATGAGCAGGAACGGCGGTCGGTGCGGCAGGATCGCCTCGATCTCTGTGCGGCCGAGGATCGTCGTCAAGCGACCGAGCGCTCCAGCGACTCGAGCCGGGCTCGAAGCCGCGCGCGTCCTCGGTGCGCGTAGCACTTCGCCGTCCCGACGGGCATGCCAGAAGCGGCCGAGATCTCGTCGAAGGAGAAGCCGAGCGCGTCCTTCAGCACGACGACCCGCGCCTGGTCGGGCGCGATCCCGGCGAGCGAGGAGCAGAGCTCGGCGCGGAGCTCGGAGAGCCCGGCCGCGCGGGCGGGGTCGGCGTCGGGAGCAGCACGCAGCTCGTCGTCGAGCGGCTCCCAGGGCCGCGCGCGGCGCCGCTCGGCGACGTCGCGGCAGGTGTTCACGACCAGGCGGTGGAGCCACGTCGAGAAGCGCGCCTCGCCGCGGAACTGCTTGATGCGGACGCAGAGCTTCGCGAGCGCCTCCTGCGCCGCGTCACGCGCGTCCTCGGGGTCGTGCAAGAAGTGCCGCGCAAGCCGCTCCACGGCGGGGGCGTGCCGCTCACAGAGCGCGGCGAGCGCCTTCGGGTCTCCGTCTTTCGCGCGTCGCACCAGGATCGGGTCGCTCAGCCTCTCGTAGACGAGGGTTCCGCTCGAACGGGCAACTCGCGGCGTTGGACGGCCTGGGGAGGCGGGAAGTTGCATGGGCAGCGGCCTAGTCTACGGCTCGATGCGCGGGTCGCTGAGGCCGGAAGACGTCGTTCCCAGGCTGCGGGGACGGCTCGGCCGGCCGTACCGGTTCGTCGAGCGCTGCGCGTCGACGCAGCGCCTGCTCGGCGAGGACGATCCCGAGGGCGCCGTCGTCGCCGCGGACGAGCAGACCGAGGGACGCGGGCGGCTCGGCCGGAGGTGGCTCGCTCCGGCCGGGACGAGCCTCCTCGTCTCCGTCCTGCTGCGCCCGGACGTAGAGCCGGCGCGGCTGCCGGAGCTCTCCCTCGTCGCGGGTCGCGCCTGCGCCGAGGCGATCACCGACGTGGCGGGCCTCGAGACGGAGGTGAAGTTCCCGAACGACGTCCTCGTGCAGGGCCGAAAGGTGGCGGGGATCCTCGCCGAGGCGAGCGAAGGCCGCGTCGTCCTCGGCGTGGGCGTCAACGTGAGCCAGGAGGCGGGGCAGCTCCCCGCCGAGGCGCGCACGCCCGCGACGTCGCTCCTCCTCGAGACCGGCCGCGAGATCGACCGAGCGGAACTCCTCGTCGCGCTGCTCGAACGACTGGAGCGCCGCTACGACGAGTGGCTCGGCGCGGGTGACGGCTAAGGCGCCGACTCGGCGGCGCCGACCACCAGGACGCGCGGGCTGTGCTCGTGTGTCCGTCTGCAATGACCGGGTCGGGCCGCTCGGATTTACGAAACGATTTCTAGGGAGACGCTCGCCGTGACCTGCTTGCTGTTCGCCTTCGCCTGGAGCACGATCGTGTACGACCCGTCCGGAACGCCGTCGCCGTAGAAGACGAACGACTGCGGCCCGGCGCCGTGGAGCTCGTCGGCGAAGAGCGTCGACACTGTCGCTCCGGTCGCGTCGAGGAGCGTCGCCGTCACCGTGGCCGGAGCGCTCAGCGTGTAGGAGATCGTCGCGTAGTCGTCGACGCCGTCGCCGTTCGGGCTGATCACCGGCGGCTGCGCGGTCACGTCGGTGATGCGGAGCGGCGGCGGGTTTCCGCCCAGCGTGCCGGTCGCGGGTCGCACGCTCGAGCCGGCGGAGATCGTCCAGAAGAACTTGCCGCGCCCGTAGCCCGTCGCGTCCCACGTCCAGTCGACCGCGGCCGTGGTTCCCGTCCCGCTCGCGAGGATCACGCCGCGCGTGTCGGTGACCGTCACCGTCCACGGGA
>VAXK01000230.1 GCA_005885565.1 Actinomycetota bacterium
CGAGATCCGGCCGTCGGCGCAGGGCGGCGGGCTCAGCCGCGCGATGCTCGAGGGGATGCGGGAGATCGGCCGCCGCCATGCCCTCGGTGCCCTGCTCGCCCCGGTACGGCCGAGCTGGAAGGAGCGCTACCCGCTCACGCCGATCGATCGCTACGCGCGCTGGACGCGCGAGGACGGCCTCCCGTTCGACCCGTGGATCCGCACGCACGTGCGCCTCGGCGGTGAGATCCTGCGGCCCGAGCCGCGCTCGATGCGCATCAGCGGCACCGTCGCCGAGTGGGAGGCCTGGACCGAGATGGCCTTTCCGGAGAGCGGCGAGTACGTCTTCCCGCAGGGGCTCGCGCCGGTCGCCGTCGACCGCGAAGAAGATCTCGGGCTCTACTTCGAGCCCAACCTCTGGATGGTGCACCGCGTCGAGTAGCTTTGGCGCCATCGTGCGTCAAAAGGGGATCAAGCTCGTCGCGGAGAACCGCCGGGCGCGGCACGACTACCACCTGCTCGACCGCTACGAGGCTGGTCTCGTCCTCGTCGGCACGGAGGTCAAGTCGCTTCGCGAGGGCCGCGCCAATCTCGCCCGCGCCTACGCCGACGTGCGCGACGGCGAGGTCTGGCTCGTCGGCGCGCACATCTCGACCTACGACCAGGGGAACATCGCGAACCACGACCCCGACCGCGACCGCAAGCTCCTCCTCCACAGCAGGGAGATCGCGTCGCTCTACGGCAAGGTGCGCGAGCGCGGCCTCACGCTCGTTCCGACGAGGCTCTACTTCAAGGACGGGCGGGCGAAGGTCGAGCTCGCTCTCGCCCGCGGCAAGGAAAGGCGCGACAAGCGCCGCGACATCGCGCGGCGCGAGGCCGACCGCCAGATCGAGCGGGCCCTGAAGAGCCGCCGCTAGCCATGGCCAAGCTGATCTACTCGGCGATCACGTCGCTCGACGGCTACGTCGCGGACGAGGACGGCAACTTCGACTGGGCCGCTCCCGACGAGGAGGTGCACGCCTTCGTCAACGACCTCGAGCGGCCGGTCGGCACGTACCTCTACGGGCGCCGGATGTACGAGGTGATGGTCTTCTGGGAGACCGCGGGCGAGCTCGCCGACCAGCCGTCCTTCGTGCAGGACTTCGCGGAGATCTGGCGGGCAGCCGACAAGATCGTGTACTCCAAGACGTTGGAGACGCCATCCAGTGCCAGGACGCGGATCGAGCGAGACTTCGACGCTGAAGCGGTCCGGCAGATGAAAGCGTCCGCGGAATATGACCTCACCGTCGGCGGCCCCGACCTCGCTGCCCAGGCGTTCAGGGCCGGGTTGGTCGACGAGTGCCACCTGTTCGTCGCGCCCGTCGTGGTGGGAGGCGGCAGACCTTCCTTCCCCGACAACCTCCGGCTGGAGCTCGAGTTGCTGGACGAACGCCGCTTCGCGAGCGGCGTCGTTCACCTTCACTACCGCACGCGCTAGTCGTCCGGCCCGAGCGGCGGGCCGAGGTTGACCTGGCCGTGGGCGCGGAAGATCCGCTCCAGCTCGTCCGGTGAGGGCCGCGGGGTCTCTGCGGGCGGCAGGGTCGCCGCAGTCGCCGGAACGGAACCGTCGCGAACGAAGCGCTCGAGCCCGGCGGGCGTGCTGAGCACGAGCACGCGGGCCGTTTCGCTGTCGACCCGAAACGTGTGCGGCACGCCCATCGGCACGACGGCGGCGCCGCCGGGATCGAGCTCGAAGCGCTCGTCGCCCGCGCGGATGGTGAGCCGGCCCTCGAGCACGAGGTAGCTCTCGTCCTGCGGATGCGTGTGCAGCGGCGGCGACGCATGGCGCGGAAAGAGGAACTCGATCAGCGCGAAGCGGCCGTCCGTCGCCTCACCCGGCACCTTGATCGTGGCCAGCGTCCCCAGGAACCAGAGCCGTTCGCCCTCTCCGGGAGCCGACCAGGCGGGGCTTAGCACCGGCTCGTGCTCGTCCAGTCGAGGCTCGCCGAGGCCTCGAGCTGCCTCTTCGACTCCTTCGCGCGCGTAAGGAAGTGGTAGAGGCCGGGCTTCCAGCGCCCGTTCGGGCAGGCGAGGCCTACCGCCCGCGCGTTGATCGTGAAGCCGACGTTGGGGCCGCCTTCGGCGCAGTTCGTGTCCGGGAACGTGCCCGAGCGCAGGACGCGCTTCGTCTTGCCGGAGGCGACGCGATCGACGAGGACGCGTACCCGCAGCCGCCGGCTGACCGTGCACGGCACCTTCGTGTCGTTCCAGACGC
>VAXK01000289.1 GCA_005885565.1 Actinomycetota bacterium
AACTGCCGTGTCTTCCTCGTCGACGGCGACGACGTCGTCCCGGTCGCCTTCCGCGGCGACCTCGCGACGAGCGCGGAGACGACGATCGACGTCCTCTCGTGCAAGCTCGGCGAGGGCATCACGGGGCACGTCGCCGAGACGGGGGAGTCACTCCTGATCGGCGAAGCGGCGCACCACGAGTTCGCGCGGCAGGTGCCGGGGACGGACGTGATCGAG
>VAXK01000290.1 GCA_005885565.1 Actinomycetota bacterium
GGCCTCGGCCAGTTCGACGAGGACGACGTGCGCCTGCTCGAGGTGCTCGCGGGCCAGGCCTCGGTCGCGCTCGAGAACGCACGCCTGTACGAGGCCGAGCGGCGCGAGGCCGAGAGCGCGAAGGCCCTGCTCGAGTTCGGGCGCGAGCTCGCGAGCGCGCAGGGCCTCGACGAGATCCTCGACCGCGTCGTCGAGCTCTCGGCGGCGATCCTCGGCACGACTCGGACCTCCGTCTGGCTCCAGGATCCCGCAACCGGCGAGCTCGTCCCGCGGGCGATCTCGGGCTACGCGGAGGAGGAGCGGCCGCGGGTGCTCGGGTGGCGGTTCCCGCGCGAGGTCGCCGAGCGCGGCCTGGCCCCGAAGGAGCCGTTCGCCTTCGACTCGTCCGAGCTCGAGCGCTTCGGCGGCGGCAAGGCGCTCGTCAAGGGCCAGTACGTCGTCGCGCCGTTCACCGCCGACGGCGGCCGGCTCGGCTGCATCGTCGTCGCCGTGCCCGAGTCGGCGGGCGACTTCTCGGACCGCGAGCTGCGCCTGCTCGCCGGGATCGCCTACCAGGCGAAGCTCGCGATCACGAACGCCGGCAACTTCGAGAGCCTCGAGGGCACGTTCTTCTCCACCGTCGAGGCGCTCGCGAACGCGCTCGAGGCGAACGACGAGTACACGTCGTCGCACGCGCGCTGGATCCGCGACATGGCGATCGAGGTGGGGACGGCCCTCGGCCTCGACCCGCCGGCGCTCAAGCGGCTCGAGCTCGGCGCCCTCTTCCACGACATCGGCAAGATCGGCGTCCCCTCGGCGATCCTCTCCAAGCCGGGCCGGCTGACCGCCGAGGAGCGGTCGGTGATGCAGACGCATCCCGAGCTCGGCGAGCGGATCATCGCGCCGATCGAGCGGCTCGAGGACGTGCGGCCGATCGTGCGCTCCTGCCACGAGCACTGGGACGGCTCCGGCTACCCGGACGGGAAGCGCGGCGAGGCGATCCCGCTCGAGGCGCGGATCATCCTCGTCTGCGACGCCTTCCACGCGATGACGACCGACCGGCCGTACCGCAAGCGGCTCTCGACGGCCGAGGCCCTGCGCCGCCTGCGGCAGGGCGCGGGCAGGCAGTTCGACCCGCGCGTCGTCGAGGTCTACCTGCGCGTCCTTGACGAAAGAGCGCGCAGGGCCGCCTGAGAACTAGGCTTCGCCGCCGTGGTGGGAGACGAGCGCCTCGAGGCCTACGCGCGCCTGATCGTCCGCGTCGGCCTGAACCTGCAGCCGGGCCAGGATGTCCAGATCAGCGGCTTCATCGAGCACGCGCCGCTCGCGCGCGCCCTGGCGCGCACGGCCTACGAGGCCGACGCGCGCTACGTCGACGTCCTGTACCAGGACAACCACGTCCGCAAGGCGCTCGTCGAGCTCGGGCCCGAGGAGTCGCTCGCGTGGACGCCGCCGTACTGGATGACGCGGCTCGAGGACCTCGTCGAGCGGCGGGGTGCGCGCATCGCGATCACCGGCGAGGCCGAACCTGCGCTCCTCGCGGAGCTCGACCAGCGGCGCGTCGGCGCGGCCCGGATGACGGAGTACAACGACTACATGCTTCGCGTCGCCACCGAGCGGCGCATATCGTGGGTGGTGGCGGCATATCCCAACGAGGGCTGGGCCGAGGCGGTCTTCGGCGAGCCCGACGTCGAGCGCCTGTGGGATGCGGTTGCCAGCGCGGTTCGCCTCGACGAGCCCGATCCGGTCGAGGCCTGGCGGCGGCACGTCGATCGCCTCACCGAGCGGGCGCACCTGCTCACGGAGCGCCGCTTCGACGCGATCCGCTTCCACGGCGATGGGACGGACTTCACCGTCGGGCTCCTGCCCGGCTCGCTCTGGGAGTCGGCCGAGACCGAGACGGAGTGGGGGCTCCGGCACGTGCCGAACCTCCCCACCGAGGAGGTCTTCACGAGCCCTGACCGGCGGCGGGCGGACGGCGTCGTCCGGGCGACGCGGCCCCTCGGCCTTCCGGGGACGATCGTCCGCGACCTGGAGCTTCGCTTCCGCGACGGCCAGGTCGTCGAGCTCCGTGCGTCCGCCGGCGAGGACGCCGTCCGGGGTCGTCGGCCGTCGGCCGGACCGGGATCACGTTCCTGAACACGCTCCTCGACGAGAACGCCGCCTCGCACGTCGCCTACGGCACCGGCTTCCCCGACCTGGTCACGGGCGGCACCGACGGCGTGAACCACTCGACGGTCCACACCGACGTGATGATCGGCGGTTGCGAGCTGGAGGTGGACGGCCTCGAGCGGCGCGGCGCACCTGTCCCGATCTTGCGCGGCGACGACTGGGTGCTCGGCTAGAAGAGGCAGGGCCGCTTCCGACAATTTCGCGAACGCCCGCTCGCTGGCACGATCAACCCGTGGCTAACGAGCAGGAGAACGGCGGAGAGGATCCCGAGTTCGAGATCTTCGTCCAGCCGGAGCAGCTGGCCGGGGTATGGGCGAACCGAGCTCATGTGGGGTGGTCGGAGCACGAGTTCACGATCGACTTTGTACGACTGGACCCGTTTCAGCCGCGAGGGATCCTCGTCGCGCGAGTTTCGGGATCCTCGGCGTTCGTGATGCAGCTCATCGACACGCTTCGGGCCGTCTGGCACGATTGGGCCAGGAAGGCGATGCCACCGGAGATAGAGGGAAGGAATGGCGAAGAACTACCGCCGGACGATTAGAAAGCTGACCATCGAGCGTCTGCCGCCCGTCCCACGCGAGGCTACGACCGACCGGCCGATCTCAGAGGAGGCGCGTCGGATCATCACGGCGGCGCAGGTTGCCGCGATTCGTCGCGTCCGCAAAGCGCAGTCCCCGTAGCGGGCGAGTCGACGCCGAGGCGCACCTGTCCCGATCTTGCGCGGCGACGAGTGGGTGCTTGCCTGACGGCAGCTGAATTTGCCCTATTTCCGGCGCTTTTTCATCACACTTCGCAGCGGATGAGGGCTCGCGAGGATGCCAACATGATCCGGAGCACATGCCGAGGACACGGAGGATCCTGGGCCCGGACGGGCAGGAGCACGAGGCCGAGCCGATCGGCTTTCGCTCCTCCGGCGAGCACTTCAACGAGTACCGAGAAGGTGAAGGAGACATACGACTCGCTTCGGAACCCCGTGTACTTGGTGGAGCACGCGCAGGTCATGGCGGTCGATGCTCCGGACGACCTGAGGGAAGGAGGGTGAGGAAAGTGGCGAAGAAGGTGAGCGACAGCACGTTGATCACGACCAAGAGGGTGACGTGGACCGGAACGCCGGTAAAGCGTCCCAAGGGACGCGTGAGCTAGAAGTCGAGCTCCTCTGCCGGTCCAAAAGGAAGACGGCCCCTGGGTTCGAGGCCGTCTCCTTGGAGAGTAACGTGGGCTGCGGCCCCCCACGTCGAACCTCACCATGGTCGAGGTCCCAGGCCGGCACATGCCCCACAAGGGGGAAGTGAAGCGGCGGGGTGAACCACCCATCGGGGGAGGAATCAAGGCCGTCTTCGCGACCAGACTCGGAGGGTCAACAGGCAGTGGGACCGATGCGGCGGGACCCACCACATGGCGGACACGGAGGCGGGACCGATGCGGCGGGTCTCGCCTCTTTCTTTGCATAGGCTCTTTTCATGTGGTTGCGGTCGCTCAGCCCGCAACCGAAGCAGCTCGACCGGCTCCTCCGCCGCCCGCCCTTAGACGTTCTCGCGCTGAGCTCGTGCCGCTCGGTCGAGCACGCCCCCCGCGGAGCGGCGCGCTCCTCACACATCTGGTCTACATCTGCGACGAGTAGACGGTCTCGCCGTCGAGGCTGATCGTCTCGTCCGCTTGCTCGATCAGCACGCCGTCGTGGGTCGCGCAGACGACGGCGGCGCCGTGCTCGTGTGCCGCACGCGCGAGCAGGGCGCCGGTAGAGCGCGCGTTCTCTTCGTCGAGCCGGGCGGTCGGCTCGTCGACGAGCAGGAGCTGCGTCCGCGCTGCGAGGGCGCGCGCGATCGCGACGCGCTGGCGCTCGCCGGCCGAAAGCCGTGCGGCGGGGAGGTTGAGATGGTGCTCGAGACCCACCTGGACGAGTGCCTCGCGCGGGCCGCCGTCGGCTCCGCGCAGGTACAGCCCGAGCTCGACGTTCTCGAGCGCGGTCAGGTACGGGACGAGTCCGGGCTCCTGCGTGACGAGTGCGACGTGGCTCCGGCGCAGCCCCGCGAGCTGTCCGCGCGTCAGCCCGCCGAGCGAGTCGCCTCCGAGCGTGACGTCACCGGCCGACGGGCGCTCGAGGCCGGCGAGGAGATGGAGGAGCGTCGTCTTGCCGCTACCGGACCGGCCGACGACGGCGGTCAGGGCGCCGGCCCGGAAGCCGCGGCTCAGCCCGTCGAGCACGATGCGTCTCCCGTAGCGCTTCTCGACGGCTTCGACCGCCGCGACCACGGGACCCGGCGCCGCCGCCGCAGTCTGGGTGAGCGCGGCTGCGGGCGTGCCGTCGATCGGCTCGAGGACGAGCCGTCCACCTGCCGCCTCGACCATGACCAGGCTCGGGTGGCCGGTCTGCGCGAGTACGGCATCGGGCAGCCGCACCCAGCCGTGGGTGACCGCGAAGGCCGGGTCGTGCCCGGGGCGGGCCTGCGCGACGACACGGCCGTCGCGGACGTAGACGAGTCGGTCGGCGATCGAGGCGGCGTGCGCGTCGTGGCTGACGATCAGCGCTGTCGCGCCGGATCCGCGCACGAGCTCGTCGAGGAGCCGGTAGACCGTGGCTGCGTTGTCGGAGTCGAGCTCGCCGGCGGGTTCGTCGGCGAGCAGCAGCCCGGGTCGGTGCGCGACCGCGGCGCAGACGGCGACGCGTTGTTGCTCGCCGCCCGAGAGCGAGCCGGGCCGGTCGTCGGCGCGATCGGCGAGCCCGACCTGCTCGAGGAGATCGTCGGCTGCGCGCCCGGCCTGACGCGGGTCATGCCCGAGTAGCTCGAGCTGGAGCGCGACCGTCTGGCGGCAGGCTAGGTCGGCCGAGAGCGATCGCGCGTAGTGTTGGTCGAGTAGGCCGAGGTTGCGCGCGCGGAAGGCGTCATCGATGTCGCGCAGCTGGGTGCCGAGCACGTTGCCGCCGCCGGCGGAGAGCCGCTCGAGTCCCGACAGTACGCGCAGCAAGGTTGTCTTGCCGGAGCCGCTCGGTCCGAGTACGACGACGATCTCGCCCGGCTCGACGGTCAGGTTCAGGCCCTGCAGGGCGACGGTGCCGCCGGCCGCGGACTCGAAGATGCGAAAGGCGTCGCGGACTTCGATCATTCGAGGCTCCAGGTGGCGCGCTCGGGCGAGTCGCCGCGGAAGGCGTGCTTCGCCGTCAGCTCGACGATCAGCGCCGCCGCGACGGCGAGCGCGCCGAGGCCGGCCGCCGCCGCCACCCAGGCCGGCTCGAAGCGGAGCGGCGGCCGCGCGGTCTCGGTTGCTGCCGAGACTCGGACGAGCGCGACGACGAGTCGCGAGAGGATCAGCCCGAGCAGCGCGCCGCCGAGCGCGCCGAAGGCGACGAGGATCGCGGCGCGCAGCCGGAACTGGCTGCGCAGCGTGTCGGGCGAGACGCCCTGCGCCTCGAGGTCGAAAAGCTCGCCGCGTTCGTCGCGGAGTTCGCTGACGAGTGCGAGCCAGAAGCCGAGCGCCGCCAGGACGAGCGTTGCGAGCGCGGCGGCGCCGAGGGTCAGCTCCATCCCGCGCGCGAGCGGATCACCGGCGAGCGAGCGCTCGATGGCTCGTCGCGACGCGACGTCGAGCACCGCGAACGGCGCCCGGCGAAGCGTCTGCTCCGCCTGCGGTGGGCCCGAGAGCCAGATCTCGCCGGGCGTGCCCGTACCGGGGAGGCGCGCGTCGAGTGCTGTCGCGAGCCGGCTTTCGTCCGCGATCACGAACCCCTCGTCCTGCTGGTCGGCGTCGGGGAAGCGCGCGGCCACGCCGACGATCCGGGCCGGCACCTGCTGGTCTTCGAGGTCGAGCGTGATCGAGCCGTTCGGCCCGGCGGCGCTCGCGACCTCGGGGCTGACGACGACCCGCAGCGCGTGTCCGTCGGTCGGCTGGGGGAGGCGGAGCAGGATCGTCTGGCCTTGGGTGAACGAGTACGTGACGCGTCT
Organism: Actinomycetota bacterium; assembly: GCA_005885565.1. Lineage (GTDB taxonomy): Bacteria > Actinomycetota > Thermoleophilia > Gaiellales > Gaiellaceae > AC-50. The sequence continues at coordinate 6,093 of VAXK01000290.1, forward strand.
GTGCGCGAGGCGCGCGCCGCCGCGCGCGACCCAGCCGCGCCAGTGCGTGAGCGTGTGTGCGCCCGCGCGGAGGGGGCCGAGCTCCAGTGTGCCCGCGGGCGCGCCGGTAGCGCCGACCTCCGCCTCGCGGTGGAAGTAGCCGAACCGCTGGGCGCTCGCGAGCGAGAGCTCGAGGGCGAGGAGCTCGCGCGTTCCGCGCGGCAGCAGCGCGGCCAGCGTCCACACGCCGGCGCCGCGCTCGCCTAACGGCACGATGCGGATCCGGCCGTGCGAGTCGGCCACGGCCAGGTCGAGCCGTACAGGGGTGCCCCGGACGCGCACCGGTAGCGAGACGTCGGGTGCGGTCACCCGGACGCCGCGCAGCCGCGCCGGCCCGTCGGCGCCGAGCCTGCTAGCCAGCTCGGCGGGCGGGAGGTGCGAGAAGTCAGAGCGCCAGTGCAGGTGGGTGAGCGCAGCTGCCGGCACTCCCAGTACCGTCGGACTGAGGACGCTCGTGCCGGGCCCGGCCACGGTTCCGGACAGGCGCAGCACGGGGTAGGGCGTGCCGAGCCTGCGGTAGCGGGAGAGCGGCGCCGCCGCCACCGGCAGGACAAGCTGCGAGCCCTCGCTCACCGCGTAGTCGAGCGGCACCGCGAACGCTGCCTCGTCGCGTGCGCTTCGTTCGAGCGTCGCGCGGTAGCTGGCGGCGAAGAGCGCGAGGCCGAGGCTGACGATCAGGAAGGCGGCAGTCGCGATCGTGCGCGAGGGCGCGCGGGCCAGCGCGAGCAGGGCCAGGCGAAGCGCGCCCGGGCCTTGTCGCACCGCTCGCTCGGCGGCGCGCATCAGCGGACCGATCAAGCGCCCTGCGGCGACGGCGGCGACGAAGGAGACGAGTCCGGGGAGTAGGAGCAGGAGCGTCGCATCGCCGCCGGCGGCGAGCGTGTCGGCGTTCAGGCCGCCGCGGGCGAGCCCGACGCCGACGGTGACCACGGCCCCGAGGGCTGCGACGTCGAGCAGGCGTAGGCCGCTCCGCGTTGTTTCCCGTGCGCGTGCTGCGGCCAGCACGGCGGCTGTGCCGGCCAGCCAGGCGACCAGGACGAGCGCGACGCCGAGCGGCGAGCCGAGCGAGTGCCCGAGGACGGCGGCGTCGGGGAGTCCTGCCCGGGCCGCGACGACCGCGACGATTCCGGCGCCTGCGGCGACGCCGACGAGGGCTCCGAGCACGCTCATCGCGGAGACCTCTGCGCCGACGGCAAGCCAGAGCTGTGGTCGCCTGGCGCCCCTTTCGAGCAGCCGACGGCGCTCGGCGGCGAGGCCGCGGCGCAGGCCGATCGCGCACACGAGGGCGAAGCCGAGCAGCAGCGTGCTCACCTCGCCGCCGATCAGCACCATCCGTTGCGCCGAGACCCGGCCCTTCGCTCGCGCGTCCGTCAGCGCGGCGTCCGGGCCGCTCAGCTCGTAGGCGTCCGTGTAGCGGGCGAGCTCGGCTTGTGCGCGCGATTCGCGGCGGAGAAGCGGCGGGATCTGCCAGACGTGCAGCCGGCGCGGGTCGAGCGGCGCGATCCAGCTATACGAGCGGAAGATGCCTTCAAATGCGGGGAGCCGGTCGAACGCGGCCGAGCCCGAGGCGAGCAGCAGAGTCGCGCGCGCGCCGTTCGACTCGCGCGCCGGCTGGAGAAAGTCGCCGAAGAGCGCGCGATCACGGATCACGCCCCTGCCGACACGGACGAGGTGGATCCCGTTCTGATCCCACGCGGCCCGCCCTCCTGCTCCTAGCTCGAACACCTCGCAACGGGCGGGGACGCAGATGCGCGGAATGCGGCCGGAGCGCACGCGCGCGAACCGTCCGAGGTCGTCCAGGCTCGCCAGCTGGACGAGTCCCCCCGCAACGCGGAGCTCGCGGAAGAACATAGCGCGGAGGGGCGCCGTCGAGGTCAGCGACGAAAGCACGCGGCGGATCGTGCGATCCGCTTGCGCGTAATTCTGGCCGGGTGCGAGGCCGAACGCATCGACCCGAAAGCTCTGCTGGGATGCGGGCAGCGCAGCGACCGCGCGCTGCACGGCGCGGTCGCGGGCGATCACGCTCCCACCGAGTACGCCGACGAGCATCGCGATCGAGGCGGCGATGCCGGCGCCGACGAGTACCGCCCGGCCCGCGTGCCCGCGCAGCCGCGCCGCGGCGACGACGAGCGGCGCCCGAGCTCGCCAGCGAAGGCTGCGTCGTTCGGCTTGCGCGCCCTGCCTCACGACGGCCTCGCTCACACGCGGGCCCTCCGGCTCCGGTAGGCGCGCGTCTTCAGCCGGTTTCCGCAGAGCTGCATCGAGCACCAGCTTGCGGCGCGGTTCTTGGAGTAGTCGTAGAAGGCCCACTTGCAGTTGCGACAGGCCTTGAGCCGCGGCCAGGTTCCCTCGAGCATCGCTCCGAACGCGACGGCGACGATGCGAGCAAGCGGGTCTTCGGCGCCGAAGACGACCCGGCCGCCGACGTCGATTTCGAGCCGGAGCCCGGCCGCCACACGATTGACGGCTGCGAGGGCGTCGGCGTCGAGCGGGGCGCCGTTGTTGGCGCGCAATAGCATGCGCAGCGCCTCGCGAAGCTCGTGTGCCCGCTGGACGTCGACCTCCGCCTCGTCGCAGCCGAGGAAGTCGGCGAGCTCGCCAGCCGTGCCGATCCACTCGCGGTCGTTCTCGTGGTCGACCGTATTGACGAACCGCTGCACGAGCCGGAGCGGCTCCGGCGCTGCCTTCGGGACGTCGTACCGCGGCACGACACCAGCATACTCGGATCGCTGGTGTCGGGTCAGCCTGACTGCATCGCCGGACGAAGCCCTGCCGCGTGGTCGAGCGCGCGCCGCACCCGCCTCCCGCAGCTGACGTCCGGGTGCCCGTCGTCCTCGAAGGAGAAGTCGCTCTCCGAGCAGCCGACGGAGCGCACGTTCGTCAGGTCGAGGAAGCGGAACCCGTAGCGCGCGAACAACCCGGGCATCTGCGCGCGGAAGCGGTGGAAGAGCGGGGCGGTCGTCGGGTCGGTCTCGAGCCGCCTGATCCCGCGGGTCGAGATCGGCGCATGGAAGCCGACCACCGTCCAGCCGTAGCCCCGCGCCTTGGCGAGCGCGTCCCCGAGTGCCTCCAGGTGACCGCCGTCGAGCGAGCGCCCCGCGTAGAACCCGTGGTAGAGGCCCACGAGCGAGCCGTTCCGCGGGATGCGCGTCGCGTGGACGAGCTCGTACTGGAAGAAGAGCTCCCCGTCGGGCGCCCAGGCGTTCGAGCCGCCGCGGAAGACCGAGTTCCCCCGGTCGACGACGCAGGTGCCGCCCTGCCGGTCGACCTCGACGGCGCGGAGCGCGTCGGGGTGGAGCAGCGAGCCGGGCGCGCGGCGCAGGACGTCCAGGCTTTGGCGCAGCGTCTGTCCCGAGAGCAGGTACTTGAGGTCGCGGAGGTAGGACACGTCGAACCAGGCCTTCGTGCGCCAGCGGGGCCCGAACCAGAACGCGTCCGTGCCGAGGTAGACGACGAGTCGGCCGGAATGCCCGCCGTGGAGTCGGTCGAAGAGGCCGGGCAGGCTCTCGGCCCCCGTGCCGGGCACGCTCAGGTTCACGAACCGCTCCTCGCCCGGCCAGGCGCCGACCTTCGCCACGCGGCTCGTCCCGACGACCACGACGTCCGCGTGCCGCCGGTGGAAGAGGTCGAGCTTGTACGTCGGCCAGGCCTGCTCGGCGACGACCTCCCACGCGACGTAGCAGGGCGGCGACCGGCCGAGCGCGGTCGCGAGGACGTCGGGGTGGTAGCGGTCGCCGAAGGGGTCGAGCCGCCAGTCGACGTAGGCGATCGCCGCGAGTGCGACGGCGAGGGCGGCGAAGAAGGCGACGAAGCGCAAGTCAGAACTTGAAGTAGATGAACCGCTGCGTCTCGTTGACGAGCACGACGGCGAGGCCGGTCACGAGCCCGACCGCCGCCGTCCGCCAGACGCCCCACCGCTGGAAGCTCCAGCGCCATTCCTCGGGCACGGCGAAGGTCAGCCCGGCGGCGAGGAGGAGGAACGGGACGAGGTCGCGCGGCAGCGAGCCGACCCCGTGCGCGCCGGCCATCGAGAGCAGGACCTCGGCGAGCCCGTGCGCGTCGTGCATGCGGAAGAACACGAACGCGATCGTGACGAGGAAGAACGTCAGCGCGACCGCGATCGGGCCGGGCACGCGCAAGCCGAGCCGCGACAACCGCCGGTGGCCGACGAGCAGCATCCCGTGCCAGAGCCCCCAGGCGAGGAACGTGAACGACGCGCCGTGCCAGAGGCCGCCGATCCCCATCGTCGCGAGCAGGTTCCCGTCGCGCCGCAGGTCGCCGCGCCGGTTGCCGCCGAGCGGGATGTAGACGTAGTCGCGGAGCCACTGCGAGAGGGTCACGTTCCAGCGCCGCCAGAACTCGCGCGGGTTGCGCGCGCGGTAGGGACGGTCGAAGTTCCACGGCAGCTCGATCCCCACCATCCGCGCGAGCCCGAGCGCCATGTCGCAGTAGCCGGCGAAGTCGAAGTAGATCTGGAAGGCGTACCCGAGCGCCGCCGCCCAGCCCTGCCACACGCCCATCGAGCCGGGATGGGCGAGGAGCGGGTCGATCCGCCTCCCGATCTGGTCGGCGACCAGCACCTTCTTCGCCAGGCCGAGCGAGAAGAGCAGGAGCCCGGAGAGGAGGAGCTCGGAATCGAGCCGGTAGAAGCGACGGAGCTGTGGCTCGAGCTTGCGGTAGCGGACGATCGGCCCGGCGATCAGGTGTGGGAAGAACGAGATGAAGAACGCGTAGCGGAGCGGGTTTCGCTCGGCCTCGGCGTCGCCGCGGAAGACGTCGACCATGTACGAGATCGCCTCGAAGGTGTAGAAGCTGATCCCGACCGGCAGGGCGATCCCCTCCGTGAACGCCTTCAGCGACGGCAGCCCCCGGCCGGTGACGACGGAGAGGAAAGAGGACGCGTTGCCGGCCGCGAACTGGGCGTACTTGAAGTAGACGAGGAGGCCGAGCGCTCCGGCGATGCCGGTCGCGAGCACGCTGCGTCGCCGGCGCGGGTCGGTTACGCGCGCGAGCGCGAGGCCCGTCGTGAAGGAGATCACCGTCGAGCCGGCCATGAGCGCCGGGAACCAGTCCTTCGCGTAGCCGTAGAAGACGTAGCTCGCGACGACGATCCAGACGAGCCGCGCGGTCTGCCGGCGCAGCACGAAGAAGCCGGCGAGCACGATCGGCAGGAAGACGCCGAGGAACGGATAGCTGTTGAAGAGCACTAGAGCCGCGCCTCGCCGTACTGCCCTTCGATCCACGGCCGGAACTCGGGCGGCGCGTCCCAGTACGGCACGGGGCGGCCGGCGCCGCGCTCGAGCCGCTCGGCGTCGGCCTCGCACGCGGCAACGCGCCGCGAGTCCCATTCGACCTCCCGCACCCCGGAGCCGTGGCGCGCGTCGAAGAAGCACGGCCGCGGCGACGGCGGCGCCTCGTCCCCGTCGAGGAGCGCCCGGGCGCGCGCGAGCTCGTGCCTTCCGAGGGCGACCGTCGACGCGACGACGCGGAGATCCTCCGGCGACCGCGCGTGGTCGCACGCGAGCTCCGCCCGCTCGTAGGCCGCGAGCGCGGCGCGGTAGGCCTCGGAGGCGGACGGGCTCGTGGCCGCGGCCTCCAGCCCGCGCGCGTCGGCCGCGAACGAGGCGAGGTCGTCCCGCGCCGCGCGGCGCACCGCTCGGAGGACGGACCCTCTTGCCCGCAAGCCGCGTATGGAGCGAGCGTAACGTCGGTACGCGGACGTACGTGCTACAACCCGGTCCGGGCACGAGGTCGAATCGAGGTCGAACTGAGCTCTCTCGACGACAGCACCAAGGGCATGGGCCGGCGCGTCATCGCGCCCGCGGGTCGCGAGCGGCGCACCGTGCGCCTGCCGCGCTCGCTGCCGCGTGTGCGCCCGGTCGCCGAGCCGATCTCCTCCGCCAACGCGGGCTTCTTCGGCGGCGGCGGCTTCTACCTCCGGGTGGGCATCCTCGCGGCGGGGGCGATCTCGATCTTCGGCCTGCTCGCCCTGCGGCTCTGGTCGCTCCAGGTCCTCCAGGGCCCGCGCTACGCGCACCGGGCGGCGCGGCAGACGTTCCGCTACGTCGACCTGCCGGCCCCGCGCGGCCCCGTCCTCGACGCCAAGGGGAAGCTTCTCGTCGGCACCCAGGGCCAGCTCGTCCTGACGGCCGACGTGGACACGCTCGGGAAGATCGACGCGCACGGCCGCTGGCATGCGAGCCCGCGTGGCCGCGCGCTCCTCGGCCGCGTGGGCCGCCTGACGGGAACCTCGACCGGCCTGCTCGTCCGCCGCGTCGGCCGGAGCGTCGTCCGGTCGCCGTACGCCCCCGCGATCGTAGTGCCGCACCTCACGCGGATGCTCTCGCAGTTCCTCAACGAGCGCGCGCGTGCGTTCCCGGGCCTGCACGTCGTCTCGCTTCCCTCGCGCGAATATCCGCAGGGCGCCTTCGGGACGGAGTTCCTCGGCCTGAACGGCGAGATCACCAAGGACGAGCTCAAGAGCCGCCGCTACCCGCATGCGAAGCCGGGCGAGGTCGTCGGCCAGTCCGGCGTCGAGGCGACCTACGACCGCTGGCTGAACGGCGGCCTGCAACGGAACCGCGTGGCGGTCGACTCCCTCGGCCGCGCGGTCGGCCCGCTCCGCGCGCTCAGCGAGCCCGCGCCGCGGCGGGGCCTCCAGCTCACGATCGACGCGCACCTCCAGCGCGTCGCCGAGCAGGCGATCAAGGACGGGATCGGCTTCGCGCACGCGGCAGGGCACACCGGCGCGCACGCCGGCGCCGCCGTCGTGATGAACTCGCGCACCGGCGCCGTCCTCGCGCTCGCGAGCTACCCCGGCTACAACCAGGTTGCGGCCGCGCACGATCCTGACTACCTCGCGCGGCTCCTGAACGGCGGCGACGCCTTCCTCGACCGGGCGACGCAGGGCATCTATCCGACCGGCTCGACGTTCAAGCCGATCGTCGCCGAGGCGGCGCTCGCGACGGGGCTGATCTCGCCGTACACGTCGCTCCAGTGCACGCCGACCTACACGGTCGGGAACATCGTCTTCCACAACGTCGACCCCGGCGTGTTCGCGAGCATGAGCCTGCCCGAGGCGCTGACCGTCTCGTGCGACACGTGGTTCTACCAGGTCGGCTACAAGTTTTACGTCCGCCAGGCGAGCACGGGCGCGCTCGACATGCAGCGCTGGGCGCGGCTGCTCGGGATCGGCCACACGACCGGGATCGACCTGCCGGCGGAGGCGGGCGGCGCCGTCCCGGATCCCACGAACATCAAGCGCCTCCAGCCGAGCGACCCGGTCTGGTACCCGGGCCAGTCGGTCAACCTCTCGATCGGCCAGGGCCTGCTCCAGGTCACGCCGCTCCAGCTCGCCGTCGCGTACAGCGCGCTCGCGAACGGCGGCACGGTCGTCCGGCCGCACGTGGCGCGCGCGCTCCTGACGCCGCGGGGCGACGTCGCGAAGCTGCTCCGCTTCCCGCCCCGCGCGCACCTGCACCTGAAGGACCTGTGGGCGATCCGCGAGGGCCTCTACAACGCCGCGAACGCGCCGAACGGCACGTCGTTCCCGGTCTTCGGCGGGGCCGGCTTCCCGATCAAGGTGGTCGGCAAGACAGGGACGGCGCAGGCGCCTCCGGGCGACGACCACTCCTGGTACGCGTCCTGGGCGCCGGCCGGGAACCCGCGCCTCGTCGTCGTCGTCCTGATCGAGCACGGCGGCTTCGGCGCCGAGGCGGCCGCCCCGGCCGCGCGCGAGATCTACTCCGCCTACTTCCACCTCGGGACCACGAGGCACTGAGGCGCCGCTCGGCCCCGACCGGCCCGGTCGTCTTCGACTGCGACGGCCTGCTGCTCGACACGGAGCGCCTGTGGACGCGCGCCGAGTCGGCTCTCTTTGCCCGACACGGGCAGCCGTACGGCCGCGCCGTGAAGGCGGAGCTCCTGGGGACGTCGTGGGAGACGAGCGGACGGATCCTCGAGCGCCTGCTCGACCGGCCGGGTGAGGCCGAGGCGCTCGCCGGGCGGCGCCGCCTCGGCATCGCGTCGAACTCGCCGCGGAAGTGGGTCGAGGCGGTGCTGGAGTCGGCGGGCCTGGCGGCGCCCTTCGAGGTCGTCGTCGCCTCCGACGAGGTGGCCGAGCCGAAGCCGGCGCCCGACGTCTACCTGCGCGCGGCGGAGCTCCTCGGCAGCCCGGCGAGCGAGACCGTCGCCCTCGAGGACTCGCCGCCCGGCGCCGCAGCCGCCCGTGCCGCCGGGATGTACGTGATCGGCGTTCCGTACTTCGCGGAGCTCCCCCTGGAGGCGGACCTCGTCGCAGGCTCGCTCGCGGACGCAGCGGTCCGAGCGGCTCTCGGCCTACGGCCAGACCGGGCCGGGTAGCGGCTCGCGTCGCGGGTGCGGCAGGCGGCGGTAGATCGGGACCCCGGCGACCGCGGCGACCATCCGGTACTCGCGGCGCAGGATCCGCATCGTCGTGAGCGAGGAGGGGTCGATCGCCGTCGGCGCCTGCGCCGCCACCACGAGCGCCGGCTTTCGCTGCGCGAGCATCTTCTCGGCCGCCGGAAGCGCGCCCGGGATCGCCTGGACGTTCCGGTACCAGAGGTACGGGAACGCGGGCGGCCGGTCGGCGAGGTAGTAGACGTCGGCCGCCGCCCAGACGACGAAGATCTGCTCGTGCGGCCGCGTGTGCCGCTTGACGTACGCGGACACCGCCTTGTCGGACTGGAGGTGGGGGTCGCGGGGCCAGATCGCCTCCGCCTGGGCCACGCCGTTCACGAACCAGAGCGGCGCCGCGAAGGCGAGCGCGGCCGCCGCCGCCGCCGCGCATGCGCCCCAGGCGATCTGCCGCCGCGCCTCGACGAGCTCGGAGACGGCGACGCCGCCCAGGATCGCGAGCGGCGGCACGAGCTGGAGGTAGTAGTGCGCGTGGAAGTTCCCGCCGGCGATGACGCCCACGACCGCGGCGCCGAGCCAGAGCCGAACCAGCCGCGGCGCGCGCCACCAGCCGAGGACGGCGAGCGCGGCGAGCGGCGCCAGCGCCTTCCCCGCGGCCGGAAGCGACGCAGTGAGCAGGTGCCAGCGATGGATCGGGGAGCCGGTGAAGATCGAGTCGGCGTCGCCGCGGTAGGCGACCACGGCGTACCACCACTCGCCGACCCGCGCCGCGCTCGCGGCGCCGTACGCGATCGGCGCGGCCGCGCCGGCCAGGAGGAGCGCGACCGGTCGCCACGCGCGGCGCCGCTCCTCCAGGACGAGGAGCGCGATCGCCGCCAGGCCCGCGTCGAAGGCCGACTGCCGGATCATCAGCGCGCACCCGGTCAGGAGGCCCGCGACGAGGAGCCACCAAGCGCGCCGGCTGCGCCGGTACGCGCAGAAGGCGACGAGCGACAGGAGCGCCGGCACCGAGCTCAGGAGCTCGCCCGAGAGCGTGAACGACTCGATGAACGGCGAGGAGCCTGCGGTTGCAACTAGCAGGCCCGCGGACAATGCGGTTATCCTCCCGCCCAGCCGAAGGGCGAGCAGCATCGTTGCCAGCAGGGTCACGGCAGCAAAGGCGGCCGCCGCCGCCCGTAGTCCCTCAGTTGAGCCCAACCCGAGATCGGAGATCCCGCGATAGATCAACATGAGGCCTTGCGGGCGGTCGACCCAGGCGCCGCGGTAGAGGGTGTTGGAGCGCTCCCACAGCCGGGCCACCTCGGCGTACCCCCCTTCGTCCGACGTGAGCGGCGCGTTCAGGAATGGGAGCCGGACCGCGACGGCCAAGCCGACGGCGGCGAGCGCGCCGAGCGCTGGGGCCCACCGCGCCCCGATCTCGGCCGCCGGAAGGCGATCGCGGCGGGAGCGTCGCTCGCGCTCGCGCTCGCCGGCGCGGTCGCGCTCTTCGGCCTGGGCCTGACGCCGGACCGCTACCTCGTCGTGCTGCTCGTGCCGGCGCTCGTCCTGCGGCGGGCGAGAAGGTTTCTGCTCGATTTCGTCCCCTTCGCCGTCTTGATCGTCCTGTACGCGGAGTCTCGCGGAATTGCGCACCTCGTGCATGCACATCCCTTCTACCGCCCGCAACTCGACGCCGAACGTTTCCTCTTCGGCGGGCACGTGCCGTCGGTCATCCTCCAGCACTGGCTGTGGTCCGGCTCGGCCCGCTGGTACGACCACGGGATCGTCGAGGTGACGAAGCTGCACTTCATCGTGCCGCCGCTCCTCGCCTTCGTCCTCTGGATGAAGCGCCGGGCGCTCTTCTACCGGTTCGCCGCGTCGATGCTCGTCCTCTCCTACGCCGGCGCGATCACGTTCCTGATCTTCCCCTCCGCGCCGCCGTGGGCCGCCGCGCAGAGCGGCATGATCGACCCGATCAGCAAGCTGCCGATCCCGCACGGCGCCGCCGCCGCGTCGTCCCTCCCCTCGACGATGAGCTCGTTCTCGATCACGCGGGTGGTCGCGAAGAACCCCTACGCGGCCGTCCCGTCGCTGCACGGCGGCTACGCGTTCCTCGTCTTCCTCTTCGTCGCGATGCTGATCTGGAAGACCCGCTGGCGCTGGCTCATCCCCGTCCTCGCGATCTACCCGGCCGTCCAGTGCTTCGCCGTCGTCTACACCGCGAACCACTACGTCGTCGACCTGCTGATCGGCTTCGTCTACGCGACCGCTTCGATCTTCGGCGTGCGCTGGTTCTGGCGTCGCCGCGGCTGGCCCGAGTGAGGCACCGCTTGCGGTGCCGGTATCAGATGCGCCGGCTTGGCCGGCGCATCGTCTGAAACGACCGGTCGACACTTTTGGGCTCCCACCAGTGGCATGAAGGTCGGGCACAATTGCGGCGTGAAGAGAGGGGTCTTCGTCGTCACGCTGCTCGCCGTGCTGGTCGCGGCTCCCGCGCAGGCCGCGTACCGGCTGAAACCGGCGGAGCGGCGAGCGATCGACGCGACGCTCGACCGCTTCGTCACCTCCGCCGTCCAGCGCCGCGACCTCGCCGCCTCCTACGACCTCGTGACCCCGGCCATGCGCACGGGAATCAGCCGCCGTGCCTGGGCGCACGGGAAGACGAACGTCATGGCCTACCCGGCCCGCGGGACCCGCTTCCACGGCTGGACGCTCGACCTCGCGCAGCGCGGGTACGTCATGGTCGACCTCCTGCTCCAGCCCCGCCGTCACGCACACCAGGGGCCGATGATCTTCACCCTCGAGCTGAAGCGGGTGCACGGCCGGTGGCTCGTCGCGTCGTTCGTCCCGAGCGCGAGCTTCGCCGGAGCCGAGCGGACGGGGAGCATGAAGGCCTTCGCCGACTACGGCCCGCTCGCGTCGACGAACGCGAAGCCGCGGCACGTGAACCGTCTCCTGCTGATCGTCCCGGCGATCGTCCTGCTCCTGATCGTCGCCCTGCCTGCGACGATCGTGCTGCGCAGCTGGCGCCGCAACCGGCGGGCCGAGCGCGCCTTCGGCAAGCCGCTTCCGCGCAGCCTCCCGCCTTTTCCGCCGCGGTCCTGATCCCGCTCGAGGTCCGAACCGAGCGCCTCCTCCTGCGCCAGTGGCGGCCCGAGGACGTCGAGTCGCTCGCCGAGATCTACCGCCAGCCCGGCTACCTCGAGCACATGCCGCCGCACGACCTCGACGCGATCCGCGCCCAGGTCGAGCGCTTTCGTCGCGGCTGGGCCGAGGACGGCGTGAGCCAGTGGGCGGCGGTCGACCCCGAGTCGGAGCGGCTCGTCGGCCGCCTGGGGATGATGCGCCACCACGACTGGCCGGTCGAGCCCTCGCCGGTCGAGGTCGGGTGGGTGCTGGACGAGCGCTGGTGGGGCCGCGGCCTCGCGACCGAGGCCGGCCGGATCTCGACGGAGCTCTGGCGCGAGCACCTCCCGGACGAGCGCCTGATCTCGATCACCGTGCCGGAGAACCGCCGCTCGCGCGCCGTGATGGAGCGCCTCGGCCTCACGTACCGCGGCACCGCCCACTGGCACGGCTACGACGTGATCTGGTACGCGATAGATCGCTAGCGACCCGTCTTCCGCACGCGCTCGAGCACCGAGACCTCGTCGAGGCTCTGGCCCGCGCCGAGCGCGACGCACGTCAGCGGCGACTCGGCGACCGAGACGGCGAGGTGCGTCTCCCGCGCGATCCGCTCGTCGATCCCGCGCAGGAGCGCGCCGCCGCCGACGAGCACGACACCGCGGACGCCGAGGTCGGCGGCGAGCTCGGGCGGCGTCCGCTCGAGCATGTTCACGAGCGCCTCGACGACCTGGGCGACCGGCCGCGCGATCGCCCCCCGGATCTCCCTCGCGTTCAGGGACAGCCGTCGTAGCAGGCCCGTCGTGAGGTCGCGCCCGGCGACCTCGGTCGTGCGGTCGATCTCGTCGTCCATCGGCCAGGCCGAGCCGATGTCGAGCTTCACGCGCTCGGCCTGCTGCTGGCCGATCAGGAGCTTGTGCGTCTGCTGGACGTGGCGGACGATGGCGTCGTCGAGCTCGTAGCCGCCGACGCGCAGCGACTCGGACACGGCCATTCCGCCCAGGGCGATGACGGCCATCTCGCTCGTCCCGCCGCCGATGTCGACGATCAGGTTCCCGTAGGCCTCCGAGACGGGCAGGCCGGCGCCGATCGCTCCGGCCATTGGCTCCTCGATCAGGTACGCGCGCCGCGCGCCGGCCCCGAGCGTCGCCTCCTCGACCGCCCGCCGTTCGACCTCCGTGATCCCGCTCGGGACGCAGACGATCACGCGCGGCGCCGAGCGCCGGTCGGCCGCCTTGCGGATGAAGTAGCGGAGCATCTCCTCCGTGATCTCGAAGTCGGCGATCACCCCGTGCCGCAGCGGCCGCGTCGCGCGGATCGAGGCCGGCGTGCGACCGATCATCCGCCGCGCGCTCTCGCCGATCGCCTGCACCGTGCCCATCTCCTCGTCGATCGCGACCACGGAGGGCTCGAAGACGACGATCCCCTCGCCGCGCTTGTAGACGACCGTGTTCGCGGTCCCGAGATCGACGGCGAGGTCGTGCCGGCCGCCGAGGGGATTGCGGAGCCTTGGGAGCACCTTTGGACGTTAGCCTCCCCTCCGGTGGTCCGGTCCCTCTTCAGTGCGCGTTCGTTCTTCCGCGACCCGGTCGGCTACGTGAGCGCGCACGGTGAGGACGGCGCCCCTCTGCGCCTCGCGGCCGGGCCGAGCCGCTTCGTCCTCGTGCGCGATCCGCAGGCGGTGTGGCGCGTCCTCGTCACCGACGCGGACTCGTTCAGACCGGGGAAGTGGAAGCGCCGGGCCCGCCGCTTCGTCGGCAACACCCTGAACACGCTCGACGGCGAGCAGCACCGGCGCCGACGCCTGCTGCTCCAGCCGAGCCTCGACCGGCGGCGGATCGCCCGCTTCACACCGTCGATTGCCGCGCGGGTCGAGGAGGCGCAGCGCGGCTGGCGCGACGGCGCTCGCCTTCGGCTGCGCGACGAGCTCGACCGGCTGTCGCTCGCCGTCGCGGGAGAGGTGCTGCTTTCGGCCGAGCTGGATCCGGGGCTCGCGACGTCGCTCGCCGTGGTCATGGCCGGCGTGCCGTGCTTCACGCCGCCGCTCCCGGGAACGCGTGCTGCGCGGGCTCTGGCGCGGGTCGAGAGCTCCGTCACCGGGCTCGTAGGCGCAGGCGGGTCGGACGACGATCTGCTCTCCGCGCTGCTGCGTGGCGGCCTGCCCGAGCGAACCGCGCGCGGGGAGGTGATCGCGTTCCTCCTCGCCGCGGTCGACGAGCCGCCGAGCGGGCTCGAGGCGGCGTGGTACCTCCTGGGCCGGAGCCCTGGCGCCCGCGAGCGGCTCGAGGCCGAGCTCGACGAGGGCAGGCGCGACTACCTCGAAGCGGTGCTCCGGGAGACGCTCCGACTCTTCCCGCCCGCGCGGCACATCGACCGCTGCCCCGTGGGGAACGGCCGCACCAACGTCGTCGTCAGCCCGCTCGTCACGCACCACGACCCGCGGCTCTACGAGCGTCCGTCGGAGTTCGTCGCGGAGCGATGGCTGCGGCGTGACGAGCGCCCTCGCGGCGCATACCTGCCCTTCGGCGCAGGCGCGCACGCCTGCATCGGCGAGCCGCTCGCGCGGGCGATCATGACCGAGACGCTCGGCGGGATCGCGCGGCGCTGGCGCCTCCATGTCGACCCGGACGCGCCCGTCCCCGGCTCACGCGCGCCGCGTCTCGAGGTGACCCTGGAGCGCCGATGAGCGACCTCGACGTCATCGACGCCGTCCTCTACGGCGACGTCTTCGACTGCGCGGTCACGCTCGACGAGGCGTGGCGCTATGCGCGCGTCGCGATCGCCCGGGACGAGCTCGCGCGGCAGCTGCACGACGACCCGCTCGTGGTGGGAGGCGGCGGCCTCTACTGCCTCGCCGGCCGCGAGGAGCTCCTCAAGCGCCGTCCGGAGCGGATGCGGAACGCGGCCCGCCTCGAGCGCCGAGCCCGCCGCGTCGCGCGCGTGCTCCGGCACCTCCCGTTCGTGCGCGGCCTTGCGCTGACGGGCTCCG
>VAXK01000231.1 GCA_005885565.1 Actinomycetota bacterium
GCCTCGAGGTCGTTGAACGGCACCTGCGAGAAACCGGGAAGGAGCGGGCCGAAGCGGTCCGTGAACTCGGGATTGCCGTTCGCGGACAAGGCCCCGAGAGTCAGGCCGTGGAAGCCATGCTCGGCGGAGACGACGCGGCTCCGGCCCGTGGCGGCCCGGCCGAGCTTGATCGCCGCCTCGACCGACTCCGCGCCCGAGCTCGTGAAGAGGACGCGGCCGATGCTCGCGGGCGCGCGACGCAGGAGCTCCTCGGCGAGCAGCCCCGGCAGCGTCGAGACGCCGAGCTGCACCGACCCCGGCGTGTCCAGCTCGAGCGCCTCGACGAGCGCGTCGCGGATGCGCGGGTTGTTCCGGCCGGTGTTGAACATCCCGAAGCCGCCGAGCATGTCGAGGAACCGCCGGCCGTCCGCGTCCTCGAGGTAGGCGCCCTGCGCGCGCACCCACTGCCGGTCGAAGCCGATCGTCCGCAGCACGCGCACGAACTGCGGGTTGATCGTCTTCGCGTAGAGGTCGTACTCGCGCCCGGCGCCGCTTGCGATCAGCTCCCGCACCACGCGGTGAGCCTAGCGCGCCCCCGCCGCCGCGAGCTTCGCACCGCCGAGCACGCGCCACACGAGGAGACCCGCGACCGACCCCGCAGCGACGCCGTAGAGCAGCACGGCCCACGGCGTTCCGCTGTCGGTTCCGGACGTGATCCCGTGAACGAGCGCGAGCGTCCAGACCGCGAAGTTCAGGTAGTGCGTGCGCCGCCAGAAGCGGTACGAGAGGCGCGAGCGGTACCGGTTCGCGAGCGCCAGCGCGGCCAGGAGCTCCAGCGCGACGACGCCGAGCCCGGTCGCGAGCGGCCGGTACGACGACGTTCCCGGCACGAGCACCTGCACCACCGAGAACGGCACGTAGGTGTCGACGAGGAGCGCGAGCACGTGGATGCCGACGAAGGCGCCGACGAGCACGCCCGCGAAGCGGTGCACGTCCTCGACGGCGAAGCGCGGCCACCGCCGCAGGCGTGCCCGTCCCGAGAGAGTCAGCCCGAGTACGACGCTCGCCGTGAGGAGGGCGAAGGCGAGGAGCCCGCCGGCGCGGGCCGCGTACCACGCGGCGGTCAAGCCGCCTCCGGCACCGAGTCGCGCCAGGCACGGTTCGTCACGACGACGTCGCCGGCGAGGAAGCGGCCGGCGAGGCCGCGCTCCTCGAGCCAGCCGGGGCCGTCGTCCGAGGGCAGGAACGCCGCCTTGGCGGCGACGTCCGCGTCGAGACACGTCGCCGCGGCCACCGTCACCTCGGTCCAGCGCGAGCTCGCCGGCCGGCCGGTGCGCGCGTCGATGAGGTGGTGCTGGACGGCGCCGCCGCGCAGCCACCGCCGGTGCGTGATCCCGCTCGTCGCGACGCCGCCCTCGACGCGCACGGAGCCTCCGCGCGGGAGGCCGACGACGGCTCCTCCGCGCACAGCGACGTCGCCGCCCGCGGAGACGAATCCCGGCCCGTCCAGGAGCGCCAGCGCCTCGTCCACAGCGAGCGCCTTCACGACGCCGTTCAGGTCGAGGCGGACGCCGGGCCGGCGCGCGAGGACGCGGCCGGCGAGCCGCACCGAGCGCCAGCGGCCGGGCGCCGCAGCGCCGGCGGGACTGGCGTCCGGGACGACGCGCGCGAAGTCGCGGTCGTAGCCGGCCGCCTCGAGCGCCGCGCCGAGCGTGGGATCGACGAGCCCACCTGTCGAGGCGGCGGCGTCGAGCGCCGCTCGCAGCGTCCGCGCGAAAAGCGCGGACACGCGGACGAGCGGCCCGCGGCCCGCGTTCACGAGCGCGAGCTCGCTGTGCGGCCGGAAGCGGCTGAAGACCCGCTCGCGCTCGGCGAAGAGCGCCTCGATCGCAGCCGCCTGCGCGACGCCTGCGCCGCCGGCGATCACGTCCACGTCCATGGCGCGGAACCGGTACGGCTCAGGAGACGTGCGTCGTCACCTCCGGCACGACCGTCGCGGAGGTGGACGCGGACGAGCTCGAGATCCCGGCCGAGCTCGTCCGCGCGTGCGACGCATGGCCGGGATGCGCCGAGCGGACAAGGAGCATCGCCACGACGAAGCCGACGGCCGACGCTGCGGTGAGCGCGCGCTTCGCGCCCGCGGCGCGCCGGCGGGCGTGCTCGAGCCGGGTCATGCTGCGTGGTAGCCCGGCGGCGGTCCCGCGAAGCCGCGGTCGAAGCGGAAGTCGTGGCCACGCTCGCGGAGGCCGTTCACGAAGTCCGTGATCCGCTGCTTCAGGCCGGAGAGGATCTGCTGCTCCTGCGCCTTCGTCAGCCGCCCCGCGGCGACGTCGGCGTCGAGCCGCTTGGTTGCCTGGTCGACGAGCGCCTGGATCAGGCCGTCGACCGGCTTGCCGCGGTCCTTCGCCACCTGGGCGAGCGACTTGCCGCTTTCGAGCTGCGCGTCGAGCTCGGCCGTGGTGAGGCCGAGGTACGAGGCGGCGGTCGAGAAGTCGCCGAAGTGTCCGGGCGGCCCGCCGCGCGGGCCGAAGAAGAGCGGCAGCTCGCCGGACTCGATGCGCTGCTTGAGCTCGTCGCCCTGCTCCTTCGTGAGCTGTCCGGCGGCCACGGCTGCGTCGATCCGGCTCTCGAGCGCCTTCTTGAGGGCTGCCGTGAGCGCGCTCGGCGTCACGCCGAGCTGCTTCGCCGCGTCGTTCACGACCGCCTGGCTGTCGTTCGACGACCCGAGCCGGTCCGCCGCGATGGCGGCACCACCACCGGCGACCGCCGCGGCCGCCGCCACTCCGGCGCCGACCTTCAGCTTGAGCTTCTTGTCCATCTCGTCTCCCTTCGTTGGTCGCCAACGAGAGAACCAGCGCGCGCTGAACAGGAGCTAAGAGCGCTCTAAGAAGTCGCTAAGAAGCGCCGTCGAGCGTCAGGCGCATCAGCGTCCCGCCG
>VAXK01000232.1 GCA_005885565.1 Actinomycetota bacterium
CGTCACGGGGGTCGACCTCGTCCGCGCCCAGCTCGAGATCGCAGCCGGCGAGCCGCTCGACGTCCGCCGGGAGCTTCGCGGACACGCCGTCGAGGTGCGGCTGTACGCCGAGGACCCGCGCTCGTTCCTCCCCCAGGCCGGCCGGCTGGAGCGGCTCCGCCTGCCCGAGGAGATCCGCGTCGACGCCGGGGTCGAACAGGGGGACGAGGTCGGGATCGCCTACGACCCGATGATCGCCAAGCTGGTCGCGCACGGCGAGACGCGCGCGGAGGCCCTCGACCGGCTCGGCGCCGCGCTCGCAGAGACCGAGGTCGAGGGCGTCGTCACGAACCTCCCCTTCCTGCGCTGGCTCGTCGCGCACCCCGCGCTGCGCGCCGGCCGCACGACGACGGCGTTCCTCACCGACTACCCGCCGCTCTCGCGCGCCCCGCTCCTGCAGCCCGACCGGCCGTGGCAGGGCGCCTGGCGGCTGAACCTCCCCCCGCCGGCGCCGAGCCCGCCTCCCGACGCCGACGCGGGCGCGCACGACCACCGGCCCGGCGGAGAGAGCGCGCTCACGGCGCCGATGCCGGGCACCGTCATCCGTCTCCTCGTCGCCCCCGGCGACCGCGTGCGGGCGCGCCAGCCGCTCGTCGTCCTCGAGGCGATGAAGATGGAGACCCCGGTCGCGTCGCCGTTCGAGGCCTCGGTGCGCGCCGTCCACGTCGCCGAGGGCGACCGAGTCGCAGGCGGAGCCCTGCTCGTCGAGCTGGAAAGCTAACCCGCGGCGATTCGGCGGGGCGAGCCCGCGAGGAACAGGATGAGGCTCGCGGCGAGCAGCCAGAGCGCGATCACGAACCACGGGAAGAACAGGATCGACGCGAGCGCGACGATCCCGGCCGCAACCCCGACCCAGCCGACCCACACTGGCAGCGCGCGCGTCCGTACGACGGCGAGCGACGCCGCGATCATCATCGCCCCGATCCCCGCTCCGCCGCTCGAGTGCAGGACGTACGAGGCGTCGTTCGCGGCGTGCACGAGCTCGGGGAAGACCTGATGGTGGTACGTGTCGTCGTTCATCGTCCTGATCCCGTCGCTCACGGCGGCCGCGGCCAGAGCGAGCGTGGCGTAGACGGCGCCGCCGACGGTGGCGAGGGTCGGCAGGAAGCCCTCGCCGACGAGGCGGATCAGCGCCTGCCGCAGGGCGCCCAGGAACCAGAGGAAGAAGAACAAGCCGAGGCCGATGAGGACCCAGCCGATGTGGAGACGGTCGCGGTGGCCGGAGTCGGAGTACCAGGCGATCACCTTGCTCGGCGCCGCGTCACCGCTGGGGGCACCGCTGAACTGGAGGATCGCCCCGACCACGAAGAGGACGACGTACAGGACGCCGCCGAGGGCGGCCCACCGCTCCAGCGCGCGCGTCGATGCCGCCACAGGCGCCCGCTCCATTACTGACCCACCTTCGTCACCATCATGAACACGATCGACGCGAGGAGCACGTCTGCCTCAGGACGTTGGGCGCGAACCGGGCCATCGCGCCGGGCTCGTTCGCCCGCTTCGTGAGCTCGGCCAGGATCGTCAGCATGACGGCGCCGCCGATCCAGACGATCGCCGGGAAGACGTGGAAGAACTTGATCAGCGTGTGGCTGTCGACGGCCGCAAGCACGGACTGCGGTTTCTACACGGCAGAGCGGACGCGATGCAAGGGGACCTGTACTTCGTCGCGCCACGTACGACTCCCCATGAAGGTCGTCGCGCTCGGCGCCGCGCTCGTCCTGCTCGGGACGCCTGCCGCGCAGGTCCACCGCGCCGGCAGCGGCGGCGTGACCGTCGAGCTCCCGAAGACCTGGCACTCGCTTCCGATACCCCCGCCGCCGCCGGGAGTGCGGGTCGGAGATCCTCGGACGAGGATCGTCGCCGCGTCCGGCCCGATCACCGTCCGGGCCAGAGGCTGCGACGTCGCCGCCTACGCGTTCCCGAGGACTGCGGTCGCCGTCGTCGTCGTGGAGTGGGTCGGGCGGACTCCCTCGGCTCGGTGGGCGCGGCGTCCTCGGCGCTTCACCTCCAAGACGCTGCGCGTCCGGCCTCCGCCGGCGATCGAGTGCTGGGCCGGCGCCGGTGGCAGCGCCGAGTTCGCGGATCACGGCCGCCGCTTCGCCGCCTACGTCCTGCTCGGCCGCGCCGCTCCCAGGCGGCTCGCGGCGGACCGCGCCCGCGCGGTGCTCGACAGCCTGCGCGTCGCGAAGCGGCGCTAGAAGAGCTTTTGGAGCTTCATGGCGGCGCCCATGTCGCCCTTGACCTTCAGCTTGCCGGTCATGTAGGCGCTCGTCGGGTTGAGCTCGCCGGCGACGATCCGCTCGAAGTTCTCCTCGGAGCTCGTGATCGTGCAATCGGTGTCGGGCGAGACGCCGTCAGTGACGCTGACGCGGCCGTCGTCGACGGCGACCGTCCATTGGCCCGCGCCTTGGATGTCGAAGACGTAGGTGTTCGTCATCCCCGCGGTTCGGGACGTATCGACCCGGCTCCCGAGGCCCTCGAAGAACTCGCGCACGCTCACGGGCACGTCCCGGAGCCTACTCGCACTTGCTCGGGGTGGGTCGACCGGTCCTTTTCAGACGGACGCGCGGGAAACCCGCCCGTCCTGAGGACGGCACCGCGAGCGGTGCCTCGGCCTAGCTCAGGGGACGACGGGCTCGACCTGGAGCCGGCGACCCGGGCGTGAGGACGGCAGCGGCA
>VAXK01000291.1 GCA_005885565.1 Actinomycetota bacterium
GCCAGCCCGAGCGCCACCAGCACTGCGAGGGCGAAGCTGACGGCCAGCAGCACCCGGACTCGTTTTGCGTCGAGCTTCTTCATACGCTCAGTCGTCGTTCTGGATCGTCCCGGCGGCCAGGGTGTCACCGAGGTAGGCGTTCGCGCTCGGGTTCGAGATCTTGACGTAGAACGTCTCGTTCGGCTCCTTGAGCTTGTCGCCGATCACCGTGACGTTGATCGTCGCCGTGCTCGTACCGGTCGGGAAGGTGACGGTGCCGCTCTTCGCGAGGTAGTCGCCCGGGGCGACGGCCGTCACGTTCGCGGTCGTGTAGCTCACGGTGACGGGGCTCAGAGCGGTTGCCGAGAGCGTGATCGGGAACGAGAAGGTGGTCGTCGTCCCGGCCTTCCCCTCCTTCTTCGAGACGCCGAAGACCACAACCTTGCACTGGTAGCGGCGGTCGTGCAGGTGATTCTTGTCGCCGCAGCCCTTGCCCGGCTTCGTCGAGGTGGGCGTCGTCGTGCTGGTCGAGGTCGATGTGCTCGTGGAGGTCGACGTGCTCGTGGAGGTCGACGTCGACGTGCTGGTCGAGGTCGACGTCGAGGTGGTGGTCGGCGTCGTCGTGCTGGTCGACGTCGAGGTGGTCGTCGGCGTCGTCGTGCTCGTCGTGGAGGTGCTCGTCGAGCAGTACTGGTACTGCGACGGGGTCGTGCAGTACTGGTAGTTGTACCCGTACGCCAGCACGCCGAGCTTCTTCGCTCCCGCGTAGCCCAGCGAGGCCAGAGTCGCCAGTGCGAGCACGACGAGCGCGCCCGCGCTCCCGCGCCTCAGCAGGTCACCCCTTCGCCGCCGATCGCTCTTCACGCCTCGCTCCTCCCCTCCGCCGAGACGGGACGCGAAAGCGCCGCCACAGCGTTCGAGAACCCCTCTCCAGGTTTTTCCGAGCCGCAGTCCATACCTCTCCCCCTGTGTATCGAGCCGACTATCGAGCTTTTTCCAGCACTTTTCAAGAGGCGAACGGTAAATGCGGTCCTGCCTCGAGGCGAATCAGAGCGAGAACGGCGAGTCCGAGGGCGGAAACCAGGAGCAGCAGGCGTAGCGAGAGCCGCACCTCGGGGGCGTCGCTCCTGCGCGTCGCGACGAGGAGCGAGCAGCCGCACAGGAGGCCGCAGAGCGTCACCGCCGGAAGCTCCCAGTCCCAGTCCACCGCCGCGTGGACGAGGTAGGCGACGTAGCCGGCCGCGGCGGTCGCGAGCACCGGGTCGCGCCGGCCGCGCAGGACGAGGAGCGGCAGGCCGAGCGCGGCGAGGAGGAGGACGAGGCCGACGGGGCCGAGCTCGGCGAGGGTCTCGAGGTAGAGGTTGTGGGCGTCGCGCGCGAAGGAGCCCACCGGCCGGTAGAGGAGCCAGTAGCGCTCGAAGGTCCCCGCCCCCGAGCCCAGCACGGGGTTCAGCGTCACCTCGCGCCAGGCGACGTGCCAGTAGTGCGGCCGGTTCGCGCCCAAGAGCCGTCCGGCGAGGTTGTGCTCCTGGTGCACGCTGACGACGGTGACGGCGGCGACCGCGCCGGCCGCGGCGACGGCGAACGCGCTCGTGAGGACACGGGAGAGCCGGCGGCTGAAGCGGGCGAGCACCACGAGCCCGACCGCGACGCTGAGCTCGGCGGCGCGGCTGTCGGTGAGGTAGAGGGACGGCACGAGGATCGCGAGCGGCGCGAGGCAGGCGAGCCGGAGCAGCGGTGGACGCACGGCGAGCGCGAGCCCGACGGCGAGCAGGATCCCGATCGCGGCGTAGATCCCGAGCCCGTTTGCGTACCCGAGCGGCTCGAAGAGGAGCTTCCCCTCGATCGGGTTCAGCGGGTGGTCGAAGAGGACGTAGGTCCCGAGGCCGTAGCCGGCGACGGCGGTGATCCCGCCGAGCGCCCCGCCGAGGAGCACGGGCAGCGACTCGCGCTCGAGCCCGAGCAAGAGCGCCGCGACCGCGGCGAGGTAGACGACGTCGCGCTCGCCCTCGAGGATCGAGGTGCCCGAGGTGTCCGACCAGATCGTCGAGGCCGCCGTCCAGGCCGTGAGCGCGGCCACGAGGCCGAGGAACCAACGCTCGATCCGGCCGAGCGCGATCTGCCGCCGGCCGACCAGCGCCGCGAGGACGAAGGCGAGGAGGGCGAAGCTCGTCAGCCGCCAGGCGCGGGGGAAGTAGCCGCCGCCCGCGATCCCGTCGACGAGGACGACCGTGAAGCTGACGATCCCGGGCGAGGCGCGCTGCCACGCGACCCACACCGCCTCCTTTCCGCGGGCGCCGCCCAGCAGCCAGCCACGCGGGTCGAGCGCGCGCGCTATCTCCATCGCCACACCCCACATGGAACCTCAAGCGGGGGGCCTGCGCTAGTGAGCGAGCTCGGGCTCGCGGTGCCGCGCGGGCTCGTGCCGGAGCTCGTAGTAGTCGTCCGCGCGCGTGTCGTCGGCCGCGTCGCGTAGGCCGACGGCACGCAGCAGCGCGGTCAGGACGACGGTCACGATCAGGTTCAGCGCCAGGGCGAAGACGGCCTCGTAGGCGGTGAAGTGGATGCCGGCCCAGTTCAAGGCATACACCGAGGACTTCAGGTCCTGGTCGGCCGCCATCCACGTGCCGAGCGCCATGCCGGCCGCCCAGCCTGCGATCAGCGCGAGTCGGTGGAACCACCGTGTGAAGAGGCCGACGATGATCGCCGGAAGGGTCTGGAGGATCCAGACGCCGCCGAGGAGCTGGAGGTCGATCGCGTACTTCGTCGGCAGGACGATCACGAAGAGGAGGGCGCCGACCTTCACGACGAGCGAGGCGATGCGGGCGACACGAGCTTCCTCGCGGTCGTCGGCATGCGGGCGCACGTAGTCCTTCCAGACGTTGCGGCTGAAGAGGTTCGCCGCGGCGATCGACATCACCGCCGCCGGCACCAGCGCCCCGATCGCGATCGCCGCGAACGCGAAGCCCTCGAACCACGAGGGGAAGTAGTGGATGAAGAGGTCGGGAACGGCGAAGTTCGGGTTCTTCGTCGACACGCCGGCGGCGATCGCCATGTAACCGAGCAGCGCGATCAGGCCGAGCAGGAACGTGTAGGCGGGGAGGAGCACCGAGTTGCGGCGGATGACGTCCGCGCTCTTCGAGCTGAGGACGCCGGTGATCGCGTGCGGGTAGAGGAAGAGCGCGAGCGCCGAGCCGAGCGCGAGCGTGGCGTATGCCTGCTTCGCCGCTTCCTTGCCGGGCAGGAAGGCGCCCGGCGCGCCGGTCGGCGTCTTCTTCCCCGGGAGCGCCTTGGCGGCGGCGTCGAAGATGTTCCCGAAGCCGCCGAGCTTCCACGGGATGTAGATCACCGCCACGAGGATCGTCACGTAGATCAGCGTGTCCTTCACGAGCGCGATGAGAGCGGGCGCGCGCAGGCCGCTCTGGTACGTGTAGGCGGCGAGGATGGCGAAGGCGATCACGAGCGGCCAGTCGCCGTTGATCCCCATCGCGTTCAGCACGACCTGGATGCCGACGAGCTGCAGCGCGATGTACGGCATCGTCGCGAGGAGACCGGTGAGCGCTACGACGAGCGCCAGCGAGCGGCTGCGGTAGCGGCCGCGCACGAAGTCGGCCGGAGTCACGTAGCCGCGGCGGTGACACACCTGCCACAGCCGCGGCATCACCAAGAAGACGAACGGATAGAGGATGACGGTGTACGGGAGGGCAAAGAAGCCGACCGCGCCGGCGCCGAAGACGAGCGCGGGAACGGCGATGAAGGTGTACGCCGTGTAGAGGTCGCCGCCGAGCAGGAACCACGTCACGACGCTCCCGAAGCGGCGACCCGCGAGCCCCCACTCGTTGAGGCCCGCGAGGTCGGCGCGGCGCCAGCGTGCAGCCACGAAGCCGAGGACGGTGACGAGCAGGAAGAGGACGACGAAGACGACGATCGCGACGGCGTGCGTCGAGTGCTGCTCCTTGAAGACCGCGGCGACGGTCACGGCCTCGTCTCCGGCGGCCGCGTCGCGAGGTAGACGAGCCAGACGATCAGCGCCGTCGCCGGCACCCAGGCGAACTGGTACCAGTAGAAGAACGGGATGTCGAAGAGCTTCGGGCTCGTCCGCGTGTAGAACGGAACCCAGAGCAGCGCCACGAACGGCGCCGCCAGCAGGACGTACCAGATCCTCGAGTGCCCGTGCCTGCCCGGGTCTCGCATCGATCGGCACATACCCCGACGGCGGCGATTTATTCCTGCACGTAAAGCTTCCGTGAAGAGGCTTTCCTCGTCGTAACGCCTAAGTAGGATCAGGCACGTGCCGACTGCGGTCGTGACCGGGGGCGCGGGGTTCCTCGGCTCTCACCTTTGCGAGCACCTGCTGGCGCGCGGCTACCGCGTGATCTGCATCGACAACCTCGAGACCAGCTCGCTCGGCAACATCGAGCACATCCGCGACGACGACTTCGTCTTCGTCTACCACGACGTCGTCGAGCACATCCGGATCGACGAGCCGGTCGACGTCGTCTACCACCTGGCCGCGCTCGCGAGCCCGATCGACTACCTGCGCATGCCGCTGCACTCGCTCAAGGTCGGCTCGTACGGGACGCACAACGCGCTCGGCCTGGCGAAGTTCAAGCGCGCGCGCTTCCTGCTCGCCTCGACGAGCGAGGTCTACGGCGATCCGCTCGTCCATCCGCAACCGGAGAGCTACTGGGGGAACGTCAACCCCGTCGGGCCGCGAGGGGTCTACGACGAGGCGAAGCGCTACGCGGAGGCCCTCGCGATGGCCTACCACAGCCAGCAGGGCCTCGACACCTGCATCGTCAGGATCTTCAACACGTACGGGCCGCGGATGCGCCCGAACGACGGGCGCGCCGTGCCGACGTTCATGCGCCAGGCGCTCGAGGGCCAGCCGATCACCGTGTTCGGCGAGGGCACGCAGACGCGGAGCTTCTGCTACGTCGACGACCTGATCCGAGGACTGGTGCTGCTCGCCGAGAGCGGGGAGCACCTGCCGGTCAACATCGGGAACCCGCGCGAGTTCACGCTGAACGAGCTCGCCGAGACCGTCCTCCGCGTGACCGGCTCGACGAGCGAGATCGTGTACGAGGCGCTCCCGATCGACGATCCCCAGGTCCGTCAGCCGGACATCACGCGGGCCAAGCAAGTGCTCGGCTGGGAGCCGGAGATCGAGCTGGAGGAGGGGCTCAGACGGATGCTCGCGGCCCTCGGCCGGGAGCCCGTCGGTGTCTAAGCGCGGCGCCCTTGTCGCCGCGCTGGCTGTCGCGGCTGTCGCCGCTCCCCCGGCCTTGGCGAGCAAGCACATGCTCGTCGGGCTGAACGACGAGGCGAACACCCTCTACGGGAACCCCGACGTGACGTTCCCGATCCTGCGCCGGCTGCACGTCCAGGTGCTGCGGGTCAACCTCTACTGGGGCGGCCGGTTCGGCGTCGCGCTCGAGCGGCCGCTCGACCCGACGAACCCGCGCGACCCGGCCTACGACTGGACGCTCTACGACCGCACCGTCAACTACGCGTCGCAGTACGGGATCAGGATGCTCTTCTCGATCTACGGCACTCCCGGCTGGGCGAACCGGCACGAGGGCCTCAACCGGCCGCCGATCCACTTCCGGGACCTCCAGCGCTTCGCGACGGCGGCGGCGCGCCGGTACAGCGGCACTTTTCGGGGCCTCGACGGGCGGAAGCTGCCGCGGGTGCGCATGTGGCTCGCCTGGAACGAGCCGAACAACCCGATCTTCCTGTTCCCGCAGTACCGAAAGGTGAAGGGCCACTGGGTGATCCAGAGCGCGCGCAGCTACGCGCGGATCTGCAACGCCGTCTACACGGGGATCCACGGCACGCGCATCAAGAGCGAGAAGGTCGGCTGCGGGGTGACCGCGCCGCGGGGGAACGACCTGCCCGGCAGCTTCCGCGCGTCCGTCTCGCCGCTCGTCTTCCTGCGCGCGTGCAAGAAGGACGGCATGCGGCGCTTCGACGTCTACGCCCATCACCCGTACTACGGCTCGAAGCGCGAGACCCCCTCGACGAAGCCGCGCGGTCACGCGGTGACGCTCGGGAACATCGGCGTCCTGCTCCAGCTGATCAAGCGGCTCTACGGGCCGAAGCACCTGTGGATCACGGAGTACGCGTACCAGACGAACCCGCCCGACCGCGGCTTCGGGGTGTCGCCCGCCAAGCAGGCGCTCTACCTTCGCGAGGCCTTTGCGCGCGCGCGCCGGATCCCGCGAATCGACATGATGCTGTGGTTCCTGCTCCGTGACGAGCCGAACGTCTCGGACGGCTGGCAGTCCGGCTTCTACGACGTCCACGGGCATCGCAAGCCGTCATACAACGCGTTCCAGACGACTGCCCGCGCCGCGACCACGCATCGCCGGCGGCGCTAGCCCGACGCCGCGAGCAGCGAGCGGTACAGCAGGTCGATGTCGTCGACGAGGCGCTCGACGGAGTAGCGCGGCACGACGCGCGCGCGGCCGGCGGCGCCGAGGCGCTCCCGCAGGTCTGGATCGGCGGCGAGCCGAGCCAGCCGGTCGGCGAGTGCGTCCACGTCGCCCGCGTCGACGAGGAAGCCGTCCTCGCCCTCGCGGACGACGTCCGGCACGCCCCCGACGCGCGTCGCCACGACCGGACGGCCGGCCGCCAGCGCCTCGATCGCGCTCACCGGAGTGCCCTCGTTGATCGAGGGCAGGATCATCGCGTCGAAGGCCGCGTAGAACGGCGCCACCTCCTCCTGGTAGCCGAGGAAGAGCGTGTCCCGCATGACGCCGAGCTCGTGGGCGCGCCGCTCGACGGCGGGTCGGTCGGGGCCGTCGCCGATCATGCACAGGCAGGCGTCGACGCCGCGGTCGCGGAGGCGGCGGAACGCGCGCAAGACGTCCTCCGTCCGCTTCACGCCGGTCATGCGGCCGATCCAGCCGACGGCGAACCGGTCGGGGCCGATCCCGAGGACGCGCCGGCTCTCGCCGCGCCCGTCCTGCTCGGCCGCGACGCGCTGCTCGAGCTCGATCCCGAGCCGGACGACGACGAAGCGCTCGCGCGGCGCCACCCCGAGCGCGACGAGGTCGTCGCGCACCTGAGGGCTGACCGCCACGAGCGCGGTCGTCTTCGTCGCGAGCCAGCGCTCGAGGAGCCGGAAGCCGGCCGTCCGCAGCGGGTCGAAGTAGCCCCGTAGGACGTGACCGTGGAAGGTGTGCACGACGATCGGCGGCCGCGCGTCGCCGGCGAGGAGCGCGGCGAGGCGCCCCACCGCGCCCGCCTTCGCCGTGTGCGTGTGCAGGATGTGCGGCCGCAGGCGGCGGATCAGCCGCGCCAGGCGGACGATCGCGACGGCGTCGCGGAACGGCGAGATCTCGCGGTGCAGCTCCTCGAGCCGCTCCACCTCGATCCCGAGCTCGTCGGCGACGAACGCCATCGAGTCCTCGCCCCGAGCGAGGCTGCCGGCGACGAGGGTCGTCTCGTAGCCGCGCTCGGCGAGCCCGGCCGTGAGGTAGGCGACGTGGAGCGCCGGCCCGCCCATGTTCAGGCGGGCGATCACCCGCAGGACGCGAACCGGCTGCTCAGACACCGACGAAGGCGTCCGCGGTCAGGCGCAGGCCCTCCTCGAAGCCGACCTCGGGCTCGTAGCCGAGCAGCCGCCGCGCCGCGCCCACGTCGGCCCAGGAGTGGCGCACGTCGCCGGTGCGCTCCGGCAGGAACTCCTTCTCGACCGGCCGCTCGAGGATGCGGCCGAGCACCTCCGCGAGGTCGTTGACCGTCTCGGACCGGCCGCTGGCGACGTTCAGGATCTCGCCGTTCACGCCGTCCGCCTCCGCGGCGAGGAGGTTCGCGGCGACGACGTTGCCGACGTACGTGAAGTCGCGCGACTGCTCGCCGTCGCCGTAGACGGGAACCGGCTCGCCCACCGCGATCGCGCTGATGAACCTGGGGACGACGGCCGCGTACTGCGAGTGCGGGTTCTGGCCCGGGCCGAAGACGTTGAAGTAACGCAGCGCGACCGTCTCCAGCGGGTAGACGCGGCTGAAGCTCACGCAGTACCGCTCGGCGGCGAGCTTCGCGACCGCGTAGGGCGCGATCGGATCGGGCGCCTGCGACTCGACCCGCGGGAGCGAGCCCGAGTTCCCGTACACGGACGAGCTCGAGGCGACGACTACGCGCCGGATGCCTTCGTCGCGCGCGGCCAGGAGGACGTTCAGCGTCCCCTCGACGTTCACCGCGCTCGTCGTCAGCGGGTCCTGCACCGAGCGGGGAACGGACGGCAGGGCGCCCTGGTGGAAGACGAGCTCGACGCCGCGTGTCGCCGCGTGGACACGCTCGTAGCTCCGCAGCTCGCCCTCGACGAGCTCGACGTCGCTCTCGACGTCGGCGAGGTTCTCGCGGCTCCCGGTCGAGAAGTTGTCCAGCACGCGCACTTGGTCGCCGCGCTCGAGCAGGCCGCGGACGAGGTTCGAGCCGATGAAGCCGGCGCCGCCGGTGACGAGGACCCTCACGGCTCCGCGACCACGTGGTAGTTGGCGATCAGCGATCCCGACCTCGGCTCGTTGAGGTCGCTCGAGCGGCGGTCGAGCGCGGCGGCGCCGCGGTTCAGGCCGGCGGCGACGGCGCGGCCGAGCGGCGCGAGGTGGACGCGCCGGGCGAGGAGGTCGGCGTAGATGGCGACGAGCATCCCGAGGCAGGCGGTCGTTCCGGAGGAAGGGCGCACCGAGAGCGAGCTCCAGTCGGCATTCTCGCGAAAGAGGCGGTCGAGGCCGGCGTGTGTCCAGCGCCAGAGGTCGACGGGCGCGGGGTGGTAGACCTGCACGCCGTGCGTCGAGGCGAGGACGGCGCCGCCCGGCGCGACGACGCGGCGGAGCTCGCGCACGCCCCTGGCCGGATCGTCAGCGTGCTCGAGTACCTGGATGCAGAGGACGAGGTCGAAGCTCGCGTCCTCCACCGGCAGATTCTCGACCGCGCCCTGGAGGTCGGCGGCGGGGTTCTCGACGACGTCGACGCCCACGTACTCGCTCGCGTGGGGCTCGAAGAACGGGAGGTACGGCTTCACGCCGCAGCCGACGTCGAGGAGGCGGTACGGGCGCGGGCGGCGCGCCGCCTCGTCGCGGAGCCACGCCGCGAGCGGCGCGCGGACGGCGTAGGTCGGCGAGGAGATCGGCGGCCGGCGCCGGTAGTCGCCGGGCCAG
>VAXK01000292.1 GCA_005885565.1 Actinomycetota bacterium
CGCGCGCTTCTCGAGCGCTTCGCCGAGGAGCACGCGCCGGTCCACCTGCGCCCGAGCGCGGAGGTGAACGCGGCGCTCCGCCGCCTGAGCGCCGACGGGGTCCGGCTCGGGGCCTTCACCGACGCGCCGGAGGCGCTCGCCCGCGTCGCCGCGGCACAGCTCGGAGTCGCACGGCGGCTCGAGGCGCTGGAGACGGGCCCGGGGGCGCTGGAGCGCCTGCTCGAGCGGCTCGGCGCCGAGGCCCGGATCGTCCGCAGCGTCGCCGACCTCGCGGGCTAAGATCGACTCGATGGAGCGCAAGAGCCTCGACGACCGCCAGCTCGACGCGGTGCTCGAGCGACTCGACCGGATCGGCGACGAGCTCCGGACGCTGAACCGTCGGCTCGACCAGCAGGAGCACCTGCTCCGGATCTCCCGGGAGCTCGCGAACCTGAACGAGTCCCTCCAGGCGCTTGCCTACGTCGCCCTCGGCCACCAGGGGCCGCAGGTTCGGCGCCGCCGGACCGGCTAGGAGGGCTTGGCGCTTCGATTGGCGGAACGCCGTCGGAAGGCTCTGAACCCGGCGATGAGGTAGATGCTCAGCAGACCGAGCCCGATTAGCCGCGCGAGCGTGGTGCCGACCACCAAACAAGCCACGGCAACGCCGAGAATGAACAGGCACAGGAACGCGATGCGCACGCGGTCGAACGCATCCCACGCAGCGAGGAATCCTTGTAGAGGCGTTGGCAGATCATCAGGATCGGCCACGCCCCAAGTGTAGGCGTGGTTTAGGCGGCGAGTGGTGCGGCGCGCGGGCGAGCGCTTGCGAGAGGCGGGCGAGCATGACGAGGTCGGCGTGGAGCGCGACCCGCTCGCGTCCACGAGTGCGACAGGCATCCATCTGCCCCGATCTCGTCGCCTACCTCGGTGAGACTGGACCGAGGTCGCGGGCGTTGAAGCGTCCCTCCCAGTCGAGATCACGCGCGTCTATGGCAGCCGGTAGATGTCGAGCACGCCGCTCGTCCGGTGCTCGTTCGCGTCGCCCTCGGGGAGCGCGATCCGGCCGTCGGTGGCGATCGGGCTTGACCAGTGGCCCGACCCGGCCGGGAGCGTCGCCACCTCGACACCGTCCGTCGGGCGGCGGACGCGCAGGCCGCCGCCGGCCGGGTCGTAGACGTAGAGGAGGCCGCCGGCGACGACGGGGCTCGTCCCCGCCGCGGCCTTCTGCCACACGAGTTGGAGGCGACCGCCGCTCAGCGCCCAGCCGCGGGTCGAGCCGCCCGTCGCGACGAAGACCCACGTCCGTCCACCCGACCGCCAGACGGCGGGCGCGGAGAAGAGGCCCTCCCCGAGCGAGAGCGTCTGGAGCTCGCCGCCCTGTCGGGCCCCGGCCCGCGCGGTGCCGTTCAGGTGCGCGAGGCTGAGCAGTCGCAGCTTGGCGTCCTTCCCGCTCTGCACAACGAGACCGCTCGACACGAGGGCGGGCGCGGTCGACCCGAGGTCGATGTCGCCTGTCTCGAGGCGGGCGGCGTCGGTCGGCGTCCAGTTCTGGAGGAGCCTTGCCGCGTTCGGGCTCAGCATCACGACGCTGTCACCCCAGTGGCGGCGGCCGTCCCACTTCCCGTCACCGGTCGCGACGAGGAGGCGGCCGCTCCCCGGCAGGACGACGACGCCCGAGCGCGCCCAGATCGCCGAGCCGCTCTCGGAGCAGCTGCTCGGCGCGATCAGCGCGTGTCGGTCGCTGCACAGCGCGTTCCAGACGTGGACGAGCCGCCCGCTGCGCGCGTCGATGGCGGCGACGTGCCCCTGGTAGGGCGGCGCGTCGCCGACGTATCCGCCCGTCGTCGCGAGGACGAGGCCGCGCGAGAGGTTGAGCGCCGTGCCGAGCTTCTCGCGCGCGGGCAGCCGCGTAATCGCCCTCGACCAGATCTCGCGACCGGTCGCGAGCGCAAGCTTGTGGATCCGTCCGTCCGGCGCGCCGGCCCAGACGAAGCGGCGGTCGCTGACGGGCGACGAGTTCGTGATCCGGTACGAGCCCGCCCACGAGGAGTAGCCGCGCGGGGTGAAGAGCCAGAGGCGCGCGCCGGTGTCGGCGTCGAGGGCGAGCGTGCGCCCGTAGGAGGTCGTGAGGACGAACACGTCGTGCCGCTTCCCGCGCACGGTGACGCCGCGGAGGTAGATCGGCGACGAGTCGGCCGTGCCGGGCAAGGCGACCCGCTGGCGGCGCAGGCTGCCGACGTTCGCCGCGGTGATCCCGGTGGAGCCGGGACCGGCGTTCCGCCGCGCCGCGTCGTAGCCGAAGCGCGTCCAGTCGCCGCCGGCGCGGACGGCCCCGCGGTTCGGCGCCGCGCTGGCGCACGCGACGGCGACGAGCGCGAGCATTGCCGCGGCGGAGGCGAGCCTCACGCGGCGGTCAGGTCGCGGCCGGCCGTCCAGGGGCCCGGAGGCGTGAGGAGCGACTCGACGTGCAGGTACGCGAGACCCACGATCGGGAAGTCGATCACCCGCTCGACGCAGAGGTACCGCGGCCGCCAAGCGGGCTGGAACTTGCGGTTGAAGCTCAGCAGCCGGTCGATCTGGAAGAAACGGTCGAGGCGGAGCAGCCCGAAGCGCGCCGCGCGGTGCCAGAGCGGCTCGGCCTCGCAGCCGCGCAGCACCTCGCCGAAGACGGCGAAGTTGAGCGAGAGCTCGCTCGCGCCGTGCTCGCCCGCCCATTCGATCGTCTCCGCGACGAGGCTCTCCATGAGCCCGTTCGGCGTGTCCTTCCCGCGGCGCATCGCGGCGAGCGAGTAGCCGCCGCTCGCCGGCGAGGGGACGAGCTGGAGGAAGCCGCCGACCTGCCCGTCGGCTCCTTCCGCCACCGCGAGCATTCCCGCCTCGTGCGCGAAGAGCGCGTCCATCGCCATCGTGAACCCGCGCTCGGGCCAGCGGCCGCGCCACTCGTGCGAGACGCGCTCGAGCCCCGCGCGCAGCTCGGGGGTGACCTCCGCGGGTCGCACGAAGCGGACGCGGTAGCCCGCGCGGTGGATCCGGTGCACCGACTGCCGCACCTTCCGGATCGCCCGGCCCTCGAGCGAGAACTCGGCCGGGCAGACGACCGCCTCGTCGCCGAGGTAGATCGAGCGCAGGCCGGACGCGCGGTAGAGCGGCAGGAGCTCCGCGCTCGCGCCGAGGATCGCGACCCGCCAGGCGCGGTCGTGCGCGAAGCGGCGGAACGCCGCGAGGAGCGCCGGGACGTCGTCGGCCGCGCCGATCGGGTCGCCGCCGACGAGCGCGCAGCCGTTGACGACGCGGTAGGCGAGGAACGCGCGGTCGCCCGACGAGAAGAAGTAGCTCTTGTCCCGTCGCAGGGAGAAGAACGCGAGGCTGTCGTGGCCGTGCTCGCGGACGAGCCGCTCGGCGAGCCGACGCTCCGGCGGCGTCTGCCGGGCACGCAGCGCGAGCGGCCGGAGCCAGAGGTAGAGCGCGCGGGCGGCGAGCGCGAGCGCGAGCAGTCCGAGCGCCTCCTCGAGCCGGTCCGAGAAGGCCATCCGGTCGGAGACGCGGAGCGCCGCGAGGGCGCCGACGGCTCCCAGGGCGGCGAGGGCACGGACGAGCGGGCGGATCGCTGCCGGATCGCCCGGCGCGACGAACTCGCGGCGGTAGCGCCAGAGCGCGACGAGGAGGACGAGGTGCACCGACGCCTCCTCGACGTCGAGGCCCTTCGCCAGGTGCGCGACCGCCGACACGGCGACGAGCGCCACCGCGAGCTGCCACGCCCGCTGCTTCCGGCGCGCGAGCGACCGCGACAGCCAGATCAGCGCGAGGCCGAGCGAGAGCGCGAGCACCCGCGCCGCCTCCGGCACGCCGGGCGGGAGGATGCCGCGTACGAGGTCGAAGCGATCGGCGAACTCCGGCGTGAGCGCCGACACGACGCCGACGAGACCTGCGACCGCGGCGCCGAGACCGAGGAGCGCCGGAGCGCTCGGACGGCGAGAAAGCACGGTCTCAGGCTAGCGGGCGCGTGTTCAGGAGTCGTTAAAACCGCTGCCGTTGACCCGTTTCCTCAGTAGCCGCCTATGCCCGACGCGCGCGACATGGCCGAACCCGGTTCGTTGGAACGTAGAGCTCTAGCTCCCCTTCGGGCACGAAGCTGAAGTGATAGTCGAGAGTCACGAACGGCCGGACGGCGACGTATGCCGCAGTCGCCGCGTGGACGGCATCAAACGAGGTAAGCCCGCAGGCCATCATCCGAGGCAGCCAGCGCTCGACCTCGGCAAGGTCGATTGCTGCCCAGTCGAGCGCCGTCAGGACCTGGCGCCAGGCGGCGTCTACTTCCTCACGAAGCGTCTTCGCCCGCCGCAGCGTCCGCCGGTCCTGCCGGACATCGCCAGCGCGCCTCTTTGGATGCAGCTCCTTGAGCGCGATCTTGTAGGCGGCCTCCCACAGCTCTGCTTCCAGGAGGCGATTGAAGAAGACAGTGGATTCCGCGGCCGCCATGTAGCCGAGAAACATGCGGCACTCGACGTGTCGCGCCTGCGAAGGGATTAATGCATCGACCACAAAGCTCGTGTCGAGCACGAGCTCTCGGGGAGGAAGGAGCATCCCTTCGAAGGAGTACACGCCGCGTTCGGCTGGTCGCCTCCCGTCGGGAGGCACGCTTCAGTCGCGGACGGCGCGGCGGAAGTCGATCCGAGCCTTCGCGCTTACGCGACTGGTCGCTCGGGCCACGACCTCCCCCCGTCGCGATTTCGCAACCTGCGCGGAAACAACTCGCTTCCTCTTCTCAGCCGTTCCGAGCTTCGTCACAAAACCAAGTCTAGTCAGGCGGTCGGGCTGTCATCCGACGCGCTCACCGCTTGAGCAGGACGCGCCGCAGCTCGTCCTCCTTGCCGGGCTCCAGGATGGCGAGCACCTGGTCGCCGGGCTGGAGCTCCGTCGCGCCGACTGCGATCTCGGCCTTGCCGTTTCGCATGACGGAGATCAGCCGCGAGCCCTCGGGGAGCGACAGCCGCTCCACCTTCTTCCCGGCAGAGGGTGAGTCCTTGCCGATCTGCACCTCGACGATCTCGAGGTTCTCCTTGCGCAGCTCGAGCAGGTGGACGAGCTGGTGCTCGGGGACCTCGTGCTCGATGAGCGCCATGATGCTCGTGGTCGCGCAGATGGTGGGCGAGATGCCGAGCAGGTCGAAATGGGCCTGGTTGCGCGGGTCGTTCACGCGCGCGATCGTCTTCGGGACGCCGTAGCGCTCCTTCGCGATCTGGCAGATGATCAGGTTGTCCTCGTCGTCCCCGGTCAGGGCGACGACGAGGTCGGGCGGCCGGCCGATCCCCGCGCGCTCGAGCACGAACAGCTCGGTCGCGTCGCCCTGCTGGACCTGGTGCTCGAACTCGGACTCGAGCTGTGCGAAGCGGTACGGCCGCTGCTCGATCAGCGTCACCTCGTGCCCCATCCCGGTCAGGCTGCGCGCGACGTTGGAGCCGGCCTTGCCGCCGCCTGCGACGAGTGCGTACACCTACGTCCGCGCCTCGGCGGGCTCGCGCGTCGGCACCTCGCAGGCGCGGACGGCGTCGGTGAGGACCTGGATCGCCGTCTTCGTCGGGGAGACAGTGCGCAGGCCGAGCGACTGGTAGAAGTCCGCCCGGGCCGGGTCGAGCACGCGGACGACGACACACTGGATGTCGAAGCGCTTCTGCGCCACTTGGCCGATGACGAGGTTCGTGTTGTCGCCGTTCGTCGCGACGACGACGGCGTCGGCCTCCTCGATCCCGGCCGCGCGCAGCACGTCGACGTCCATGCCGTGGCCGACGATGAAGCCGCCGTTCCAGTGGCTCCCGAGCCGGCTGAGCGCCTCCTCCTTCTCGTCGATCGCGACGACGTTCCAGCCTTCGCCGTCGAGCTGGAGCGCGATGGACGACCCGACACGGCCGCATCCGACGATGATCACCTTCATGGGCTCAGCGTAGCTCTGTTCTACGTCGCACTGCCGTCGCCTTCCAGGACGCCCTGGGGGAAAGCGACGATGAGCACCTCGCACGGCGCCTTGCGCAGCACGTAGTCGACGGTCGGCGAGAAGAAGCGCGACTGGCGGCGCCAGCGCGGCGCGGAGCCGAGGACGATCAGGTCGACGTCGCGCGCGCGCGCCTGGTCGACGATCGCCTGCCCGATCGAGCGGGCCCGGACCGTCTCGCCGATCACCTCCACGCCGTGGTCGGCCCCGAGCAGCTTCGCCTCGGCGAGGGAGGCCGCAGCCCGCTCCTCCGCGTCCGAGAGCTCGGCGTCGAGCGGCTGGTCGAGCGGCACCTGGATCACGTACAGCGCGTCGACGGCCGAGCCGCGTTCCTGCGCGAGCTTCACTGCCGTAGCGACCATCTCCTCGCCGATCTCGCCGAGCTTCATCGGGACGAGGATCCGAGAGAACTCGGCCTCGGGCAGCAGCTGCTCGTCGGCCGAGCGCACGGGCTCGAGCAGGCCCGCGCCGCGCTCGCGGCGGACGGCGAGGTAGACGACGAGCCCGAGCACGAGCCACGCGGGGCCGCCGTAGCGGGCTCCGCGGTGCGTGATCATGGCGTCCACGAAGATCGCGCCCGTGGCGAGCGCCCCGATCGCCGACGGTAGGGGAATCCCGCGCCAGGCGAGCGGGACGCGGAACGGCCGCCGCAGATCCGGGCGCGTCCTGCGCAGCCGGATCACCGCGAGCTGTGCCGACGTGAAGGCGAGCAGCACGCCGAAGCTGAAGAGGCTCGCGAGGAAGGAGACGCGGTCGTGGAGGAGCGAGGTGACGCCGAGGATCGCGATCGCGACGGCGGCGGCGGAGACGATCGAGACGGGCGCGACGAGCGTCCGCCGGTTCAGCCGGCCGAACGGCGCGGGCAGCTGCCCGTGCTCGCCGAGCGAGTAGGCGAGCCGGCCGAAGCCCGAGATCGACGTCGTCGCCGCCGCGAGCAGGACGAGCGCGCCGGTGATCCCCACGTACACGCGGAGCGCGGACTGGAACCACGCGGGCAGGTGGCCGTGGAAGGCCGAGACGATCCCGACGAGCGGCGCGTGGAACCAGGTCGTCCCGAGCGCCGTCGTCCCGCCGCGGGCGGGGAAGGCCGAGAGGCCCACCAGGGCGATCAGGACGTAGATCACGACGACGAGCCCGACCGCGCTGAAGAGGCTCCGCGGCAGGTCCCGCCCCGGCCGCCGCACCTCCTCGGCGAAGTTGGCGACCGTCTCCAGTCCGGTGTAGGCCAGCATCGCGAGCGGGAAGGCGAAGGCGATCGCGTGCCACGACGGGCTCGTGCCGAGCGACGTCCCGATCGTGAGCGCGTGCGGCGAGAAGAGGACGGCGAAGCCGACGCCGACGAGCAGGAGCTGCGTCACGAGGTCGAGGACGGGCACGACGATCCCGAACGTGTGCACCGCGGGCCGGCGGAAGGCGCGCGCGAGCGCGACGAGCGCGATCGCGCCCATCGCGACGACGACGTCCCAGGGCTTGCGGCTCAGCGCGTCCACGTGCAGCGCCGTGCCCAGGTAGTGCGGCATGAAGAGCGCCGAGAGCGCGACGACGATCAGGTAGTCGAGGAAGAGGGCCCAGCCCGTGAGGAAGCCGGCGAGGTCGTTGAAGGCGATCCGGACGAACGTCGCCGCGCCGCCGGTCTCCCGGATCGCGGCCGTTCCTTCGGCGTACGACAGCGAGACGAGCAGGAACAGGAGGCCGACGAGCCCGAGCACGAGGGGCGTGAAGCCGAGCGCGTGCAGGGCGACGATCCCGAGCGCGAAGTAGATCGAGGAGGCGATCTCGCCGTAGGCGACCGAGGCCAGCGCCGGGGCGTCGAGGACACGCTGGAGCCGCGGCAGCTTCCGGGCCATCTCGGAAAGGAGGTTAACGCCGCCGCAGGAGGTGAAGCCGTGCGGCGCCGAGGGCGACGAAGAGCGCGCCGAGCACGAAGCCGACCGTCCCGCCGCCGCGGAGCGCCGTCGCCACGAGCAGGGCGAAGCCGAGCCCGACGAAGACGACCGCGAAGAGCGCGACGCCGAGCCGGTAGATCCTCACGCGGCCTTGGGCGCGGCCGCGACCATGACGCGGCAAGGCGCGTGCTTGAGCACGAAGTCGACCGTGCCGCCGAAGATCGTCCCCCGCCCTCCCCGGCCCTTCCTCGGCGCGCCCATGACGATGATCTCGGTGTGGCGCCGCTCGGCGTCGTCGACGATCGCGCGGCCGGCGTTCCGCGCGCGCACGAGCCGTCCTCGCACGTCGACCCCGTACGAGTCGCCGATCGCGCGCGCCTCGTCGAGAAGGGCGTTCGCGCGCCTCTCCTCCCTGGGCAGCCGCGCGTCGAGCGGCAGCTCGAGCGGCACCTCGATCACGCTGAGCGCGGCGATCGACGCCCCGCGCTCCGCAGCGAGCCGCGCGGCGAGGTCGACCGCCTCCTCCGACTCGAGCGCGTCCGAGACCGGGACGAGGATGTTGCGGTACTCGAGCGCGACCGCGGGCCCGACGGGAAGCGGCGCCCGGACCGTCTCGACGAGGGGCGCATGGACGAAGCGCCTCCGGAACAGGACGTAGAACGCGAAGCCGGCCGCGAGCCAGCTCAGGCCCGCGTAGCGGGTGGGCGCGTCCTGTACGACGACGACGAGCCACGCGATCCCGGTGCCGAGGCCGCCGAGGATCGCGAAGAGCGGCCAGTCGACGCCGCGGTAGCGGATGTTCGGCCGCGCCCGGAACGTCAGCTCCTCGTCCCGTTGCCGATGCCGGAGCGCGACGACCGCGGCATGGGCGACCGTGAACGACAGCATCGCGCCGAACGCGTACATGCGGCCGATGAAGTCGACGTTGCCCGGCAGGAGGAACACGATCGGCGCGAGCCCGGCGAAGACGACGAGGGCGAGCCAGGGTGTCTTGAACCGCGGGTGCAGGCGGCGGAAGACTTCCGGCAGCTGCCGGTAGCTCGACATCGAGTAGGTGATCCGCGACGCGCC
>VAXK01000293.1 GCA_005885565.1 Actinomycetota bacterium
TCAGGCCGTCAGGGCGACCCCGGCGAGACCCGCTTCTACCTCTCGGGCCAGGACGACCTCGTCCGGCTGTTCGCCGGCGACCGAATCCACAACATCATGGAGCGGTTCAAAGTGCCCGACGACCAGCCGATGGAGGCGGGCATCCTCTCGCGCCAGATCGAGAACGCGCAGAAGAAGGTCGAGGAGCAGAACTTCGTCGCGCGGAAGAACGTCCTCAAGTACGACGACGTGATGAACAAGCAGCGCGTCGTCATCTACGAGCAGCGGCGACGCGTCCTCGAGGGCCAGGACCTCTCCGACGAGGTGAAGCTCTGGATCGACGAGGTGGTCGAGCGCACGGTGGCCGCGTTCACGCAGGAGGAGTACGGGGAGGAGTGGGACCTCGAGGCGCTCGCCCGGGCGATGGACGACCTCTACGGCACCGACATCACCGCGGACGAGCTGCGTGAGGACTACGGCACCGGGATCACGCGCGAGGCGCTCGTCGAGGACTTCCAGACCGACGCGCAGGAGCGCTACGAGGCGAAGCAGGAGGAGTTCGGGGCGGAGCTCCTACGCGAGCTCGAGCGCTTCGTGATCCTGAACGTCGTCGACACCCGCTGGCGCGAGCACCTCGAGAACATGGACTACCTGCGCGAGGGCGTGCACCTGCGCGCCATGGCGCAGAAGGACCCGCTCGTCGAGTACACGTCCGAGGGGCACGTGATGTTCGAGGAGCTGAACGCGGCCATCCGCGAGGAAGTCGTCCTCCAGCTCTTCCACATGCAGGTGACGATCGAGGACGCGGAGGCGCTCCAGGAGGCTCAGGAGGCCCAGGCCGTGAACGGCAACCTGAGCTACCAGCACGAGTCGGTCGCGGGCGCGCAGGCGATCGGCGCGGCAGCCGCGGCCGCGGGCGAGCTGATGGGCGACGGTGACGGCGCCGGAGCCGGAGCGCTTGGGGAGGAGCCGCTGGCCGTGCAGCGCGTGGTCTCCGACCACGAGAAGATCGGCCGCAACGACCCGTGCTGGTGCGGCTCGGGCAAGAAGTTCAAGAAGTGCCACGGCGCTTAGGAACGTGGGGGGAACAGCCGGTTCCCCCCACGAGCCCCCCTCCCTGACCGCTACCGGCGCGCGTCTGTGAGCGCCTAGCGGCCGAATCGCTACGTTGCGGATCGGATGCGCCACCTCGTCGACCTGATCCCCCTGCCGCGCGCGCTGGCGGAGCTCGTCCTGATCGTCGGGCTCTTCCTGTGCGCGATCGTCGTCTCGCGCATCGCGGGCCTCGTCGCGGCCTGGCTCGTCTCTCGGCGGGCCGTACAGGGCGAGGACGCACCGGCCGACGCGGTCGCGCGCCTCCAGCAGCGCGAGACGGCCGCCTCGCTGACGCAGACCAGCGTCCGCTACGTCGCATTCGGGCTCGCGCTCGTGCTCTCGATCATCGTCCTGAGCGGCGTGCGACGCGCCGACACGATCGCCGGCGGCGCGTTCGTCGCGATCGTGGTCGGCTTCGCGGTCCAGCGCGTGCTC
Source organism: Actinomycetota bacterium (assembly GCA_005885565.1). Lineage (GTDB taxonomy): Bacteria > Actinomycetota > Thermoleophilia > Gaiellales > Gaiellaceae > AC-50. The sequence continues at coordinate 1,510 of VAXK01000293.1, forward strand.
TGGGACATCATCGCCGGCCTGCTCATGTTCTTCGAGAACTGGTTCGAGGTCGGCGACCTGGTGTCGATCGAGCCGTGGGGCCTTCAGGGCGTCGTCGAGGAGGTCTCGCTCCGCTCGGTGAAGCTCCGCTCCGTCCACGGTGAGGTCATCCGCGTGCAGAACCACCAGGTGCTCGCGACGCGCCTCATTCCGCGCGCGCGGCGCGACCTCGAGATCGAGCTCTTCGTCAGCGATCTCGAGGCTGGAGAGCGCCTCGTGGAGCGGCTCGGGACGATCGTGCCGGTCGGGCCGACGCATTTCATCCGCCCGCCGCGGGTGGTGGAGACCGAACAGCTCGACAGCGAGCTCTACCGGATCACGGCCGAGGCCGCCGTCGCGCCGGGCCGCGAGTGGCTCGCCGAGGACCTGCTCCCGAAGCTCGCGCGCGAGCGCACCGACGGCCTGCTCGTCCACGGCCCGGTCGTGACGCCGATCGACGAGCAGGCGGCGAGCCGCTTCGCCCGCGCGGTCTGGCTCGGCCGGGGACAGCGCGACCCGGTGGAGCCGCTCGCCCGCCTGCGCGCTGTCGAGCGACGCTTCCGCAGGCGCGGGTAGCATCCGCCGTCGTGACCGAGCCGAGCGTCCAGCCGCTGGAGCAGCAGCTCGAGGAGATCAGGGCCCAGCTCGACTGGGCCCGTGGTTACCTTTGACGTCCCGGCGCTGAACGACCGTCTCCGCGAGCTCGAGGAGCAGCTCGGCAAGCCGGATTTCTGGAGCGACCAGCAGCGCGCGGCGAGCCTCTCGACCGAGCACAACCGGATCCAGAAGAAGCTCCAGCGCTTCCAGGTGCTCCAGAACAACCTGCGCTTCCTCGAAGAAGGCATCGGCGCCTTCGAGGAGGACGAGCTGCGGCCGGTGCTCGACGAGACGCGCGCCGAGCTCGAACGGCTCCAGGAAGACGCGCTCTTCAGCGGCGAGTACGACGCCGGCGACGCCGTGGTCACGATCCAGTCCGACGCGGGCGGCACCGACGCGCAGGACTTCGCCGAGATGGTGCTCCGGATGTACCTGCGCTGGGCGGAGCGGCGCGGCTTCAAGACAGAGCTCCTCGAGGCGAGCCCCGGCGAGGAGGCGGGCCTCAAGTCGGCCACCTTCACCGTCGAGGGCGAGAACGCCTACGGCGTGCTGAAGGCCGAGCGCGGCAAGCACCGGCTCGTCCGCCTCTCGCCCTTCGACCAGGCGCACCGCCGGCACACGTCGTTCACGCAGGTGATCCCGGCGCCGCTCCTCACCGAGGACGGCCGGGTCGAGGTAGACGAGAACGACCTCCGCATCGACACCTACCGCGCGAGCGGCGCCGGCGGCCAGCACGTGAACAAGACCGACTCGGCGGTGCGGATCACGCACCTCCCGACGGGGATCGTCGTCAGCGTCCAAAACGAGCGCTCGCAGTCCTCGAACAAGCAGACCGCGCTCCGCATCCTCCGCTCGCGCCTGGCCGAGAAGGCCGAGGAGGAGCGGGAGGCCGAGCTGGCGCGGGAACGCGGCGCCGTGCACATGGGCTTCGGCGGGAACGCCATCCGCAGCTACGTCCTCCATCCCTACCAGCTCGTGAAGGACCACCGGACCGACTACGAGGTCGGCAACGCGCAGGGCGTCCTCGACGGCGACCTCGACGGGTTCATCCGGGAGTGGTTGTTGGCGAAAGCCGCTGGAAAGGTTGTGTAAGCCGTCCGTTTCGTTAGACTCCCGGGCTCTACGACCCTAGCCGGCGCGGATCGCCCTCCGCCCTTCGTGAACCCGGTGAAGACGTGACCTCCGAAGCCCCGACACTCCCCCGCCCAGTCGAACGCGAGCCGACCCCGCAGCCGTCGAGCGCGGGGGCGATGATCGTGTTCGAGGGCGTCACGAAGGAGTACGACCTCGGCGTCAAGGCGCTTCAGGACGTCAGCTTCGTGATCGAGAAGGGCGAGTTCGTCTTCGTCGTCGGCGCCTCGGGCTCGGGGAAGTCGACGATGGTCCGCCTTCTGCTGAAGGAGCTCGAGCCGACGGCGGGACGCATCATCGTGGGCGGTCGTGACCTCGCGCGGCTCAAGCGCTCGAAGGTGCCGCTTCTGCGCCGAAACGTGGGCTGCGTGTTCCAGGACTTCAAGCTGCTGCCGAACCGCACGGCGGTCGAGAACGTCGCCTACGCGCTCAAGGTGCAGGGAGAGGGCAAGGGATCGATCCGCCGCAAGGTGCCGGAGGTGCTGAATCTCGTCGGTCTCGCGCAGCGCATGAACTCCTATCCCGACGAGCTCTCGGGCGGCGAGCAGCAGCGCGTGTCGATCGCGCGCGCGTTCGTCAACCACCCGCCGCTCCTCGTCTGCGACGAGCCGACCGGCAACCTCGATCCCGACACCTCCGTCGGGATCATGCAGCTCCTCTACCGCATCAACCGCTCGGGGACGACGATCCTCATGGTCACCCACGACCGCGAGATGGTGGACAAGATGCGGAAGCGCGTGATCGCGCTCGAGGAGGGGCGGCTCGCGCGTGACGAGCGGCGCGGGGGCTACACCTCCGAATGAGGGCGCGCATGCTGGTGGCCGAGGCGCTCCGGTCGCTGCGGGCGAGCGCGTCGACGACGCTCGCCGCGACGATGACCGTCCTCATCGGCATGTTCCTGCTGGGTCTCCTGATCGCGCTCGGCACGTGGGTCGTCTCGTGGAGCCACCACGTGAAGAAAGAGGTCATCGTCAAGGTCTACTTCTGCACCGAGACGACCTGCGGCCACGAGGTGACCGCCGCGCAGATCAACGCCGTGGCGGCAAAGCTCCACGCGGATTCGCGCGTGAAGAGCTACACCTTCGTCTCACGCGACCAGGCGCTCAAGCGGATGAAGAAGCGCTACCCCGACCTCTTCAAGGCCGGCCTGACCTCGAACCCGCTGCCCGCCTCCGAGGAGGTGGAGCCAAAGAAGGCCGAGTATGCCGACGCGATCTACCGCAGCTTCTCGCCGCACCCGCCGGGGGTCGAGAGCATCGGCTACGGCAAGAAGGCGGCGAAGCGGATCCTGCGCGTGGCTCACGTGATCGAGCTCGTCTTCGTGATCGCGGTGCTCATCCTGCTGGTCGCGGCGACGCTCCTGATCGCGAATACGATCCGCCTCTCCATCTTCTCCAGACGGCGCGAGATCGAGGTGATGAAGCTCGTCGGCGCCACGAACTGGTTCGTGCGCGGCCCGTTCATGCTCGAAGGGCTGATCACCGGCGTCGTCGGCTCGCTGATCGCGATCGTCCTGCTCCTGCTCGGCAAGGAGCTCGTGCTGCCGACGATCCTCGGGCACATCGACGCGGGCAGCGACGTGAGCGCGATCCCGTTCGCGCTGAACGCGCTCGCGCTCCTCGGCGTCGGCCTCGGCCTCGGCGCGGCCGGCTCGGGAATCACGCTGCGCCGGTTCCTCAGGATCTGAGCCGGCCCTCGACCGACCTCGTCGTCGTCGAGGTCGCGCGGCGAGGGAAGCTCGTCGTCGGCGAGCCCTTCTTCCAGCCGGGAGTGCCGCTCGTCCTCGACCGCAAGGGGCTCGGGGAGGTGGACGCGGGCGACCTCGTCGCGGTCCGACCCGGCCGAGGGCGGGCGCGAGTCGAGCGCGTGCTCGGCCCGGCGAGGTCGATCGACGCGGCGCTCGAGGGCGCGCTCGTCGAGCGCGGGCTGCGGCGGCCCTTCGAGCCGTACGACCCGCCGGAGCCGAGCCTCGAGGGACGTGTCGACCTGCGCGACGCGCTCGCGGTCACGATCGACCCCGAGACCGCGAAGGACTTCGACGACGCGATCGCGGTGCGGCGTGAGGGCGATGGGATCCGCGCGTGGGTGCACATCGCGGACGTGTCCTGGTTCGTCCCGGCCGGCTCGCCGCTCGACGGGGGCGCCGCCGACCGAGCGAACTCGGTCTACGTGCCGGGGCGCGTGGCGCCGATGCTCCCGCCCGAGCTCGCGGACGACCTCTGTAGCCTGCGGCCGCACGTCGAACGGCTCTGCGTCACCGTGGAGCTGCCGCCGGCCGGCGAGCCGCTCTTCTACCGCTCGGTGATCCGCAGCCGCGCGCGGCTCACGTACGGTCAGGCGGAGCGGCGCGAGGCCGAGCCGGAGGTGGTTGCCGCGCTCGAGCTCGCCGAGGAGTTGACCTCCGGGATCCGGCGGGAGCGGTTCGCGCGCGGCGCCCTTCGGATCGAGTCGCCCGAGATCGAGTTCGCCTTCGACGGCCGCGGCGGGGTCGAGCGCGCGTGGCGGCAGGAGGAGCCGCGCGCCCACGCGCTCGTCGAGGAGCTGATGATCCGCGCGAACGAGGCCGTGGCGGGCCTCCTCGCAGGCCGGCGGCGCGAGACGCTCTACCGCGTCCACGAGAGGCCCGACCCACAGGCGATTGCACTCCTCCTGGCCCGCCTCGTCGACCTGGAGGTGCCCACGCCGCCCGCGCCCGAGGACGAGCGGCTCTCCCCGGCGGAGGCCGCGCGGCTCGCGGCCGACGTCAGCGAGACCGTCACCGGCTACGTCTCGCGGTCGGGGCGGGGGAGAGAGGCGTTTCCCGCGCTTGTCCTGCGGTCGCTGAAGCAGGCGCGCTACGACCCGCGCAACCTCGGCCACTCGGGCCTCGCGAGCGCGGCGTACTGCCACTTCACGTCGCCGATCCGCCGCTATCCGGACCTCGTCTGCCACCGCGCGCTGCTGCGCGAGCTCGGCGCCGTCGACGACCCGCCGCCCGAGGATCTCGGCGCCCTCGCGGAGCACACCTCCGCGCGTGAGCGCGAGGCTGCCGAGGCCGAGTACCTCGCGGACGAGCTCTGCCTGGCCTGGCTCCTCGAGGCCGAGCTCTTCGAACGCGGCTGGGAGGCGCCGTGGGAGGGCGAGATCATCGGGATCATCGGCTCGGGCCTGTTCGTCCGCTTCGGCGAGGTCTTCGAGGGCTTCCTGCCCGCGCGACGGCTCGCCGGTGACTACTTCGAGCCGAATCAGCTCGCGACCGCGCTCGTAGGCCGGCGCGCCGGCCGCCGCTACCGCCTCGGCGACGCGATCGACGTGCGGGTCGACGAGATCAGGCGCAGCGAGGGCAAGGTGTCGCTCGGGCTCCCGTGATGGACGACCGCGACCTCGACCTCCGCAATCTCACCTACCGGCTCTTCGTCGAGCTCGGGCGGGCTCCGAGCGCCGACGACGTCGCAGAGGCGGCCGCGCTCACGCGCGCGGAGGTCGCGGAAGGCTGGCGCCGGCTCCACGACGCTCACGCGCTCGTGCTCGAGCCGCGGACGAGCGAGATCCGCATGGCGAATCCCTTCTCCGCCGTCCCGACGGCCTATCGCGTCGAGGCGGCCGGCCGCTCGTGGTACGGGAACTGCGCCTGGGACGCCTTCGGGATCTGCGCCGCCCTGCACGTCGACGGCCGCGTCCAGACGGCCTGTCCCGACTGCGGCGAGCCGATCGGAATCGAGGTGCGCGACGAGCGCCCCGACGACGAGAGCCTCCTCTTCCACTGCCTCGTGCCCGCCGCCCATTGGTGGGACGACATCGTCTTCACCTGAAGCACGATGAACCTCTTCCGGTCGGAGGAGCACGTCGAGCTCTGGCTCGCCGGCCGCCCGCCAGGGGCGACGGTCCCGGTGACGACGCTGTGCGACCTCGCGCACGCGTGGTGGAGCGACCGCCTCGCGCCCGACTGGCAGCCGCATACGCGTGAGCAGAACCAGGCGATCCTGAACCGGCTCGGTCTCACCGGGCCGTTCTGGCGACTCTAGGCCGGCCCGAGCTCGTCGATCCGCCAGCCGCGCGGGTAGCTGCGCCGCCGCCCGGCCGTCCGTAGACGCGGGCTGCGCCGCGGCGGGAAGAGACGCAGCGCGCGCCCGCGGAGGCGCAGTGCCGCCTCGACGGCGCGTCGCTCCAAGGCGGTCGGGCGCGGAAAGCCGAGCGCGTCGAGGAGCGCATCGTCGAGGACGGCGTAGATCGCGCGCTCGCCGAGCGCGCGCGGCAGCCCGGGAAACCAGCGCAGGAACATGTCCCGAGTCGCGACCGCCACCCGGTGGCCGCCGTCGCTGTAGCGGAACCGCTCGCGCTCGTACTCGACGTTGAAGCGCTCGAAGTCCTCGTAGCGCTCCGGGATGTCCGTGATCCCCATCCGGCGGCCGATCTCGCGCCAGCAGTGGAAGATCCCGAGCCGCTCGTTCTCGACCATGCGCCGCCAGCCGAAGCGGTCGGTCCAGCGCACCGGCTCGAAGACGAAGTTCGACAGGACGTACAGGAAGTCGTCGTTCGCGATCGGGAATCGGCCGTGAATCTGGTTCATGCGCCGAAGCGCCCGCCGGCCGGTCTCGCTGTCGTAGCCGTCCTCGACGAGCGTGGACACGATCAGATCCGTGTCGTCGTAGCGCCGCTGCGCGCGCCGCGCGAACTCCTGCGTCGAGTCGAGGCGCTCGCCGATCTCCGGGATGGCATACGTGCGGAAGAACGCCATCTCGAGCGACCGCGTGGTGTCGAACGGGAACTCGTAGCAGACGACGAGCTGCGTGATCCGCGTGTGGTCGTCGACCGGGTCGAGCCGGAGGATCTCCTCGAGGTAGGGCGAACGCCGAGTCATCGGCGACCCATCGTAACGACCTGGCTGCCGAACCCAAAGGGTGTGGCTAGCCGCACTGACGCCGCTGCCGGAGCGGCGTAGCCTTGGCGTCATGCTGCCTGCCGTTGTCGCAATCCCGCTCGCGATAGCCCCGTCCTTCGGGCTCCTCTTCGGGCTCAGCTGGATGCCCACTCCTCGCGCGCCACATAAGCTCGGCCTCTCGCCCCCGGCCATATCGTCTCGGGTCTAACCGCGAACCGCTAGTTGACCTGGCGAGTCGATTGGTTCGCGCAACGCGTTCTCGGGGGCAACCCACCAGCCGACATCGCCAATGGTCGGGAGGAGCGAGGAACGGAACGTCCTCGTCGGCACATACGTCGATCGAGCCTCCCTCGATTTGATTGCCTCGTATGCAGCCGAAAGTGCAGTGAAATCTCGCAGAGGCGTGCCAGGCCCGGCTCCGAAGCTGGACGAATCAGGATGAAGATACTTCGCAAGGCGGCGATATGCGCGAGCGATTTCTTCGTCGCCCGCCGCCGCGCTCACCCCGAGCAGCGAATATGCGTCGTGCTCGCGCGACACTTCCCGCGGGGCGGCGTACCATGTTCCTCGGGCGGTTAACCAAGAGGTCTCCATTAGCTCGTCCCAGATCATGCCCCAGGACGTATGGAGGGGCCTGACGACCTCGCGGATGCCGAACGCAATAGCAACGGCGACTTCGGTTCTTGTCGCGAAGGCCCACTGATAGTAGCTGTACTTACGCTCGCCCCCTGGCGTCTCATGGCTTGATGTGCACCAGTGGCTGGAGACCCAATCTGGCGCGTCAGCTTCGAACGGTTCCTGAAACAGAACTTGAACAGACGACGGGAAAAGGCCGAAAAGATCGAGAAACCATCTAGCTAAGTAATCGAAGGGCTGAAGATCTTGCTTTCGAACAGAGGAATCGAGGTCAAGTGCTCGACTCGAAACCTGACTAGGGGTCTCGAGAACCCACCGCGAGGCATGTGTATTTACCAACCAGGGGACAATGTCGATCTCCCAAGCTGCGCCAGTTAGGTTTCCATTCGCCCAGCAGAAGCCTTTGGGACCCACGACCGCGTAGACGCATGAGGTCTCGCTGGCGTTGATCCAGGCATATCGGCAGTAGATCGGTCGCCCAACCTCGTCTTCAGCTCTGCGGATAATCGGAAGAGGAAGGCGGTCTGGATTCTCGTGCGGTGCGTAATGGCGAGATCCGTCACTCGTGCCGGAACTGTTCGGGGCCAAACCCTTATACACACGGCCGCGTTGATGCTCGAGCTCGTCTGCGGGCCGTCGTTCAAGCGGATCCGTTTGCCGATCGTCGGTAGCCATTCGCTGCCAAAAGGACATTAGAGGGTCCCTCGGCAGCCTGCAGCCGAAGGTGTAGCGAGATGGAAGGATCTTGTAAGTGTCCGATCTCATGACACATGCGGAGCGGCCGGATCTCGGCGATCGGGTCGACTTCAACGTCTGGCCCGCGTACAACACGCACGGCGACGTCCTGAACCGCTACTGGGAACGGCTCTACGACGACTTCCCCGAGTTTCAGTTCGTCCTCTACGACGAGGACGAGGACGTCGTGCTCGCGGAGGGGCACACGATCCCGTGCACGTGGGACGGCACGCCGGACGGGCTCCCGGCCGGGATCGACGGGATGATCGAGCTCGGGGTCGCTCTGCGGGAAGAGGGTCGCGAGCCGAACGCGCTCTCGGCGATGGCGATCGAGATCCGGCCGTCGGCGCAGGGCGGCGGGCTCAGCCGCGCGATGCTCGAGGGGATGCGGGAGATCGGCCGCCGCCACGCCCTCGGCGCACTGCTTGCACCGGTGCGGCCGAGCTGGAAGGAGCGCTACCCGCTCACGCCGATCGAGCGCTACGCGCGCTGGACGCGCGAGGACGGCCTCCCGTTCGACCCGTGGATCCGCACGCACGTGCGCCTCGGCGGTGAGATCCTGCGGCCCGAGCCACGGTCGATGCGCATCAGCGGCACCGTCGCCGAGTGGGAGGCCTGGACCGAGATGGCCTTTCCGGAGAGCGGCGAGTACGTCTTCCCGCAGGGGCTCGCGCCGGTCGCCGTTGACCGCGAAGAAGATCTCGGGCTCTACTTCGAGCCCAACCTCTGGATGGTGCACCGCGTCGAGTAGCTTTGGCGCCATCGTGCGTCAAAAGGGGATCAAGCTCGTCGCGGAGAACCGCCGGGCGCGGCACGACTACCACCTGCTCGACCGCTACGAGGCTGGTCTCGTCCTCGTCGGCACGGAGG
>VAXK01000294.1:0-12259 GCA_005885565.1 Actinomycetota bacterium
ACGGCGAGGACGAGGTCGGTGAGGCGCGACGCGCCGAGCCCCGCCTCCGCGGCGCGGCGGGCGACGAACCAGCGGAGCGCCGCGAGCGGGTCGGCGCCGAACGCGAGCTCCTGCGCCGAGGCGAGCGGCTCGGGCAGCGGCTCGTCGAACGGAGCGGCGATCGCGTTCAGGCCGTAGTAGTCGGCGCTCGGCTGCCCCACGCCGTCCTCGAGCACGAACGGGTGCGTGCGGCGGGCCTCCTCGAGCACCGCCGGCTCGAGCGCCTCGGTGTCGTATGGGCAGAGGAGCCACCAGGACGGGCTGCCCGCGAAGGCGAAGTTGAGCAGCGACTCATGCCGCTCGCACTCGGCGAGCTCGGTCGCGGTCCGCTCGGGCCAGATCGGCTCGCCGATCCCGCGCAGGCGCCGCCCGGTCGGCGCGTGCCGCGTGACGAACTCGCGCCAGGCCGGGATGATCCTGGCCGGGTTCGAGCCCACCTCGGCCATGTCCGCGAAATGGACCGCATGCGCGGCGCCGTCGAGCTCCTCTCGCAGCAGCGCGATCTTCGCCGCATCGACGACGACGAGCGCCGGCTCCTCGGTGGCGACCGCGTCGCGGAGGAACACGGCGGTGCGGCGAACGAAGTCGTCCCGCCCGGAGTAGAAGAGCGCTTCGTGACGGAACGGCATCGCGCGCCGCATACCCGGCACGCGCTCGTGTCATGCACTTGATTCGTCCCCTGGCCGCCGGCGGGCGTGCCCGAGTGACTGTCACTCGGACCGGGCCGCCGCGGGACCTGGCTCGGCAGGTCAGGCGGCCGGGTAGGACGGCGGGCCCGTCCAGCGGGCCGGGTCGAAGCCGTACAGCTCGATGACGTTCGGCGACGCGGCGGCCTCCGCCGCGCGGCCCTCGTCGTAGGCCCAGACCTCTTCCCGCTCGCCGTTTCGCAGGCGGAAGATCCGCAGCCAGCCGCGATTCCCGCCGTCGAGCAGCTCGAAAGCGAAGTCGGTCGCGTCGAGGAAGCCGCCGGTGCGGTAGAGCACGCTCGCCTGCCCAGGGCCGTCCTCGCCCTCCACCTCGTAGACCTCGCGCGCGCGAGAGGAGAGTGAGGCGGAGGCGAAGTCGCCGGCCGCCGTCGAGCGCTCGAGGCCGTGCTGGTCGATCACGGCGGCGACGAGGTCAAGGGTGGTGACGTGTCCGCGCCCGACGAGGATCTCACCGAGCCGCCGGTCGCTCGTCTGCTGCTCGAGGAGAGCCTCGGTCAGCTGTGCTTCCGTCAAAGCGCCGCGCTCGACGAGCAGGCTCCCGAGCGGCCGCCACGGCTGCGGCTCACTCTCGGCCGGCTCGGCCGGACGGGCCTCCGCGGCGGGCGCGAGCGTGACGTCGATGCCGCACTGGGCGGCGAGGGCGCGCGTCAGCTCCGGCCCGGAGATGACGCCGCGGGCGACGAGGACCTCGCCGAGCCGTCGGCCCGTGAGCTGCTGCTCGGCGAGCGCGGCGTCGAGGTCGGCGGAGGCGACGAGCCCCTCCTCGACGAGGAGCCGGCCGAGCGGGCGCCAGGGATAGTCGGGCTGGAGCACAGGGGCTAGATCGGCAGCGGAGGGCGCAGCCTCAAGCCCCGCGGGTAGGCTCGCCGCGTGGAATACCGCCCCCTGGGAGCGACCGGCGTCGAGGTGAGCCCGCTCTGCCTCGGCGCGATGATGTTCGGCGCGTGGGGCAACCCCGACCACGACGAGTCGATCCGGATCATCCACCGCGCGCTCGACGCCGGGATCAACTTCGTCGACACCGCCGACGTCTACTCGCGCGGCGAGTCTGAGGAGATCGTGGGCAAGGCGCTCGCCGGCGGGAGGCGCGACAACGTCGTCCTCGCGACGAAGTTCCACGGCTCGATGGGCGACGACCCGAACGAGCGCGGCAACTCGCGCCGCTGGATCATGCGGGAGGTCGACGCGAGCCTCCGCCGCCTCGGCACCGACTGGATCGACCTCTACCAGGTGCATCGGTTCGACCCCGGCACCGACCTCGACGAGACGCTGGGCGCGCTCACCGACCTCGTGCGCGCCGGCAAGATCCGCTACCTCGGCAGCTCCACATTCCCCGCCCACCTGATCGTCGAGGCGCAGTGGGTCGCGGAGCGGCGCGGGCGCGAGCGCTTCGTCTGCGAGCAGCCGCCGTACTCGATGCTCGTCCGCGGGGTCGAGACCGACGTGCTGCCGGTGTGCGCGCAGTACCGGATGGGCGTCATCCCGTGGAGCCCCCTCGCGGGCGGATGGCTCTCCGGGAAGTACCGCAAGGGCGCCGAGCCGCCGACGAGCAGCCGGGCGGGACGAATCCCGCGGCGTTACGACCTGTCGCTACCCGCGAACCAGCGCAAGCTGGACGCGGCCGAGCGGCTCGCGCAGCTCGCCGAGGAGGCCGGGTTCAGCCTGATCGAGTTCGCGATTGCGTTCGTGATCCGGCACCCGGCCGTGACCGCCGCGATCATCGGGCCGCGCACGATGGAGCAGCTCGAGAGCCAGCTCCCCGCGCTCGACGTCTCGCTCGACGACGAGCTCCTCGACCGCATCGACGACATCGTCCCGCCCGGGACGAACCTCAACCCGGCGGATGCGGGCTGGACACCTCCTTCGCTCACGAGGGGCGCCGGATGAACTCGAGCACGCGGCGCCACGCATCGGAAGTCGTCGCCGCGCTTGCCGACTCCCGCCGTCCGGCCGAAGTAGCGCGTGCCCTCCGCCGACTCGAGGACGAGGTCCTCCTGCGACACGGCCGCGCCCGAGAGCGCCGGGATCGGCGGGCTCGAGTCGAGCTCGAAGCACACGCCGCGACCTTACCCGGCAAACTCCGTCCCGGTGGACGCGAGCACCGCGGAGCCGCTCTCGATCGCGCGTCGCCCCCGAAGCGCCGCCGCGGCGGAGGCACGCGTCGGCTCGCGCAGGCTCGGGCTCGTGGTCTTCGCCTCGGGCGCGGCGGCGCTCGCGACCGAGATCTCGGCCTCGCGCCTCCTCGCGCCCTACTTCGGCGCCTCGACGGTCGTGTGGGCGAACATCATCGGGCTCATCCTCGTCTACCTCTCGGTCGGCTACTGGCTGGGCGGGAAGCTCGCCGACCGGAGGCCGGACCCGCGCCTCCTCGGCTCGCTCGTCCTCGCCGCCGGCGTCTTCATCGCGGCGACGCCGTTCGTCGCGCGGCCGCTCCTCGACCTCGCGCTCCGCGGCTTCGACGCGCTCTCGGTGGGCGCCGTCGCGGGCTCGTTCTTCGCCGCGCTCGGCCTCTTCGCCGTCCCGATCACGCTGCTCGGGATGGTCTCGCCGTTCGCGATCCGGCTCGCGCTCGTGGACGTCCGCGAGGCCGGGCAGGTCGCCGGCCGGCTCTACGCGCTCTCGACGGTCGGGAGCATCCTCGGGACCTTCGTCTCGGCGCTCGTGACGATCGAGGCCTTCGGGACGGAGAGGACGATGGTCGGGACGGCGGCGCTGCTCGCCTTCGCGGCGGCGCTCCTGCTCGGCCGGAGGGCGCTGCTGCCCGCCGCCCTGGTCGCGGCGCTCCTACTTGTGCCGCCGGGCGCGGTGAAGCACACGTCGGGCCTGCTCTTCGAGACGGAGTCGCCGTACCAGTACGTCTCCGTCGTCCGCCAGAGCGACGGCTCGCGGGTGCTCGAGCTGAACGAGGGCCTCGTCGCGCATTCGACCTGGCGGCGCGGCACGGTGCTCACCGGCGGCTACTGGGATCTCTTCCTGCTGCTCCCGCCACTCCTCGACCGGCCGCCGGAGCGGATGCTCGTGATCGGGAACGCGGGCGGTACGGTCGGGCGCGCGTACGGCCGCTTCTGGCCGCGCGTGCAGATCGACGGCGTCGAGCTCGACCCCGCGGTCACGCGCGCCGCGCGGCGCTTCCTCGGTCTCGGCGACAACCCGCGCCTGCACGTGATCACCGGGGACGGGCGGCCGTACCTCGAGCTGACGAAGCGGCGCTACGACCTGGTCGTCGTCGACGCGTACCGGCAGCCGTACATCCCGTTCTACCTCGCGACCCGGGAGTTCTTCGCGCTCGTCCGCGAGCACCTGCGGCCGGGCGGCATGGTGGCGCTGAACGTGGCGGCGACGCCGAAGGACCACCGGCTCTCGCGCGCGCTCGGGACGACGCTCCTCTCGGCCTTCCCACAGGCGTGGCGCTGGTGGGCGCTTCGCTTCAACGACCTCCTCCTGGGTCTCGACCGGCCGGTCTCGCGCGACGAGCTCCTGCGGCGCGTCGCCCGGGTCCACGGGCGGCTCGCGAGCCTCGTGCCGCTCTTCCGGCGCGAGCTCGCGCCGGTTCGCCCGAGCGGGGCGCCGCTCACCGACGACCGCGCGCCGGTCGAGTGGATCACCGACCGGATGCTGGTCGAGCAGATCGCACGCGGCGGCGGGATCGACGAGCGCTCGCTCCCGACGACGCCCTAGGCCACCCACCGCACCGGCACGTCGGCCATCCGGCTCGAGACGCGGGTGATGCGGGAGTCGATGAGGCTGTAGGTCAGGTCGATGAGCAGGTTCAGCGCGAGGATCGTCACCGCCGAGACGAAGATCACGCCGATCATGAGCGGCATGTCGAGGACGCCGAGGGCGGTCGAGTCGACCATGCGGTGCCCGAGCCCCGGGAGGTTGAAGACCGACTCGACGTAGATGCACACCCCGAGCGCGGTCCCGAAGAGCGCGAACGTGATCCACGGCAGGACGAGGTGCGAGGACGCTCGATTACACCTGCAACCGCACGCAGCGTTCCGCCGACGAGTCCGCCACACATCGACGGAGAGCGCCATCGCCGGCCCAGCCGGCGGCGGCGGTCACCCGTCAGCGTCGGCCGGGCCTCAAGTCCCGAGGACATCTCTGCCCTGGCCTGGCCGATCGCTCAGCAGAGCAGCCAGGCCAGATAGCAACCCGACTTGGTGCCGCACTACGCGCGCGTCCCTGTGCCCTGTGCAGAGGCGCGGCTGAGCTCGACGGCGCGGCGGAGGATGTCGCGCAGGGCGCGCTGATCGGATGGTGTGAGGGCGGCGATCGCGGCGGGTGGTTCGGCCATGATCTCGAGCACGCGCTCGCGCAGGGTGACCCCGGGGGCGGTCAGTGTGAGCGTCTTGACGCGGCGGTCGCCTTCGCCGGTACGCCGTTCGAGTAGTCCGCGGGTCTCGAGTCGATCGGCGATGCCGGTGACGTTGGAGGCGTCGCAGAAGAGGCGGTCGGCGAGCATGCTCATCGGCTGGGGACGGTCGGGGTCGAGCAAGCGTAGGGCGTGCGCTTGGGAGAACGTCAGCCCGAGTTCACTCAACGCTGCGCCTACTCGCGCGCGGTGCTCCATGCCGATCTCGAAGAAGAGCTTCTGCGCCTCGCGCGCGAGCCCACTCGCCGTCGTCCTTGTCGTCGCCATCCCGCCATGATAGTTGAGTACGTTCATACTTGACAGGGGCAACTGTTTGGGTAGTCTGGCTCGTCATGGATGCGATCGAGGCAGAACACCTGGTTCGGGAGTTCAAGAACGGGCCGCGGGCCGTGGATCGGATCGACCTCGCGGTCAGGTCGGGTGAGATCTACGGCTTCCTAGGCCCGAACGGGGCTGGCAAGTCGACGACGGTCCATATGCTGACCACGCTCCTGCCGCCCACGGCGGGGACGGCGCGCGTCGCCGGCTACGACGTCGTCCACGAGGGTCCGCAGGTTCGGATGCGGATCGGCGCCGCGCTCCAGGAAGCGGCACTGGATCCGCTGCTGACCGGACGAGAGCATCTGCGCCTGCAAGCCTCGCTGCAGGCGATGCCGCGGAACGAGCGTCGCGCCCGGGCGGGTGAGCTGCTCGCGCGCGTCGGACTCTCCGAAGCCGCCGACCGCAAGGTGGGCGGGTACTCGGGCGGGATGAAGCGGCGACTCGATCTCGCGCTGGCGCTCGTGCACCGCCCGCCCGTCCTCTTCCTGGACGAGCCGACGACCGGCCTTGACATCCAGAGCCGAACGGCCTTGTGGGGCGAGGTCGGCCGGCTCGCGCGCGAGGAGGGCGTGACCGTCTTCCTGACGACGCAGTACCTCGAGGAGGCGGACGTCCTCGCCGACCGGGTCGGGATCATCGATCACGGCCGGATCGTTGCCGAGGGCACGCCCGCGGAGCTGAAGGCGCAGGTCGGCCGCCCGAGCGTCGAGGCGGTTCCGGCCGATCCCGCCGACCGCAAGCTGGTCGGGGAGATCCTCGCGCGCTTCGGGGAGCCGATCACCTCTGCGAAGGGAGTCGCCGTCCGGCTGCGCGAGGGCGAGTCGGACCTCGCCGGAATCGTCCGCGCCCTGGACGCCGACGAGTTGAAGGTCGAGCACCTGCAGCTGCACCAGCCCTCGCTCGACGACGTCTTCTTGGCGAAGACCGGCCGCTCGCTCGAGGGCGAGGCGCCGGAGGAGGAGCAGTCTGCCCGCCCCGGACTGGCGATGGAACCAGCTTGAGCGCGTTCGCCGACCAGGTCTTCCTGCTCGCGCGCCGCTCGGTCGTGCGCACGATCCGCCAGCCGGCGAACGTCGTCTTCCCGCTCGTCTTCCCGATGCTGCTGCTGGCGGTCAACTCGGGCGGGCTGAAGGCGGAGACCCGCCTGCCGGGCTTCCCGACGAAGTCCTTCGTCGCCTTTGCGCTGGCGGTGCCGTTCATCCAGGGTGCGCTGTTCGCGACCATGAACGCGGGCACCGACCTCGCGCGCGACATCCAGACCGGCTTCCTCAGCCGCCTGTCGCTGACGCCGATGCGGGGAATCGCGGTGCTCGCGGGCCAGCTCGGCGGGGTCGTGACGATGGGCGTGATCCAGGCGACCGTGTACCTCTCGGTCGGGCTCGCCGTCGGTGTGCGCCCGGCCTCCGGGGCGCTCGGCGTGCTCGTCCTGTTCGGCTTCGCCCTGCTCGTCTCGCTCGGCTTCGGGGCACTGGGCGCCTTCGCCGCGCTGCGGACCGGCTCGGGTGAGGCGGTGCAGAGCATTTTCCCCGCCTTTTTCGTCTTCCTGTTCATCTCGTCGATGAACATCCCGCGCAACCTGATCGCCGCCGGCTGGTTCCGCGACTTGGCGACGGCCAACCCGGTCTCGTACCTGATCGAGTGCGTGCGCAGCTTGCTCATCACCGGCTGGGACGGTCAGGCGCTCGCGCTCGGGTTCGGGATCGCGGCCGCGATCACCGTCGTCGCGCTCGCACTCGCTTCCTGGGCCTTGAGGGTGAGGATGGCCCGATGAGCTTTGCCGTCGCACGAGCGGTCGCGTGGCGGACGCTGCACAACGTCTTCACGCACCCGTCGCTCCTGATCCCCTCGCTGATCTTCCCGCTCTTCTTCTTCACGGCCTTCGCAGGCGGCCTCTCGCGCGTGCGCGACGTGCCCGGCTTCGACTTCCCGCTCGGCTACACGGCGTTCCAGTTCGCCTTCGTCGTGCTGCAGTCGGCGGCCTTCGGTGGCGTCTTTACCGGCTTCGGGATTGCGCGCGACTTCGAGAGCGGCTTCGCCCGGCGGCTGATGCTGGCGGCGCCGAACCGCGCCGGCATCGTGCTCGGCTACGGCGCCGCCGCGCTCATCCGCTGGCTGTTCACGGTCGCGGTCGTGACCGGCGTCGCGTTCGCGGTCGGGATGAAGGTCGGCGGCAGCGGCGTCGACCTCTTCGGGCTCTACGCGTTGGCTCTCCTTCTCAACGTCGCCGCGCTGCTGTGGGCTTCCGGCGTGGCGATGCGGCTGCGGACGATGCAGGCGGGGCCAGTGATGCAGATGCCCGTCTTCCTGACCCTCTTCTTCGCACCCGTCTACGTGCCGCTCTCGCTGCTCAAGGGCTGGATCCACGCCGTCGCGGTGGTCAACCCGCTCACACGCGTGCTCGAGGCCGGGCGCGGCTTCCTCGCCGGCTCGCCGACCGACGTCGGAGCCGCCTTCGCGGCCGCGCTCGCGCTCGCCGCCCTCTTCTCCTTGTGGGCAGTGCGCGGCCTTCGCAACGCCGAGAGCGCGGGCTAGCGCCGCTGTCGCAGTTCCAACACAGAGCGACACACGAGACCACGAACTTGACCAGGGAGTCCTCGGATCGCTCAGGCGTCGGGGGCGAGGCGTAGATTCACGCTGGTGGCGGACTTCTTCCACTTCATTCCTGGCTACAGGCACTACGTCTACCACCCAGGCCGCGAGCCGCTCTTCTTTCTCCTGCTCGCGTTCCTGCTCACGTTCGCGGCTACGCGCACCTACACCCGACTGAGCCGCCTGCACGGATGGCGGAGCGGCTCGGTGCGCGGAGTCCACCTGCACCACCTGGTGCCTGGCATCGTCGCCAGCCTCGCCGCGGGAACGGCCATCATCGCCTTCCGCCCCGGTGACGACTCGATGCTGCTGCTCTCCTCCCTCTTCGGCATCGGCGCCGCGCTCACCCTCGACGAGTTCGCGCTCATCCTCCACCTCGACAACGTCTACTGGACGCACGAGGGACGGAGCTCGATCGAGGCCACACTCATGGGCTTCACGTTCGCCGCCCTCTGTCTGCTCGCCACCGCGCCACTCGGCAGCGACCCAAGCAAGGACATCCCGCATTGGATCCTCGGCGCGATCATCAGCATCAACCTGTGCTTCGCCCTCGTCGCCTTCCTCAAAGGAAAGGCAAAGCTCGGCGCCTTCGGCGTCTTCATCCCCGGCCTCGCGATCCTCGCCGCCGCCCGCCTCGCCAAACCCACCTCACCCTGGGCGCGCCGCTTCTACACCGACCCGAAACTCGACCGAAGCCGCGCCCGCGCGAAGCTCCAAGATCAACGCTACCTGCACGTGAAGCACCGCCTGTACGACCTCATCGGCGGCGCACACGACCTCGAACACCGCCCCGACCGCACCCGATAGCCGCCGGGAACCGTCACGGCACAGGCCATCCTTCCAACGCCTCGACATCCGGCACGCTCGATTACACCGGGAACGGCACAGGCTCGGCCAGCTCGAGCCGGACGAAGGAAGCGGTTCGAGGGACAGAGGATCGGCGGAACGCGGGAGGCCAGTAGCCACGGGGGTTGGCAGGCTTATCGGCTGAGGCCGTTACGTCACCTTCGCGAGCGTTTTACGCCATACGCATGGCGCGCTTGTAGACGAGGATGAGAACAGGCGACGGAAACTGACCGGTGGGGGCGCCAGCGGAGACGACGAGGACGAACAGGACGAGGAAGCCGAGCGCGACGAGCGCGACGCGGTCGCGGCGGACACGCGCGACCGCGATCTGCCACGGGCTCCCGGGGTTGGCTCGGAACCCGTCGCGGGCCCGGCGCGCCGGATGCCGCAGACGAAATCCTCGGCCGAGAATGTGGCCACGCGCGGGGGCGACGGAAAGGCGCTCAACCCGCGCGACCGCCGCGCCGATCCTCGGGTCATGCGGCCGATCTTCGCGGTAGCCCTCGCGGTCGCGCTCCTCGGCGGCGCGGTCGACGCGAGGCACGCGTTCTCGCGGCCCGGAACGCCTCGGCACCACGGCTTCGCGCTCGCGCTCGACCGCGTGGCGGAGGAGATCTCCGGCCGGCGCGACGTCTCGGTCCGCTGCGACACGACGGCCGACCCGTCGATCCTCGGCTCGGTCACGTTCTACGGCGCCTCGCCCGGCCGCGAGGCGCTCCTCGCGCCGCCCGTCTGCTCGATGCTGCACCGGCTGTGGGAGGGTCGCCGTCCATCGCTCGCCTGCACGGAGCTCGGCCACGGCCAGTGCGGACAGGAGGTGCTCGAGCTCGCCTGGGCGGCAAGCGCACTCGCGCACGAGTCGTACCACCTCGGCGGCGTCCGGAACGAGGCCGCCGCGGAGTGCTACGGCCTCCAGTCGACGGCGCGCGTCGCTCGGCGCCTCTACGCGCCGCCCGCCTACGCGGCGCGGCTCGGGACGTACACGTTCTGGAACGTCAGACCGCCGGTCGACTACGGCTACTTCTCGCCGGAGTGCCGCGACGGCGGCACGCTGGACCTGCACCCGGCGAGCAGCGTTTGGCCCTAGGAAACGGCGGTGTCGCCGGGGCGCGGCTCTTCGACGCCGGTCTCGGGCGGGCCGACGGGGGCCGGCCGGAGCGGCCGGAGGTAGAGCCACTCGTACCCGAGCGCGGCGATGACCGCTCCGAGCGCGGGGCCGAGGTAGTAGATCCAGCACTGGCCCCATGAGTTCTCCACGAGCTGCGGGCCGAGCGCACGCGCCGGGTTCATCGCCGCACCGGTGACGGGCCCGCCCATGAAGACGTCCATCGTGATCGTGAGCCCGATCGCGAGACCGGCAATCGACTTGAAAGCGCCCCGCGGATCGACCGCGGTCGCCCAGACGGCCCAGACGAGGAAGAAGGTCAGCACGACTTCGATCACGAGCCCCTTCCCCTGGCTTACGCCGTGCACGTGGGGAACGCTGGCGAGGGTCGGCCCGTGTAGGAAGAGCGCCCGCAGAAGGAGCGCCGCGGCGACCGCGCCCGCGAGCTGCGCGACCCAGTAGACCACTGCGAGGCGTGCCGTGATCCGACGCGCGAGCGTGAAGGCGAGCGTGATGGCGGGGTTGAAGTGCCCGCCCGAGATGTGGCCGAGGTTCGAGACCATGATCCCGATGGCGAGCCCGTTCGCGAGCGCCACGGCGACGATGTCGCCGCCCGAGACGATGCCCGCGCCGCCGCCGATGAAGATCAGGGTGAAGGCGCCGACGAACTCGGCGACGCCGCGCCGGAGAGCGTCCTCGTCCACGGCCCCGCAGGCTACGGAGGTGACCGGACGGCGCGGTGCAACCCTTCTGGTACCTTCGATCGGGTGGCCGAGGCGCCCTCCAGCGAGCCTGTCTACGAGGTCGAGTGCCCGCACTGCCACAAGCCGTTCAGAGCCGAGCTCCTCGACGGCGCGGCGCCTCGCTACCAGGGCTTCAAGTGCCCGCACTGCAAGCTCTTCGTGCCGTTCGAGCGCGCGGACGAGCAGGAGCTCGTCGAGAAGCTGGATTGAAGCGCTAGCCGGCTCTTGCCGATAGCCGAGGGGTGGCCCTCGACGTTGCCGCTCCCGTCGCGGAGCGCCCCACGCTGGCCGCCGCGCGGGTCGCGGCGATCCCCGCCCGAATCGGGCTGCCGGCGATCGTCCTGACGAGCTTCGTCCTGCGGTTAGCGGCCGCGTTCGCGCACGCGACGCCGCTGTACTTCCCGGACGAGTACATCTACGGCGGGCTGGCACGCAGCCTCGCCACCTCGGGACGGCTGGCGATCCGCGGCAGCGCCGCGCACTTCCCCGCGCTCCTCGAGCCGCTCCTGACGGCGCCCTTCTGGCTCTTCGGCGACCCGCTCGTCGCCTACCGGCTGACGCAGGGGCTGAACGCCCTCGCCATGTCCCTCGCGGCCGTGCCCGTATACCTGCTCGCCCGCCGGCTCGGCCTCGGCGGCGGTCTTGCGCTCGGCGCGGCCGCGCTCGCCGTCGCCTGCCCCGACCTCCTCTACGCCTCCTTCGTGATGGCCGACCCGATCGCGTACCCGCTCGTCCTGGGCGGGATCTACGCGGGCGTGTGCGCGCTCGAGCGCCCGACGCGGCGCGCGCAGCTCGCGTTCGTCGCGCTCGGCGGCCTGGCCGCGTTCGCCCGGCTCCAGTACGTCGTGCTCCCGGCCGCGTTCGTCGTCGCGGCATTCGTCCTGGAGCGGCGGCGGGCGCTGCGCGTCCACCGGCTTCCGCTCGTCCTGCTCGCCCTGCCGGTCGCGGCCGCGCTCGCCGTCGGGCCCTCGCGCGTGCTCGGCTACTACTCGGGGATCGCCCACCTGAAGGTCGGCGCGGGATCGATCCTCCACTGGGCGGCCGTGGATGCGATGCTGCTCGCGTACTCGTCGGGCTGGATCCTCGTCCCGGGAGCGGCGGTGGCGTTGGTTCTGGCGCTCGCTCGCCCACGCGGCCGGGCCGAGCGGGCCTTCGCGGTGCTGCTCGTCGTGTATGCGGCGGGGCTCTTCGCGGAGGCGGCGCTCTATGCGTCGAGCGGCTCGACGCGCTTCCAGGAGCGGTACCTGTTCACGCTGCTTCCGCTCGTCGGGCCGACGTTCGGCCTCTACGTCGCGCGCGGCTGGCCGCGGCGGCTCGTCGTCGGCGCGATCGCGGCCGGCATGGTCGTGCTCTCGGCGCGCATCCCGCTTTCCGGCTTCAGCGCCGCCGACAACAAGCAGGACTCGCCCTTCCTCTTCGCCGTCTTCCGGCTCGAGGGCATCCTCGGCGTCGGCAGCGGGGCGCTCGCGGTCGCACTCGTCGCGGCGGCGCTCTCGGCGGCCGCCGTGCTCGTCGCGCGGCGGCGGTGGGGCGG
>VAXK01000294.1:12340-12717 GCA_005885565.1 Actinomycetota bacterium
CGGTGGATCGACCACGCCGCGCACGGGCTCGGGCCGGTGACGCTGCTCCAGACGCCGGGCGCGCCGCGCGGCCGGGCGCTCGAGCAGCTGTTCTGGAACCCCTCCGTTACGAGGATCGTGCTCCTGAAGGGCGCCGAGCCGACCGATGCGTTCGGTGCGGAGACGGTGCGGATCGAGCGAGACGGACGGCTGGTCGGGCCTCGCGGCGCGCTGCACGGCTCGCTGCTCGTCGAGGACTTCGGCGCGCGGGTCGAGCTCGCGGGCGCCTCGCCCGCGGCGCGCGGGACGAGCCTCGAGCTCTGGCGCTCACGCGGCACACCGCGGATGGCGGTGCTCGCCTCGGGCCTCTACTTCGACGGCTGGCTCGCCCGGACGGG
>VAXK01000295.1 GCA_005885565.1 Actinomycetota bacterium
GGACTCAACGCCCGGGGCTGCGGCACCCCCACCCGTTTGCCTCCGCGCCTCGCTTCGAGTCATCGGCGGTCCTAGGCCGTTCGGCCTACCCTCAAAAGGGGGAATTTGAAAGCTGTAAGAGTGGGCCCGCCTGGACTCGAACCAGGGACCAACCGATTATGAGTCGGCTGCTCTGACCAGCTGAGCTACGGGCCCGCTCGGTCAGCGTACCCTCGAAATCCGCCGCCCGATGCTCTATCTTCCGGGCGGCCGTAGGGGTCAACCGCACAGGAGGATTCGCATGCGTCTTCGCGCCGTCGTCTTCGCCCTTCTCCTCTTCACGCTCGCGCTGATCGGCTCGAGCTCCCACGCAGTCGCGCGCACGAACGCGCCGCGGCTCGCGCCGAACCACAAGATCTCGCAGAGCACGAGCTCGAACTGGTCCGGCTACAGCGCCATCAACGGTCGGTACACGACCGTCTCCGCGAGCTGGAAGCAGCCGACCGCGAGCTGCACGTCGCAGACGACGTACTCGAGCTTCTGGGTCGGCCTCGACGGCGATGGGTCGAACACGGTCGAGCAGACCGGGACGAGCGCCGACTGTAGCGGCGGCACCCCGCGCTACTACGCGTGGTACGAGATGTACCCCAAGTTCCCGGTCAACCTGAGCATCGCCGTCCGCCCGGGCGACTCGATGAGCGGCTCCGTCACGACCGACGGCTCCGGCCACTTCACGCTTCACATCCACGACGGCACGACCGGCGGCGACTTCGTGACGACGCAGACGCTGAAGAAGGCGCGGCTCGCCTCGGCCGAGGCGATCGCCGAGGCGCCGTCGGGCTCGGGCGGCGTGCTGCCGCTGACGAACTTCGGCACGGCGAGCTTCAGCTCCGTCACCGTGAACGGCCAGGCGATCGGCGCCTTCAATCCCGACCGGATCGACATGGTCGGGAACGGATACACGAAGGCGACGACGTCGGCGCTCTCCGGCGGGAGCGCGTTCTCCGTCACCTGGAGACACTCGTAGCCATTTCCGCGCGGCCACCGGATCGTTCAGAATGCCCACGGCGGAACGAGACGAGGAGGTGAGCGTTCGGTGAAGGTCTTCCAGCACGAGCGTCAGCTGCGAACGTCGGGCGGTCTGGCCGTCCGCGACATCACGGACGAGGTCGCGGAGGCCGTCCGCGACAGCGGCATCGCCGACGGGATCGCCTGCGTCTACTCGCCGCACACGACCTGCTGCGTACGCGTGAACGAGTTCGAGAGCGGCTTCCTCGAGGACTTCGCCGGGATGCTGAAGCGCCTCGTGCCGAGCGAGACCTACTACGCGCACGACGACTGGGACCGGCGCACCGAGAACATCTGCCCCGAGGACATGGACTTCGGCAACGGCCACGCGCACTGCATGGCCATGCTGCTCGGCACCGCCGGCGAGTCGGTCCCCGTGCGTGACGGCGAGCTCTGCCTCGGCACCTGGCAGCGGGTGCTCTTCCTCGAGCTCGACCGCGAGCGCGAGCGCCGGTGGATCGTCCAGGTCGTAGGGAACTAAGTTTCAGCCGCAGCGGCCGGCGTGGCTTATCGCCGGGATCGGCCGCACAGCCTCGAGCGCCTGGAAGCACTGCTGGCACGTGCCGACGAGCGCGGCGGCCGCGTGGTCGATGAAGCGGTTCTGGACGAGCAGGCTCACGTGCGCCCGACCGACGTCGAGGAGGAAGCGGTCGGCGGCGCGGTTTACGCGCGCGTTCCCCTTCAACGTGTCCTTGACGGACCGGCGAGCCGCGAGGCGGATCGCGGCGACGTCGGCGCGCAGCCGCGCCAGGTCGGCGGCGGCTCGCGGATCCGTGCAGCTGCGCGCCGCGGAACGGTGATGGGCACCACCGCCGCACGCCGCGAGAACGAGCGCGAGGACGAGAAAGATCGAGCGGCGCGCCATCGACGGCCACAGTAGCCTTCTGCGCATGCTCGAGGACCTCACCGTCGACCTGTTCCGCCCGCTGCAGGGCGATCGCTTCTGGATCGCGCCCGACGGAGCTCCGGCCTTCGACGTCGAGCTCGTCGAGGTGACGGAGATTCCGCGCGAGCCCGGCGGCCGCGCGCCGTTCTCGCTCGTCTTCAAGGGCGGCCCGAACCCGCCGCTTCCGCAGCGAAACTACCGTGTCGAGCACGACGGGCTCGGTGAGTTCGACATCTTCCTCGTCCCGATCGCCGCCGACCAGTACCAGGCCGTGTTCAGCTAGCCGGCGGCCGCTCGAGGAAGAGGTACACGCCTTTGTCCTCGGCGACCTTGAAGCCGAGCCGCTCGTAGAGCCGGAGCGCGGGGTTGAACCGCTCGACGTGGATCGTCACGCTCTTGCCGTCCGCGTCGCCCTCGGCCAGGAGCTCCTCGAGAAGCCGCGTTCCGATCCCGCCGCCGCGATGCTCCGGCAGGAGCGCGATGTCGACGATCCGCATCTCGGAGTTGCCCCGGTGAACGTAGAGACGCCCGGCCGGCTCGCCGTCGACGACGATCACCTCGAAGCGGGCGTCCGAGTAGTTCTCGCGCCACCAAGCGTCCTGCGCGTCGAACTGGCTGCGAAGAAACGCGTCCTTCTGCGTGTCGTCCCACGGCACGACGGCGAGCTCCTCCGCGCGCGTGCTGCCGTAGACGCGGAGGAGGAACTCCTCGTCGCCCGGCTCGACCGGGCGAAGCTCGACGGCCTTCGTCAGGTGCGCGGCGGGTAGACGCCCTGGAGCGCGATGCAGAAGCTAAGCGTCAGGTACGGCTGCATGTTGTTGTGGGGCTGGTCGCCGCCGGCAGGGCCGAGTGCCTGCGGAGCGAGCTGGACCAGGTTGGCCGCGCTCGTTTGGTAGAGGTTTGCGCCCACCGACCGCGCAAGCGCTTCGGTTGGGCCTGGGGCGGGATCCTCGCCGGGCTGATTGACCGCCATGAGCCCGTGCGGGTGAGACGGCATTTCCGATTCGAGCAGCGTCACCGTCTGCGAGCCGCCGGTCTCGCCGAGGTCGTGCAGACTCAGCCCCGGCCCCTGCCCCGGATGCATCGGGGCGTTTCCCTGCATGTCGGGAAGGGCGAAGTTCGACTTGCCGTCGCCGCCGTAGGTCGTCCCGAGCAGCGAAAAGAGCGCGGTGTTCTGCGAGAGCGGCAGGAGCTGGCCGTCGCAGAACGCCCATCCCTTCGGCGCGAAGTTGAACGGAAAGATGCGGATCTCAGCCACGAACGGATCGGCCACGGTCGTCTCCTATGTCTGGCTGGGGAAGATGCCGAACAGCGAAATGATGAAGTCGACGCAGAGGTACGGCTGGAAGTTGGTGTGCGGCTGGCTGCCGCCGGTCCCTCCCACCGAAGCGGCGTTCAACGGCGTGTTCGGCGTGAATCCGGTGATGTACGGGGTATAGCTCGGCGTCTGCGCGAGGATGTTCGTCTGCGCGTTCACGGTGCTGGCGTTGTTCGTCGACGCGATGAACGCGTGGCTGTGTGCAGGGATCTGGTTGAGCGTCAGCGTGACCTCCTCGACGCCGCCACTCTGAGCGAGCACGAAGCCGTTGCCTTGATGAACCGGGATTCGGCCACGCAGATCGGGAAGGCCGAAGGTCGATTGGCCGTCGCCGCCGTAGGTGGTGCCGATGAGCTGGAAGAGCGTCTCGTTCTCCGAGATCGGCAGGAGCTGCCCCTCGCAGAACATCCACCCGGCCGGGGCGAAGTTCCCCGCGAAGATCCGGATCTCTCCGACGTATGGCTGTGCCATCCCGGCCTCCTAGTTCGGGGAGGGAAAGATGCCCTGAAGGGCAATGCAAAAGGACAGAGTCAAGTAGGGCTGCATGTTCTCGTGAGGCTGGCTTCCGCCGACGTTGGAGATCGTCGCGGGAAGCAGCGACGTCAGCGCCTGGTCGGGAGCGCGGTACGACTGGTTCAGCGAGCTGGCGAGGACGTTGTTGGTCGGAATGACGTTGTTCCCGTCCGACGACGACGCGTTCGCGGAGTGCGTGTGCGTCGGAAGCTCGCTGATCGTGAGGGTGTGCGCGGCCTCGCCCGCACGCTCGCCGAGGGTCAGCCCGTTCCCCGTGTGGGTCGGTGTTCGGGCGCGCAGATCCGGTAACGCGAAGTTCACGCGGCCGTCACCGCCGTAGGTGGTGCCGAGCAGCGAGAACAGCGCCTGGTTCTGGTTGATCGGCAGGAGCTGCCCATTGCAGAGCGCCCAGCCCTTCGGCGCGAAGCCGAACGACATGATCCTGATCTCGGAGAGGAAAGGTTCGGCCAAGCTCGCTCCTCCTTAAGGGACGCCGGTGAAGTTGCAGGTATTCGCGGGAACGCCGGTGATGGTTCCCGCCGAGCCGGCCGTCGAGCCGGGGTTCTGAGCGACGACGTACGTCTCAGGCAGCCCGACGCCGTTCCAGCCGTCGAGGTCATAGACCGCGGAGTTCGCCTGGCGGACGAAGATGCCGAAGAAGCCCACGCCGCCGAGCGGCGCCGTATTGCTCACGATCTTCGAGCAGACCGTGCTGAAGTTGCGTGCCTGCGCGCGGATCGCGTCCAGCGCGCCCGTATTGACGGTGACGTTGTTGCTTTCGATGTCGACGTCGAGCCGGCCGTGTGGGGCCGTCGGTGCCGCCGCGGTGCCAGAGGACTCCGCCTGGATGCCGAAGTCGGTGTTCACGTTCTTCACGATGTTGCTGAGAACCTTGGCCCGGATCTGCGCCAGGTTCGAGTTGAAGACGCGGATGCCGGAGCCGTTGCTGACGCCTACCCCGACGGTCGGGTCATTCAACACGGTGTTGTTGCTCACCCTGCCCGCCATGACCGCGTTCCCGGCGGTCCCGTTGAAGATGTTGATGCCGGTGCTCATGAGGGGCGAGACCGTCGTTCCGTCCGGCGTCCCGACCTTGTTGTTGTCGACCAGGAAGGTGACGTTGCCGTTGGCAGCATCGGAGACCTGGATGCCCTGGTTGCCGTGGTTCGGCGAGCCCTGCGTGATCGTGTTGTTCGTGATCGTCACGTTGAGCGTCGAGTTGTCGGCCGAGTCGGCGCCGATCGTGACCGCCCGGTTGCCCGAGAACGAGCACCCGTCGACGGTCGCCGTCAGATTCGCGGACGTCGCGGCCAGGATGTTGATCCCGTTGTTCCCGCTCACCGAGCTGTTGTTCGTGATCGAGCAGCTCGGGCCCTGGATTGTGAACGTGGCG
This sequence comes from Actinomycetota bacterium, assembly GCA_005885565.1. Lineage (GTDB taxonomy): Bacteria > Actinomycetota > Thermoleophilia > Gaiellales > Gaiellaceae > AC-50. Next base: position 5,158 of record VAXK01000295.1, read on the forward strand.
GTCGTGGTGTCGTTCTTTACGTAGACGTTGTCCTCGAACCCACCGGTCACGGTCGAGGACGTGAGGCTGCCGGTTCCGGTGACGTTGGTCATCCGAAGGCCGCCCTCGTTCACCGCGTTCCCGTTGTTGCTGATGTTCATCCAGGACAGGCTCGGGGTCTTCGTCGAGTTGAGGAGGATCCCGCTGTCGGTCGAGTTCTGAATCGTCCCGCCGGTGCCGGCCGAGCCTGTTCCGCTGACGGTCAGGCCGCCGCTCGAGCCGGTCGTGTTGAGGACGATCCCGCTCGTCGCGCCGTTCGACGCGATGCTCTGGAAGTTCAGGCCGCTCGCGCCGATGTTCGTGCTCGAGACGTTCAGGGCGGTTCCGGTCGTGGAGTCGAGCGTGTTGGCGGAGCCCGTGACGTTGAGGGTGCCGCCGCCGGTCGCGCTGAAGCCGGCGCCGCTCGTCGTGTCGATGTTGAGACCGCCGCCGCTGAAGGTGATCGTGTGGCCGGAGCCTGTCGACGAGAACGCCGCCGACGCGCCAGTATTGAGCGTCTTCGTCGCACCGCTGAACGTGGTCGAGCCGCCGGTGTTCCCGGACATCGTGATGCCGCCGCCGGCGTCGCTCGTGTCGTTGATGTCGCCCGAGAGCGAGATCGCGCCGCCGTTGCGCCCGGTGATGTCGGCGGTGTTCCCGCTCCCGTTGCCGAGCGTGCCCGGGTACGTGACGTTCCCCGACCCGCCGTTGATGTCGAGGGCGTTGCCAGCCGCTCCCGAGATGCTTCCGCTCGCGGCGCTGAACGGTGCAGCTCCGTTCGAGTCGAGGTTGATGCCGGCGCCCGTGCTGTTCGTGGACGAGACAGCGTCGAACGCCAGGCTCGAGCTGCCGTTGACGTTGCGGACGTCGACGGCCGGGCCGCCGGTCGCGCTGACGTTCTCGGTCGAGCCAGAGCCGACGTTGATCGTCGGGGCGCCCGAGCTGTTCACGAGGAAGCCCGTGCCGCCGCTCGTCGTGATCGTGAAGTTAGTGAAGTTGAACGTGCCGGCGGCTACGCCCGTGAGCGCGACGCCGCCCGCTCCGCCGCTCAGGTTCACGTTCGTGACGTCGGAGCCACCGGTGTTCGTCCCCGCGATGGCTGCGCCGGCGCTGCCCGCGATGTCCACTCCCTCGACGCGGCTGCCCGAAGCGAGGGCAACCGTGCCGGAAAGCGACGGACGGTTGGCGGGAGTGCCGGTTGCGAGCGTGTCGGCACCGACGACGAGGTTGATCGGCTCGCCGAGCAGCTTCTGGTTCGTGCCGAGCGAGAAGCCGCCGGTGAGCCCGGTCGTCGTGCCGTCGCCCTTGTAGACGTACGTGATGTCGCCGGTCGCGTTGGCGGCCGTATCGGCCTCGGCCAGGGTGTCGAACGGGTCGGTCGAGCGGCCGGTGCCGCCAGCCACGGCGTTGTTCTTCACGTACCAGACGCGCGAGGCGACCGTGATCGTGACCGTCGACGTGTCCGTGCCGCCGTTGCCGTCGGAGACGGTGTAGTTGAACGTGTCCGTCCCGGTGAAGCCCGCCTTGGGCACATAGGAGAACGCGCCGCTCGAGGAGACCGAGACGTCTCCGCCCTGAGCGCTCGTCGTGTCGGAGGCGCTGATCGTCAGCGTCTGCGGCGGTTGGTCCTCGTCCGTGGCGTTCGCCAGCAGGTTGCCCGCGACGACCTTCTTCGCCGCGGACGACGGTGACGGGACGGAGCCGTACTCGAGGAGCGTGTTTCCGACCGCATTCGTCGATTCGTTGCCGTCGACCGGCGGGTCGTTCACGTTGTTGATCGCGATCGTGAACGACTTCTCGAAGCTGAGGTTGGGGCTGCCCGGATCGTTCACGCGGACGCAGATCGAGTACGAGTTCTTCACCTCGTAGTTGAAGCTGACCGCGCTCTGCAGCTGCGATCCGGAGATCTGGAAGCTGCTCGAGTCGGGGAAGCTCCCCGAGCAGCCGGACGTCAGCAGCGTGAACGTGTAGGTCTCGCCGCTGTCGGGATCACCGACCTGGGCCAGGTTCCCGACCAGGCTCCCGCTCGGCTTGTTCTCGTCGATGTTCTGGTTGTCGAGCGAGATGTCGGTCGGCGGCTCGTTCACGTTCGTGACCGAGATCGTGAACTGCTTGTCGAACGAGAGCGAGCCGCTGTCGGTCGAGCGGACACAGATCGTGTACGAGCTCTGCGCCTCGAAGTTGAAGCTGGCCGCCGACTGCAGCTTGTCGCTGTTCACCCCGCCGATCTGGAACGAGCTGTTGTCGGGGAACGGGCCGCCGCCGCAGCCGGAGTTCTCGAGGCTGTAGGTGTGAGTGTCCCCGAGGTCCGAATCGGTGGTCGTGAGCGTGCCGACGTCCGTGCCGGACGGCTGGTTCTCGGCGATCGAGCTGTTCGAGAGCTGGATGTCAGTTGGCGCCGTGTTCGCCTTCGTCGTAAACGAGAAGACGTAGTCGGCCGCCATGTGGTCCGGCGGGTCGATCAGGTCGGTGTCGCTGATCTCGTCCTTGTGGACGGTGATGGTGCACACCGTCCCCGCCGGCAGATTCGCGGTCGGGGTCAGCGTAAACGTCGTCGCGGGCGAGGAAGACTGCGAGAAGCTCTCCGGCGTGCCCGTCGGGCACTCGATCGAGAACGCGTTGTTCGTCGCGCTGACGGACTCGCTGAAGTTCACGTCGATGGTGGTGTCGCGCGCGACGTCGGTCGCGGCGTCGGCCGGAGTCGTGCTGCTCACGCTCGGCGCGGCGTCCTGCGTCGTGAAGGAGAAGCTCGTGTTCGAGGCCGGGTGATCCGGCGGGTCGCCGGTGTCCGTGTCGCTGATGTTCGCGGCGACGGCGGTGACCGTGCAGCTCGCCGTGCTCGGCAGGTCCGAATCCGGGTTGAGCGTGATCGAGCTCGTGCCGTCACCGCCGACGGAGAAGGTCTGCGGGTTGCTGTCGCACGAGATCGTGAACGAGCTCGTGGTCACGTTGACCGGCTCGTTGAAGTCGACGGTGATGTTCGACGTCGGGTCGACGTTCGTCGCGTTGTCGGCCGGAGTCGTCGTCGTCACGGCCGGCGCGGAGTCGGTCGTGAAGGAGAACGTGTAGTCCGCCGCCATGTGGTCCGGCGGGTCGACCGGGTCGACGTCGCTGATCTGGTTCGCGATCACCTTCACCGTGCAGATCGTGCCCTCGGGCAGGTCGCTCGTCGGGTCGAGCGTGATCGACGAGCCGGGCGAGCCGCTCACGGAGAAGCTCTCGCTCGTGCTCGTCGGGCACTCGAGGGTGAAGGAGCTCCCCGAGGCGGTGACGGGCTCACTGAAGTTGACGACGATGTTCGTGTTCACCGCGACGTGGTCGGCACCGTCGGCCGGCGAGGTGCTCGAGACGCTCGGCGCTTCGTCGTGCGTCGAGAACGAGAAGCTCGAGTTCGCCGCCGGGTGGTCGGGCGGGTCGCCCGTGTCGACGTCGCTGATGTTGGCTGCGACCGCCGTGACCGTGCAGTTCGCAGCCGGCAGGTCGGAGTCCGGGTCGAGCGTGATCGTGTCGGTCCCCGAGCCGCTCACCGAGAACGTCTGCGGGTTGCCGCCGCACGAGATCGTGAACGAGCTCGTGCTCACGGTGACCGGCTCGTTGAAGAAGACCTGGATGTTCGCGGAGGCGCTGACGTCGCTCGCGCCGTCGGTGGGCGAGCTGCCGGTGACGGCTGGCGCCGCGTCGGTCGTGAACGAGAAGTTGTAGTCAGCCGCCATGTGGTCGGGCGGGTCGACGGAGTCGACGTCGCTGATCTGGTTCGCGATCACCTTGACCGAGCAGATCGCGGCCTCGGGCAGGTCGCTCGTCGGGTCGAGCGTGATCGAGGAGCCGGGCGAGCCGCTGACGGTGAAGCTCTCCGGCGTGCCGGTCGGGCACTCGAGCGTGAAGGAGCTTCCCGAGGCGGTGACGGGCTCGCTGAAGTTGACGACGATGTTCGTGTTCACCGCGACGTGCGTGGCTGCGTCGGCGGGCGAGGTGCTCGTCACCGACGGCGCCGCGTCGGCGGTCGTGAACGAGAAGACGTAGTTGGCCGCCAGGCCGTCGGGCGGGTCGCCGGTGTCGACGTCACTGATCTGGTTTGCGATCACGGTGACCTTGCAGATCGTCGCGGCCGGCAGGTCGGAGCTCGGGTCGATCGTGATCGTCGAGGTGCCGGAG
>VAXK01000172.1 GCA_005885565.1 Actinomycetota bacterium
AACATCATGGTCGGGCTCGCCGACCACACCGAGATGAAGACGTTGCACATGGTCACCGCGGATCCGTTCCGGACGCCGACGTTCACGCCGTTCGCGGATCCCAACTGGTTCTTCTTCGCGACCGGCGGGACGACGCCCGCCACGTGCGCCACGCCCGCAGCGTGCGCGTTCATCCCCGCGCGGACGAACCAGAGCTTCGCCTGGAACCACGGCGACATCCAGGACGAGATCGCCTCGACGTGGATCGGCATGGTGGGACCCGGTGTCGACCAGAGCTCGACCCCCGACACGACCACCTGGTCGGACCACACCGACCTCCGTCCGACGATGCTCTCGCTCGTGGGCCTGAAGGACGACTACGGCCACGACGGGCGCCTGCTCTCCGGGGACCTCTCCGGGTACGCCGTTCCAGCGGCAGTGAAGAAGAGCGGCAGCAACTTCACCCAGCTGGCCGAGTCGTACAAGCAGCTGAACGCGTCCTTCGGCTCGTTCGCGATGAACACGCTGAAGGCGTCGACGAGAGCCCTCGCGAGCAACGACGCGGGCGACGGCACCTACAACTCGATCGAGGGGCAGATCCAGAGCCTGACCTCGCAGCGTGACGCGCTCGCCGCGCAGATCAAGGCGGCGCTCGACGCGGCGACGTTCGACAACCAGCCGATCGGCAACGCCCAGGCGCAGAGCTGGCTCAGCCAGGCGCAGAGCCTGCAGAGCCAGGCCGCGGCGCTGGCTGGTCCATAAGACCCGTTGAAGGCGGCGGCCCGCGCGCTACCGTGCGGGCCGCCGTCCTCGATAAATCAGGGCAGGAAGGGGAAAGGGGGAGACATGAAACGACTAGCGGTACTCGTCGCGACGGCGTTCGCGCTCACGGTGGGCGTGTCCTCGGCCGCGGCAGGCGGGCAAGACCGCTCGAACTTGAAGAACTACCAGCACGTCTGGGTGATCATGATGGAGAACACCGGCTACGACGCGCTGATCGGCAATCCGAACGCGCCGTGGATCAACAGCGCCGCGGCGACCTACGGGCTCGCGACGAACTACTTCGGCGTCATCCATCCGAGCCAGCCGAACTACGTCGCGATCACGGCCGGGATCACCGGCAACGACACCGACAACGACGAGACGCTCGACGTCCCGAACCTCGTCGACCAACTGGAGGCGAACGGCAAGACGTGGCGCGACTACCAGCAGTCGCTGTCGCTCTGCAACGGGAACAAGCTCGCCCACGCGTGCGGCAACCAGCTGTACGAGCGGAAGCACAACCCGTTCGTCTCGTACCTCGACGTGCAGACGAACCCGGCGCGGATGGCGAACGTCGTCGACCTGTCGCAGCTCGACAGCGACCTCGCGAGCGGCAACGTCGCCGACTACAACTTCATCGCGCCCGACCAGTGCCACGACATGCACGGCCGCGCAGCGACGCCGGCCGACCCATGCGACTTCTCGCAGGTGCAGAGCCTGATCGCGACCGGCGACGCGTTCCTCTCGGACACCGTCGGCAAGATCATGTCGGCGCCGAGCTGGAACGGGAACTCGGTCATCTTCGTCGTCTGGGACGAGAGCGACTTCACCGGATCGCCGAGCGACTTCGGGTTCGGCGACACGAGCGGCTGCTGCGACTCGCCGCCCGGCCACGGCGGTGGGCACGTCGTCGCGCTCGCGATCTCACACTCCGACCACTCGGCACGGACGTCCGACGTGGCGTACAACCACTACTCCGTGCTCCGCACGATCCAGGACGGCTGGCAGCTCGGCTGCCTCGGCTTCACGTGCGACACGGCGAACGTGCCGGCGATGAGCGACCTCGTCGGCCCGCAGGGCTAGAAGACCAGGCGTCGCAACGCCTCGACCTCGGGCCCGGTGAGCTCTCGCGACTCGCCGGGCCCGAGCCCTTCCAGGGCCAGACCCGCGTACCGGCTTCGGTGCAGCCGCCGCACCGGATGGCCGACGGCCTCGAGCATGCGCTTCACCTGGTGCTTGCGGCCCTCGTGAAGCGAGAGCTCGAGGCTCGACGGCCCGAGCCGCCGGACGCCGGCCGGCGCGGTGCGGCCGTCGTCGAGCTCGACGCCCTCGCGCAGGCGGCGGAGCGCCTCGCCCCCCGGCTCGCCCTCGACCTCGGCCTCGTAGACCTTCTCCACCTCGTAGCGCGGGTGCGCGAGCCGGTGGGCGAGCGGGCCGTCGTTCGTCAGCAGGAGCGCGCCGGTCGAGTCGGCGTCGAGCCTCCCCACCGGCACGACGCGCGACTCGTGCCGGACGAGGTCGACGACCGTGGGCCGACCATGGGGGTCGCGCGCGGTCGTCACGACACCGGCCGGCTTGTGCAGGAGGACATAGGCGAGCCGCTGCGGGGCGAGCTCGCGCCCGTCGAGCTCGACGCGATCGCCCGGCTCGACGAAGGTGTTCAGCGCGCCGGGCTCGCTGTTCACGCGCACGCGGCCGGCCTTGATCAGCTCGTCGGCGCCGCGCCGCGAGGCGACTCCCGCGCGCGCGAGGTAGGCATTGAGGCGCACGACCGGTATTTTCGGTGCCGTGCCGCACTACATCTCGCTCATGCGCTGGACGACGCAGGGAGTCGCGGGCCTCCCGGCG
>VAXK01000173.1 GCA_005885565.1 Actinomycetota bacterium
CGCCTGGCCCGGCGAGGAGACGGTGGAGCACGTCGCTCCCGAGCTCGACAGCGGCCTCTGGAGCCGCTCGCGCGACTTCGACTGGGGCGACTAGTAGCCGCGGAAAGTGCTGCGCACTTTCCGCGGGTTGAAGCTAGTACCTCGCTTCGCTCGGCGGAATCACGGGCTTCGCCCGTTCAACAAAGGCGGCACGACCCTCAGGTCTTCCACGAAGGCCGCGTACTCGGCTTCGCGCGAGGCGTCGTCACGCTGGCGCAGGATCGATGACGGGTGCACCGTCGCCAGCACGTAGCGCGCGAGCGGTGAGTCCACGAGCTCGCCGCGCTGGCGGCTGACGCGGAAGTCGCGGCCGATCAGCGCCTGCGCGGCGGTGGCGCCGAGGCAGACGACCACGTCCGGCTCGACGACCTCGAGCTCGGCCTCGAGCCACGGCTGACAGGCGACCATCTCGCTCCAGCTCGGCTTCTGGTGGATGCGCCGCTTGCCGCGCGGCTGCCACTTGAAGTGCTTGACGACGTTCGTGACGTAGGCGTGCCGCCGGTCGATCCCCGCCTCCTCGAGCGCCTGGTCGAGGATGCGGCCGGCGGGGCCGACGAACGGCTTTCCCGCCAGGTCCTCCTGGTCGCCCGGCTGCTCGCCGACGAGCATCACGCCGGCGTCCCGCGCGCCCTCGCCGAAGACCGTCTGCGTTCCCCGCTCCCAGAGGTGGCAGCCGCGGCAGCCGGCCGCCGCCTTCCGCAGCCGCGGGAGGGTCGGCCGCTCGGGCACGTAGGTCGCGGCGGACTCGGTCTCGCCTCCGGCGGGCACGCCTTCGATATGGCTCGCGACGCGGCGGCGCAAACCCCCTCCTTCGGGGGATTCCAGGGTCGCAGCAGGCGGAGATGCTTCGGTCAGGCTCGGAAGGAGAGCCCCTGCAAACGCGCGCTTCCGCCTCGTGAGCGAATCTGCGGCCACCCACGACGAGACCGCCGGCGTGAACCCGGTCCGCCTGGTCGCGGTCGCGGGCGCCGACGCCGCCGGCGAGAGCCTCCTCGACTCGTACCGGCGGCTCGCGGACGTCTTCCACGACATCCTCGCCGAGCAGAGCCTCGACGCCCTCCTCGAGCGGATCGCCGACACGCTCTCCGAGCTCGTCCCCTACGACACGATCACGATCTACGAGGCGGACGTGAAGCCGGGCGAGCTCGTGCCGGTGCTGGCCCGCGACCAGTGGGCGGAGAAGATCCTCGACGACACGATCACGATCGGCGAGGGCATCACCGGCTGGGCCGCGCACCACCGGGAGGCGGTGCTCGTCAACCAGGCGCATCTCGACCCGCGCATGAAGCCCGTGCCCGGGACGCCGCCGGACGAGCCGGAGGCGCTCATGTGCATCCCGCTCATCGCCCGCGGCGCGATCAAGGGGTCGCTGAACCTCTACCGTCTGGGCGAGCGCGCGCGCTTCTCCGAGGTCGAGTTCGAGGTCGCGAAGCGCTTCGGCGACGCGGCGGCGCTCGCGCTCGACAACGCGCAGATCCGCGCGCGGCTCGAGCACCAGGCGCAGACCGACTCGCTGACCGGCCTCTACAACCACCGCGCCTTCCACGACCGCCTGCGCCAGGAGCTCCAGCGCGCGAGCCGCTCGCACGACTCGGTCGCGCTGCTCATGCTCGACATCGACGACTTCAAGCGCGTGAACGACGTCTACGGCCACGGGACGGGTGACGAGGTCCTGCGCAGCCTCGCGACCACCCTGCGCGGCGCGGTCCGCGGCTCGGACGTCGTCTGCCGGCTCGGCGGCGAGGAGTTCGGCGTCATCCTGCCGGGCTGCGACGAGGCGCTCGCGCTCGCCTCGGCCGAGCGGGTCACGCAGGCGCTCTCGACGTTCGAGTTCGAGGCGGCAGGACACATCACCATTTCGGTCGGGGTCGCCTACGGCCCGCAGCACGCGATGAACCCGCGCGAGCTCGTCGCGTGCGCGGAGACCGCGATGATGACGGCGAAGGCGCGCGGCAAGAACCAGATCGTCGTCTTCGGCCGCGAGGCCGCGGAGCGCCCCGAGGGCCCCTCGGACACGCGCGACATCCGCTCGATCGCGCACCTGAAGATGCTCCAGAGCCTGAGCGGCAAGCTGAACCGGCTGAACGACGTGCGCGAGATCGGGATGGTGATCGCGAACGAGCTCCGCTCGCTGATCGACTACCACAACTGCCGTGTCTTCCTCGTCGACGGCGACGACGTCGTCCCGGTCGCCTTCCGCGGCAACCTCGCGACGAGCGCGGAGACGACGATCGACGTCCTCTCGTGCAAGGTCGGCGAGGGCATCACGGGGCACGTCGCCGAGACGGGCGAGTCGCTCCTGATCGGCGACGCGGCACACCACGAGTTCGCGCGGCAGGTGCCGGGGACGGACGTGATCGAGGAGTCCCAGATCAACGTCCCGCTGCGCTACGGCTCGCGCGTCATCGGCGTCGTCGGGATCTCCAAGCTCGGCCTCGACCAGTTCGACGAGGACGACGTGCGCCTGCTCGAGGTGCTCGCCGGCCAGGCCTCGGTCGCGCTCGAGAACGCGCGCCTGTACGAGGCCGAGCGGCGCGAGGCCGAGAGCGCGAAGGCGCTGCTCGAGTTCGGGCGCGAGCTCGCGAGCGCGCAGGGCCTCGACGAGATCCTCGGCCGCGTCGTCGAGCTCTCGGCAGCGATCCTCGGAACGACTCGGACCTCCGTCTGGCTCCAGGATCCCGCAACCGGCGAGCTCGTCCCGCGGGCGATCTCGGGCTATGCCGAGGAGGAGCGGCCGCTGGTGCTCGGGTGGCGGTTCCCGCGCGAGGTCGCCGAGCGCGGCCTGGCCCCGAAGGAGCCGTTCGCCT
>VAXK01000200.1 GCA_005885565.1 Actinomycetota bacterium
TTTCGACCCGAAGCCGTCACCCACGGGTGCGGTTTCCCCCGCTAGGCTCGATGGAGCGGGGAAACCTCGGGGGGTCCCCCGGGGGTACAGGTGCTCGGCCGGAAGGGCGACGGCTGTGAGGGAGCTGTCGCATGTGGACGCCGGTGGGTCGGTGCACATGGTCGACGTGGGCGGCAAGCCGCTCGCGCGCCGGCGCGCGCTCGCGCGGGCGCGCGTGACGATGGCGGCCGACACGGCGCGGCGGCTGCGCGAGCTGCCCAAGGGGGACGCGCTCGCGACGGCCCAGGTCGCCGGGATCATGGCCGCCAAGCGGACGAGCGAGCTCATTCCGCTCTGCCACCCGCTCCCGCTCTCCCTCGTCGACGTGCGGCTCGACGTCGTGGACGACGGGGTCGAGGTCACGGCCACGGTGGAGACGACGGCGCAGACGGGGGTCGAGATGGAGGCGCTCGTGGCCGCGTCGGTTGCAGCCCTGACCGTCTACGACATGGCCAAGGCGATCGACAAGGACATGGTCATCGGGGACATCCATCTCCTCGAGAAGACCAAGGCGCCGGTCGAGTGAGAGCCGCCGTCCTCACCGTCTCCGACGGCGTCGCGCACGGCGAGCGCGAGGATCGAAGCGGCGACGTGCTCGAAGAGCTGCTCGCCGCCGACGGCTACGACGTCGCTCGCGTGGTCGTCCCCGACGAGCGCGACGCGATCGCCGACGCGATCGCCGACCTCGCCGGCGAGGCGAGCCTCGTGCTCACGACCGGCGGGACAGGCCTCGGGAACCGCGACGTCACGCCCGAGGCGACGATGGTCGTGCTCGATCGGCCCGCGCCCGGCATCGCCGAGGCGATCCGCGCCGATTCCATCGCCCGGACGCCACACGGGCTCCTGTCCCGCGGGATCGCCGGCGTCCGCGGGCGCACGCTCGTCGTGAACCTTCCCGGCTCGCCCGGCGGCTGCCGCGACGGCTACGCAGTCCTGAGGCCCGCGCTCGAGCACGCCCTCGAGCTGCTCGCCGGCGAGCCGACGGCGCACCGGCAGACATGACCGCAACTGCGCCTGCCCTCCCGACCCGCTTCGCGCGGCTCGTCAAGATCGAGCACACCGTCTTCGCGCTCCCGTTCGCGTACGTCGGCGCCTTCCTCGCCGCCGGCGCCATCCCGTCGACGCACGACCTCGTCTGGATCACGCTCGCGATGGTCGGCGCCCGCTCGCTCGCGATGGGGCTCAACCGCCTGATCGACGCGCGCATCGACGCGCGGAATCCGCGCACCGCGAGCCGCGAGCTTCCCGCGGGGCTGCTCACGCCGCGGCAGGTCGCCCTCTTCTGCCTCCTTGCACTCGGCCTCTTCCTGCTCGCCGTCTTCCAGCTCGACCCGATCGTGCGCTGGCTGTGGCCGATCCCGGTCGTGGCGTTCGTGGTCTACCCGTACCTGAAGCGCTTCACGTGGCTCTGCCACCTCTGGCTCGGCGCGGTCGACGGGCTCGCGCCCGTCGGCGCCTGGGTCGCGATCACCGGCCGCCTGCCCTGGCCTGCGTGGGCCCTCGGCGGCGCGGTCGCGCTCTGGGTGACGGGCTTCGACCTCTTCTACTCGCTCTTCGACACCCAGGTCGATCGTGAGCAAGGGCTGCACTCCGTCGCAGTGCGGTTCGGCGACGGCGGCGTCTTCCACGGCGCGCGGCTCGCGCACCTCGCCACGGTGGTGCTCCTCGGCGTCGCCGGTGCGGGCCTGCACCTCGGCGTCGCCTACTGGGTCGGGCTCGCGGTCGTCTGCACGCTCTTCCTCTACGAGCACACGCTCGTCCGGCCCGGCGACCTGCGCCGCCTCGACGCGGCCTTCTTCACCGTGAACGGGATCATCAGCGTCGTCTTCTTCGTCTTCGTCCTCGCCGAGGCGGCCTCGTGATCCGCGCGCGCGCGGTCGAGAAGCGCTACGGCGACGAACGCGTCCTGCGCGGGATCGACCTCGACGTCGAGCGGGGCGGCTTCGCCGTCGTCACGGGCGCCAACGGCTCCGGCAAGACGACGCTCCTGCGGCTTGTCGTGGGCCTGGCGCAGCCGACCGCGGGCGAGCTCGAGGTGGGCGTGCCGCGCGGCCGCCTCGGCTTCCTCGCCCACGAGCCGCTCGTCTACCGCGAGCTGACGGCGCTCGAGAACCTCGACCTCTACGGGCGGCTCTACCGCGTGCCGGAGCGGCGCGAGCGGATCGGCATGCTGCTCGAGCGCTTCCGGCTGTGGGAGGCACGGCGCCAGCGGGTCGGCTCGTTCTCGCGCGGCATGCTCCAGCGGCTCGCCCTCTGCCGGGCCTTCCTCCACGAGCCGGATCTGTACGTCCTCGACGAGCCCTTCACGGCCCTGGACGCCGAGGGCGCGGAGCTCCTCGACCGGGAGCTCGCGGAGCGGCGCGAACGCGGCACGTTCCTCGTCGCCACGCATGCGCCGGCCAGGTTCGAGAGTCTCGCCACCGCTCAGATGGCGCTCGTACGATGAGCTACCTGTCCGACGTGGCCGCGCTCGCGCGGAAGGACCTGCGGCTCGAGCTCCGCGCCCGCGACACGCTGCCGGCGATGCTCCTCTTCGTGATCTCGACGCTCGTCGTCTTCCACTTCACGCTCCCGCAGGGCGGCTCGCGGCTCGCGGCGTTCGGCCTGCTCTGGGTGGCACTCGTCTTCACCGCGCTCCTCGGCCTGACGCGCGCCTTCGCCGCCGAGCGGGAGGGGGAGGTGCTCGACGGGCTCGTCCTCGCGCCGTCGGATCGCAGTGCGATCTGGCTCGGGAAGGCGATCGCGATGCTCGTTTTCCTCGTCGCCGCCGAGGCAGTCGCGCTACCGGCCTTCGCGCTCTTCTTCGACCCCGGGATCGACGGCCGCACGCTCCTCGGGGTGGCGCTCGCCGACCTCGGGATCTGCACCGTGGGCACGCTCCTTGCGGGCATGGCTGCTGCGAGCCGCGCTCGCGAGCTCCTCCTCCCCCTGCTCTTCCTACCGCTCGCGATCCCGATCGTGATCGGCGGCGTCGGCACGAGCGTCGCGGGCGGCGGTCGCTACGTCGAGCTCCTCGTGCTCTACGACGCCATCTTTGCGATCATTTGCTGGGCTTCTTTTGAGTACGTCGTCACGGAATAGCCGCGTACCGGCGCTCGCCGCGCTGGCTCTCACGACGATGGTCGCGGCGGTCGCGATGATCGCCTTCTTCGCGCCCGAGGACGCCGACCAAGGCCTGTCGCAGAAGATCTTCTACTTCCACGTGCCGATCGCGCTCACCGCCTACGCCTGCTTCGGCTGGGGCGCCTGGAAGGCGCTGCTCCACTTGTGGAAGCGGCGCCCCGGCGCCGACCTCGAGAGCTACGTCGCGGTCCACCAGGGCGTGATCTTCGGGGCCCTGACCTTGGTGACGGGCTCGATCTGGGCGAAGATCTCCTGGGGCGTCTGGTGGGCGTGGAGCTCGAACCAGCTCGTCCTCTTCCTCGTCCTGTTCCTCTTCTACGCCGCGTACTTCATGCTCCGCTTCTCCGTCGAGCCCGGCCCGCGCCGCGCGAACCTGTCGGCGGTGTACGCGCTCTTCGGCGTCGCGCTGATCCCGGTCAGCTTCCTCGCCATCCGGCTCGCGAACGACTTCATCCACCCGACGGTCTTCACGTCACACGGGCCGCAGATGTCGGGGCGGATGTTCGCTACCTTCTGCGTCTCGTGGGCGGCGATGCTCCTGCTCGTGGGGACGCTCTACCACGTCGAGCTCGCCGGCAAGCGGCTCGACTCTCGTCTGCGGGAGCTGCGGGAGCTGCTCGCGTGACCGCGGCCGAGAAGTACGTGGCCGCCGCCTACCTCGTCGTGTTCGCGACCGTGCTCGCCTACGTCCTGATCATCTCGCTGAAGCTCGTCCGCCTGGAACGCGAGGTCGCCGAGCTCACGGAGCTCGCGCGCGCGCGACTCGCGCCGGAGGCTGCGCCCGTTGGCTGAGCTCCTCTTCTGGCCCGCTCTCCTCGCCTACGGCGAGGCCGCGGTCGCGTTCGTCGGCGAGGCGCGGCGGCCGGGGATCGCCGGCCGCTTCGCGACCTGGGGCGTGCGGCTAGGGTGGCTCGTCCAGACCGCGCTGCTCGGCGTGCAGGCCTCGCGCTCGGAGGGCTTCCCGTGGACGAGCTGGAGCGGCGTGCTCAACCTCTTCGTCTGGCTCGTCGTCGGCGCGTACCTCATCTGGGGCTGCCGCGCGCGCTTCCGGCTGCTCGGCCTCGCGGTGATCCCGCCAGCCGCGGCGCTGCTCGCGCTCGCGCACGCGGGCGGCGGCACGCGGGCGGCGCGGCACGCCGACTACGGGAGCCTCTTCCTCGCCCTCCACGTCGGGCTCGTCCTCGCCGCCTTCGCGGGCTTCACGCTCGCCGCCGCGCTCGCCGCGCTCTACCTCTGGCAGGAGCGGCGCCTGAAGCGGCGCGCGCGCGGCATCCTCCGCGTCCGCGTGCCGTCGCTCTCGGCCCTCGACGAGCTCGTCGCGCGCACGATCGCAGTCGCCCTGCCGATCCTCACGATCGGGATCGGCGTCGGGATCGGCCGCCTCGTCGAGTCTGGAGGGGGCTTCGACGCTGTCGTCGCCGTCACGCTCGTCACCTGGGCGGTGTACGGCGGCTTCCTCGTCCTGCGCTACGTCGCCGGCTGGCGCGGGCGCCGCTCTGCCTCGCTCGCGCTCGTCGCGCTCACGCTCGTCGTCGCCACGCTCCCGATCGCCCACTTCTCGTGAAGCTCGTCCTCGTCGGCACCTCGCACCACCTCGCTCCCGTCGAGCTGCGGGAGCGCGTCGCCTTCCCGCGCGACGCGGCCGCGGTGCTGGCCGGAGACCTCGCGGAGTCCGGGCTCGAGTGCGTCTGCCTGTCCACCTGTAACCGGACGGAGCTCTACCTCGCCACGGACGAACCGGACACGGCCGAAATGGCCGCTGAGGCGAGGCTCGAGGCCGTCGGCAGCGCGCTCTACCGGCTCCGCGACGAGGCGGCCGCGCTCCACCTCTTCCGCGTGGCGGCCGGACTCGACTCGATGGTCCCCGGCGAGGGCGAGATCCTCGGCCAGGTGCGGACGGCGTACGAGATCGGCGCAACGGGGCCGTTCCTCGACCGGCTCTTCCGGCAGGCGCTGCACGCCGGCCGGAAGGCGCGCGCGCAGACCGGGATCGGCGAGAGCCCGGCCTCGGTCTCGTCCGCGGCGGCAGCGCTCGCGGAGCAGGTCTTCGGCGACCTCGAGGGACGGGCGATCGTCCTGCTCGGCGCGGGCAAGGTCAGCGAGCTCGCGGCTCGGAACCTGCTCTCGCGCGGCGCGCGGATCGCCGCCGTCGCGAACCGGACCGCCGACCGGGCGAGCACGCTCGCGGAGCGGCTCGGCGCCGAGGCGCTGCCGCTCGAGCGGGTCGGCGAGCCGCTCGGAAACGCGGACGTCGTCGTCTCCTCGACGAGCGCGCCCGGGTTCGTCCTTCGGCGGGAGGACGTCGCCGCCGCGCTGCGCGGTCGCCGCGGTCGGCCGCTCCTCTTCGTCGACCTGGCCGTGCCACGCGACCTCGACCCCGAGATCGCCTCGCTCGACGGGTGCTACCTCTACGACCTCGACGACCTCGAGGCGGTCGTGACCGAGACGCTTGCCGGACGGCGCCGCGAGGCCGAGCGCGCCGAGGGGATCGTTGCCGCCGAGGCCGAGCGGTTCTGCGCGTGGCAGGCGTCGCTCGACGTCGTGCCGGCGATCGCGTCGCTCCGCGCGCGGGCGGAGGAGATCCGGGCGGCCGAGCTCGCGAAGGCCGAGGCGCGCCTCGGGCGGCTCACCGAGGGCGAGCGACGGACGGTCGAATCGGTCACCGCGCAGATCGTGAACAAGCTGCTCCACCTGCCGACGGTGCGCATGAAGCAGGCGGCCGCGGCAGCCGATGGGGTCCTCTATGCTGATGCCGTGAGGCACCTGTTCGGGCTCGGCGAGGACGATCGGTGACGGTCGCCTCGCGCCGGCTGACCGGCCGGCCGCTTCCGATCCAGGCGCCGACGGCCTTCGTCCGCGTTCGCCCGCTCGGGGCCGTCGTGTGCGGCCAGACGCGGCGCGGGCGCGTCGTCTGTCGTGCTGCTCCGAGTCGGCTCGCGCGGCAGTAGGCTCGCCCTCGCGCAGGCCGAGCTCGCCGCCGAGCGGCTGCGGGAGCCGGGCGTGCAGGTCGCGCTGGTGCCGATCACGACGATCGGCGACCGCGACCGCTCGCGGCCCTTCGGCGAGATCGGCGCCCGCGGCGTCTTCGTGAAGGAGATCGAGGAGGCGCTGCTCGACGGGCGGATCGACGTCGCCGTGCACTCCGCGAAGGACATGACGTCCTCGGACACGGCCGGGCTCGCGGTCGGGGCGTACCTGGCGCGGGACGACGCGCGGGACGCGCTGTGCGGCGCGCACGAGCTTCGGCCGGGGATGCGGGTCGGGACGGCGTCGGTGCGGCGGCGGGCGCAGCTGCTGGTGCTCGAGCCGGGGCTCGCGGTCGAGCCGTTGCGCGGGAACGTGGAGACGCGGCTGCGGAAGCGCCGGGAGCGCGGGCTGGACGCGGTCGTGCTCGCGGCGTGCGGGCTCGACCGCCTCGGTCTGGGCGGCGAGATCGGGCTCCGCTTCGCTCCGGGAGACGTGTTGCCGGAGGCCGGGCAGGGTGCCGTCGCGCTCCAGGTGCGGGCCGGCGAGGAGGAGGTGGTCGCCACGGCCGACGACGCGGAGACGCGACGGCGGGTGGAGGCGGAGCGCGCGTGCGTGGCGCAGATCGGCGGGGGCTGCCTCGCGCCGGTGGCGGCCCACCACGACGGCGAGACGCTGACGGCGCTCGTGGCGGACGAGGACGGGCGGTGGGTCGAGCGGCGCAGCGGCGACGACCCGTTGGCGGTGGCCGCGGAGCTCGCCGCTGCGCTGGCCAGGGCGTGACGGAGTTGGCTCGCTTCCGGCACAGACACGTGCGGCGCTTGGCGCTACTGTGCTCATTCCCCGTGGGTGGGTGGGGGTTTGGGCTGGAGACGCCCCGCGCCGCGCTCCGCCCATGAAGGTGATCGTCACGCGACCGCGGGCGCAGGCGGGGCCGCTCGTCGAACGGGTCGAGGCGCTCGGGCACGAGGTGGTCGAGTGCCCGCTCATCGAGATCGTCCCGACCGGCGACGAGCCGATCGACACCACCGGCTACGACTGGGTCGTCCTCACGAGCCCGAACGGCGCGGAGCACTTCGCGCGCCGCCGCCGCGGGCCGCTCCCCCGCGTCGCGGCCGTCGGGCCGGGCACGGCCGAAGCGCTCCGCGCGCACGGAATCGACGCCGAGCTCGTCCCGAAGGTCTCGACGCAGGAGGGACTGCTCGCCGAGCTCCCGCGGCCGCCCGGCCGGGTGCTCGTCGCCGCCGCCCGCGGCGCGCGGCGGGCACTGATCGACGGGCTGGGCGCGGACTTCGTCCCGCTCTACGACACCGCCCTCGTCCGTCCAAGACATGTCCCTAAAGGAGATGTCGTGCTGCTCGCCTCGGGATCGGCGGCTCGCTCGTTCGCGGCGCTCGACGCCGACGTGCCTGCGGCGACCATCGGCCCCCAGACGACGAGCGTCGCCACGAGCGTCGGCCTCCGCGTCGTCGCCGAGGCGCCGACCCACGACCTCGACGGCCTCGTCGAGGCGGTTAGGCTCGCCGAGCGATGGCTCGCTTCGTCACGTTCCTGAGCGACTACGGGCTCCAGGACGAGTTCGTCGGGACCTGCCACGGCGTGATCAAGAGAATCGCGGCCGACGTCCAGATAATCGACCTGACGCACGGGATCCCGCCCCAGAACGTCCTCCACGGCGCGCTGGTCCTCGCGAAGGCGCTGGAGTACATGCCGCCCGGCATCCACCTCGCCGTCGTCGACCCGGGCGTGGGCACCGCGCGCAGGCCGCTCGCGCTCGAGGACGGCGAAGGACGGCTCTACGTCGGCCCCGACAACGGCCTGCTCGTCCCGGCGGCCGAGGCGGGAGGGGGCATCGCCGCGGCGCACGAGCTCGCGAACCCGCGCTACGCGCTGAGCCGCGTCTCGCGCACCTTCCATGGTCGCGACCTCTTCGCGCCGGCGGCGGCGCACCTCGCGCTCGGCGTGCCGGCGGCGGAGCTCGGGCCGCCGCTCGACCCCGAGGTCCTCGTCCGGATCACGATCCCGGAGGCGGAGGTCTCCTCCACTCGAATCGGAGCCACCACCCTCGCGGTCGACCGCTTCGGGAACGTGCAGCTCAACGTCGGCCGCGACGTGCTCGGCGAGCCCGGCACCCGTGTGGCGCTCGACCTTCCCACCGGCCGGCGTCCCGCGGTCGTTGCCCGGACGTTCGCCGACGTGCCGCCCGGCGAGGTCGTCGTCTTCGAGGACGCCTCGGGCAACCTCTCCCTGGCCGTCAGCGGCGGCAGCGCTTCCGCGGCGCTCGGCCTCGCAACGGGCGAGCGGGTATGGATCGAGATCGACTCTCGGTGAGCCTCGGCCGGCGCTTCGCGCGCCTGACGACAAACGCCGTCGTGCGCCGGCCCGGCCTGTGGCGGCTCTTCCGCGGCCCGCTCAGACGGCAGTTCGACAGGCTCGCTCCGCAGTGGGACGAGATCGTCACGGCCGACCACCTCGCCGGCTTCGAGCGCGCGCTCGAGCAGGTCGAGCCGCCGCCTCGTCGTGCGCTCGACCTCGGCACCGGCACCGGCGACGGTGCCTTCGCCGTGGCGCGCCGGTTCCCCGAGGCGGAGGTCGTCGGGATCGACCTCGCCGGTTCGATGATCGAGGCCGCGCGCCGGAAGATGGCCCCCGGGCTCGCCGACCGCCTGCGCTTCGAGGTCGGCGACGCTTCGGCGCTGCCCTTCGAGGACGGCGCGTTCCAGCTCGTGACGCTCGCGAACATGATCCCGTTCTTCGACGAGCTCGCGCGCGTCGTCGCTCCGGGCGGGTTCGTCGTCTTCGGCTTCTCCGGCGGCAGCGGAACCCCGATCTACGTCGATCCGACCCGCTTGCGCGTGGAGCTCGAGCGGCGCGGATTCACGCAATTTGCGGAGCTCGAGGTGGGACGCGGGACGTCCTTTCTTGCCCGGAAGGCCGGGTCCGGTTAAGGTGCCGCCGACTCGAACGTTCGCGGCGCGGTAGCACCGGCCCGGACGCTCGGACGGGGCGAAATCCAGCGGGTTTCGCCCCGAATTATGCGTGGGTGAACCCATGTTTCCCCCACGGACCCCCTCCTTCAGGCGGTCCTAGAGCCGAAGGTGGCCGGCACTGGCAAAGCCAGCACCGGCGGTGGCTCGGGTCGAAGGCGTGTGGCTAGACTTCCCCGCCGGGGCGAGGTAGCTCAGTTGGTAGAGCACACGGCTGAAAACCGTGGTGTCGCCGGTTCGATTCCGGCCCTCGCCATTGGCCGATCGAGTCCGGTTTCGGCTGCGCCGAACCAGGACGACCTCGATCGGATCTGTACCTACGGATAGCGGCCCGGCGAGCTGGCCCAACCTCGATGCGGTGGTCATTCAAACGTGATCGGGCTGCCGCCGCCGGGTGGGCAGATAAGCATCAACTTGCCGAGACCTTCGAGCTCCCATGCCTCAGACAGAGGATCGGGTGCGACATGGATGGCGCTTCCGTCCGCGAAAGCGAGGCTGAGCTCACTGTTGCGTGAGACGAAGATGCGCGCGACGGCTCGAGCCATCAGCGCGAGGAGCGGCGCAAACGCCGTTGCATCGTTGCTCTCACCGAAGCTCTGCTCCCGTCCCTCGCCGTCGGCAAGCGTGAAACGTCCTTGAATGTAGACCCTGAGAATGTCGCCGGTACCACCGTCAATGAGGAGCCCGAAGGCAGCGGGATCAACGAAGCAGCGGGTGACCGTCCAGCCGGCAACGCTCAACGACCAACCGTCGATCTCTTCAACGAGCCCACCGGCCACTAACCGGTTCAGCGCTGTCGGGCCTGCGTCAAGCGGTCGAGCAGCGTTTGGACGAGCTCGTCCTTGATCAGCACCGCATCCGCCCCAGCCTCGTCGGCTGCGCGGTGCAGCTCGGGGGCGTGGTCGCCCGTCAGCGCGATGAGGCAGAGGCTCGGATGGTCTCGGCGCAGCCGCGTGACCGCCGTGACGCCGTCGAGGAGCGGCATGTGCAGGTCCATCACGACCGCGTCCGGACGGAGCTCGTCCACCAGCTCGATCG
The DNA here is from genome assembly GCA_005885565.1 of Actinomycetota bacterium. Taxonomy (GTDB): domain Bacteria; phylum Actinomycetota; class Thermoleophilia; order Gaiellales; family Gaiellaceae; genus AC-50. Next base: position 10,152 of record VAXK01000200.1, read on the forward strand.
CGGCCAGGCCGTCGCCGGCCATAGCCGCGATCTCGAGGCCCTCCTGACCTTCGACGAGCGGGCGCAGGCTCTCGAGGAAGAGCTCGTCGTCGTCGGCCAGGAGAACCCTGATTCGACCCGAGCCCGGTGCCTCGGCGGCCATCTGCGCGGACGTTAGCCTTGCGCGGATGCCCATGCAACCGGCCCAGCCCGTCGCCGTCATCGGCGCACCGCTCGACCTGGGAGCGGGCCGGCGTGGGGTCGACATGGGGCCGTCCGCGATCCGCTACGCGGGCCTCGACCAGCGGATCGCGCAGCTCGGGCGGGAGTGCGCGGACTGGGGAAACGTCGAGACGGCGGTCGCGGAGGCGACGGAGGTCGTCGACGAGCACGCCCGTTTCCTGCCGCAGATCATGGAGACCTGTGCCCGGGTCGCGTCGCTCGTCGAGCGAGCGATCACCGACGCCTACCTGCCGCTCGTCCTCGGCGGCGACCACTCGGTCGCGCTCGGCACGCTCGGCGGCCTCGCGCGGCTGCGCGGGCCCGGCGGCGTCCTGTGGATCGACGCGCACGCCGACCTGAACCGGCCGGAGACGAGCCCGAGCGGCAACGTCCACGGCATGGCGCTCGCAGCCGCGCTCGGTCTGGCGGGCGAGCGCTTCGACGGACGCTGGCCTCTGCCCGCGGCCGAGCCCACGCGGGTCGCGCTCGTCGGCGTCCGCGCCCTCGACGAGGGCGAGCGCGAGCTCTTGGGGCGTCTCGACGCGCGCGTGTACACGATGAGCGACGTCGACCGCCTCGGCGTCGAGCGTGCGGTGCGGGAGTCGCTCGCGCACGTCGCGGGCCCGGGCTTCGTCCACGTGAGCCTCGACATGGACGCGCTCGATCCGGACGTGGCCCCGGGAGTCGGCACGCCGGTTCGCGGCGGCCTGTCCTACCGCGAGGCGCACCTGGCGCTCGAGCTCGTGGCCGAGTCGGGCCTGGCCGACGCGCTCGAGGTGGTCGAGGTAAACCCGATCCTCGACCGCGAGAACGAGACCGGCCGGCTCGCGGTCGAGCTCGTCGCAAGCGCGCTAGGGGCGCGGATTCTCTAAGAACGCCACGACGGCGTCTGCCGTCTCGTCGTACGCGTCCCAGATGACCATGTGCCCTCCGGGCACGGGCACGGTCTCGAGACGGTCGCCGAGGGCGGCGCGGTAGGCCTCGAGCTGCTCGTCGCGCACGAGGCCGAACTGCTCCGCGTGCACGAGGAGGGTGGGCGCGCCCAGCGTCTCCGGCGGCGGCGCCGGGAGACACAGCTCGCCGTAGGCGAAGACGACGGCGCTCTGGCAGTAGCGCCAGCGAAACGTCCCGGGGCGGCCTTCGACGAGGTGCTCGCGCGCCTCCTCCTCGACGAACCGGTATGGCGTGGTCGGGCTGCTCTCCAGCCGCGCGTCGATCGCCTTGTCCACCGAGCCGAAGACGCGGTCGCGCCGGTGGTCCTCGGCCATGTCGAAGGCGACGTGCGGCAGGAGGTCGATGGCCGGGTCGAGCAGCACGGCGCGCTCGATACGGTCCGGCTCGAGCCCGGCGAGCTCGAGGATCAGGCGACCGCCGTAGGAGTGGCCGAGCCACACCGCCCGCTCGACGCCGGCCGCGGCGACGGTCTCGAGGACGTCGACAAGGTTCGCGCCGAGTGTCCACGGCGGCTCCCAGTCCGAACGGCCGTGTCCTCGCAGGTCGGGGGCGAGGACGCGGAAGCGCTCCGCGAGCCGCTCCTCGGCAAGACGGCGGAAGCGGCGGCCGTGGCCCGTCACGCCGTGCAGGCAGACGAGCGGCGGGGCGGCGCGCTCGCCCCACTCGTGCAGGTGGAGGAGCATCAAGGCGCCGCTTGCGGTGCCGTCGCCAGGACGCGCGGGCTGCGCCCGTGCGTCCGTCTGAAATGACCGGTCGAAACCATCGAGGGATGATCCGCTTCTCAGTTCGCGGTCAGGGCGTCCACGAGCGCGGGCAGCGTCTCGCGCCAGTCGCCGAGGAGCGCGACGTCGGCCTCCCGGACCATCGGCGCGCCCGGGTCGGCGTCGAGCGCGACGATCACGCCCGCCTTCATCGGCCCGGCGAGGTGCTCGAAGTCGGCGTTCACGCCCACGGCGACGTAGAGCGCCGGCGCGAGCGCGCGCCCGTAGAGGCCGATCTGGCGGTTGCGCGGCAGCAGGCCCGCCTCGCAGGCCTCCCGGTCGCCGCCGACCGCGCCGCCGAGCCGGCGGGCCTGGGCCTCCACCTCGCCGACCCCGTCGCCGACGGACGCGCCGACGCAGACGACCGTGTCCGCCTCCTCGAGGTCGCGCGCGGGCGAGTCGAGCCGCCGCTCGACGAGCCGGACCCGCGGCTCGGGAAGCGGCGCGAGCTCGAGCTGCCGCACCTCCGGGGTGACGTCGTCGCGCGGATCGAGCGGGTCGAACATGCGCGAGCGCACGGTCGCGAGCTGTGGCGTCGTCGAGCCCATGATCACCGAGACGATCGCGCCGCCGTAGGCCGGCTTCGTCTGGATCAGCCGGCCCGCGCGGTCGATCCCGAGGCCGACGCAGTCGCCCGTCATCCCGAGCTGAAGCTCGCCCGCCGCCCGCGGCCCGTAGTCCCGCCCGTTCGCGCTCGCGGGGATGAGGAGCGCGTGCGGCCGCTCGCGCTCGAGCACCTGCCGGAGTCCTGCGCTCCACCGCTCCGGGTGGTACTCGCGCAGGCTCGGGTCGGAGGCTTCCACGACGACCTCGGCGCCGTGCCGGCCGACCTCCCGCACGGCATCGGCGGTCTCGTCGCCGAGGACGAGCGCCACGTTCCGCCCGCCGAGCTTGCCGGCGAGCTCGCGTCCCTTCGCAAGGAGCTCGAGCGAGAGCCGCGTCGGCCGGCCGGCGGCGAGCTCGACCGCCGTCCAGCAGTCGTAGCTCTTGCCGGGCTGCTCGCCGAGCCGGGCGGGCTTCTCCCACGACGTAGCCGCGCTCTCCGGCGGCGCCAGCCGCTCGCGGATCGCCTGCGCCGCCTCGGCCGCCTCGGCCGCGATTCGACCCGCGCGCTCGGGGCGCACGTCACGAACCGCGAGGACGCGGGTCGGCGAGCCGGTCTGGCCGAAGCGCTTGTCGTTCGGGCGCAGGTCGTCGACGAGGTCGGCCGCCGTCCACAGCTCGATCGGGCCGTCGCCCGAGCCCGGCGGCCGAGCCTCAGACGGCGCCGTGACGACCGACAGGACGAGCGGCGGCTCCGCCTCGTAGATCTCCTCGCCGTCGTCGGTCTCGCGCGTGAGGAGGAGCGACTCGCCGCGGCGCTCGAGCGCGAGCACGCTCGTCACGTGCGGCACGTCGAGGTACGCCGCGACCTCCGGCGGAACCTGCCACGTCTCGGCGTCGACGGTCTTGCGGCCGCAGATCACGAGGTCGGCGCCGAGCTTGCGCAGCGCGAGGGCGAGTGTCCGCGACGTGCCGATCGTGTCCGCCACGGCGAAGACGCGATCGGAGAGGTGGACGGCGCGGTCGGCGCCGAGGCGCAGCGTCTGGCGGAGCGCCTCCTCGGCCTGCGGCGGCCCCATCGTCATCGCGACGACCTCGTCGCCGTCGGCTCGCAGCGCCACCGCGTGCGCGGCCGCGTAGGCGTCGAAGGGGTTGAGCATCAGCGGCACGCCCTCGCGCTTCAGCGACTTCGTCTCCTGGTCGAACTCGACCGCGGACGGGTGCGGAACCTGCTTGACGAGGCACACGATCCTCACGGCGGGAGCCTAGTCACCTGCGGCTGTGGAAGGCTGCGGGGACGTGCTCGGGATCCTGTACGACATCCACGGCAACTTGCCGGCGCTCGAGGCGGCGATCGCGGATGCCGAGTCGGCGGGTGCGGACCGCTGGCTCCTCGGCGGCGACTTCGCGTCGTGGTCGCCGTGGCCGAAGGAGACCCTCGAGCGGCTGCGCGCTCTCAGCCGGACGACCTGGATCCGCGGGAACGGCGAGCGATGGCTCCGCGACCCGCCGCTCGATCGTCCCGAGGTGCTCGCCGCCCTCGCCGAGACGCGTCCGGGCGTCGGCACCGACGAGGGCTGGCTCCACTCGCTCCAGACGCAGGTCGAGCTCGACGGCGTCCTGTATGTGCACGGGTCGCCGCTGTCGGACGTCGAGAGCTTCGCTCCGGAGCCGCAGCCCGGCGAGGAGCGCATGCTGGCGGGCGTGCGCGACCGCACGGTCGTCTTCGGGCACAGCCACGTCCAGTTTCGCCGACCGGGGCCGAACGGAAGCGAGCTCCTGAACCCCGGCAGCGTGGGGATGCCGCTCGACGGCGACACCCGCGGCGCCTACGCGCTCCGGCGCGAGGACGGCGAGTTCGAGTTTCGCCGCGTCGAGTTCGACGTCGAGCGAGTGGCCGCCGCGTGGCGGGCCCTCGGCGGCTCGTTCGGCCGGATGGCGGCCCAGCGGATCGAGCGCGGCTCCGACTGACGTTCGGCTTCCGGCGCAGAACCGGCACACGGCGTGCGCTTTTCGCCGATAGGCTCGCAGTGGGGAGGAGGCCGGGCGCGCCTGAACCAAGGGGCGCTGTCGAGAAGAGGCTCTGCGCGCCCGCTACTCCTTCGGCCGCTCGGGCTCGTCGTCGCGCGGCTCCTCCTCGCCCGCCCTCCCGGGCCGGTAGTACCGCCGCCCGCGAAGCTCCTCCGGGAGGTGGTCGACCTCGAAGCCGGCCGGGTCGTCGTGCGGGTAGACGTAGCCCTCGCCGTGCCCCAGCCGGCGGCCGTACCAGCTCCCGTCGCGGAGCGCCTTCGGCGGCCGGAGGTTCCCGCCCTCGCGCACGTCGCTCGCCGCCTCCGCGTACGCGCGGTAGCTCGCGTTCGACTTCGGCGCTCGCGCGAGGTAGATCGCCGCCTGCGCGAGGTTGAGCCGCGCCTCCGGGAGCCCGACGTGCTCGACCGCCTGCGCGGCCGCGACGGCCACGAGGAGCGCCCGCGGATCGGCGTTCCCGACGTCCTCCGAGGCGAGCACGACCATCCGGCGCGCGATGAAGCGCGGGTCCTCGCCGCTCTCGATCATCGCCGCGAGGTAGTACACGGCCGCGTCCGGGTCGGAGCCGCGCATCGACTTGATGAACGCCGACGTGAAGTCGTAGTGCGCGTCCGCGCCCTTGTCGTAGACGAGCGGCCGCTTGCGCGCCGCGTCCTCGACGTGCCGCTCCGCGAGCTCATCGCCCTCCGACTGCGCGGTCTGCCACGCGAGCTCGAGCACGTTGAGCGCCGAGCGGGCGTCGCCTCCGGCACGCGCCGCGATCGACCCGACGAGCTCCTCCGGCACCTCGGCCCCGAGCTCGGCCGCCCCGCGCCGCACGAGCTCGGCGAGATCATCCTCCGAGAGCGGCTCCAGCTCGACGACCTGGCACCGTGAGAGGAGCGCCGAGTTGACCTCGAAGTACGGGTTCTCGGTCGTCGCCCCGATCAGCGTCACGAGGCCCTCCTCGACGCCGGGCAGGAGCGCGTCCTGCTGGGCCTTGTTGAAGCGGTGGATCTCGTCGAGGAAGAGGATCGTCCGGCGGCCGTTCCCGCCCAAGCGGTCACGCGCCCGCGCGAGCACGCCGCGCACGTCGGCGACGCTCGCCGACACGGCCGAGAGCTCCTCGAACTCGGCGCCGGTCGCCCCCGCGACGATCCGGGCGAGGGTCGTCTTCCCGCTCCCCGGCGGCCCGTAGAGGATCGTCGAGCCGACGCGGTCCTCCTCGATCGCGAGCCGCAGCGCGGAGCCCTCGGCGAGCACGTGCCGCTGGCCCACGAACTCGTCCAGCTCCTTCGGCCGCAGGCGAAGCGCAAGCGGCGCCACCGCCGGGAGCCGCTCGCGGGCGGCATCCGAGAAGAGATCCCCCACGCCCCGAAGTATGCTCCGGGCATGGCCGTCGAGGAGTCGTCCGAGCCGACGCCGGAGGAGGACTACTCGCAGCCGATCCTCTCCGGCGAGGGTGCGAGCGACTACGAGCGCTACCTCCGCACCGACGCGCTGCTCGCGCTCCAGAAGACGCCCGACGACCAGGTCCACCGCGACGAGCTCCTCTTCCAGACCGTCCACCAGTCGTCCGAGCTCTGGCTCAAGCTCGCGGCGACCGAGGTCGAGACCGCGACCGAGCACCTCCGCACGAAGGAGATCGCCCCGGCGCTGCGGCTGCTCCGGCGCGCGAGCCTCTGCCTCCAGCTGATCACCGCGCAGCTCGACATGCTGGAGCAGATGTCTCCGTGGGAGTACCAGACGATCCGCAAGGTGCTCGGGCACGGAAGCGGCTTCGACTCGCCGGGCTTCCGCGCGGTGCGACGGGTCTCGCCTGATCTCGGCGAGGCGTTCCACGCGCTTCGGCGCGAGGCCGGGCTCTCGATCGTCGACCTGTACGTCCGCGGCCGCGAGTTCGAGGACCTCTACCAGCTCGCCGAGGCGCTCACCGAGTGGGACGAGCGCGTGACGGTGTGGCGCTTCCGCCACTACAAGGTCGTGTCGCGGATCATCGGCGACGAGGTCGTCGGCACGCAGGGGACCCCGGTCGAGCTGCTCGGGGGCCTGATCAAGAAGAGCCTCTACCCAGAGCTCTGGCGCGCCCGGAACGAGATCACCGCGCGGTCGAACGAGGAGTGAACGGCACGAGTGTCTGGGCCGGCGGCAAGTACGAGCTCGTCGGCGAGCGGCTGACGCCGATCCACGAGCAGCTCGTCGCGCGGCTCGAGCCGCGGGTCGGCGAGCGATGGCTGGACGTCGCCACGGGCACCGGCGCGATCGCGATTCGCGCCGCGCGGGCCGGGGCGGAGGTCGTCGGCGTCGACATTGCGCCGGAGCTCCTCGAGCGGGCTCGTGCAAGCGCCCACCCGCTCCCGATCCGGTGGGACGAAGGCGACGCCGAGGAGTTGCCCTACGAGGACGCTGCCTTCGACGTCGTCGCCTCGTGCTTCGGCGTGATCTTCGCCCCGGACGACGAGGCCGCCGGGCGCGAGCTCGCGCGCGTCTGCCGGCCCGGTGGTCGGCTGGGCCTGACGGCCTGGCGCGCGAGCTCGGAGCTCGACGCCGTCTACGAGGCCGCTGCCGGCGGCCGAGAGGGAGCGGGGCGCGATCCCGTGCACTGGGGCGACGATGCCCATGTCCACCGTCTCCTCGGCGACGCCTTCGAGCTCGAGCTCGAGCCGGGAGTGTGGCGGCTCTCCTTCGACTCGCCGGAACACATGTGGGACTGGTGGTCGACGGTGGTGCCGCCGTTCGTCGCGTTGCTCGAGGGCCTCACGTCCGAGCTGCGCGAGGCGGCGCGCGAGCAGCTCGTCGCGCTTGCGGAGCGCCGTCGCACGAACGGCCGCGTCGAGCTCACGCGCGACTACGTGCTCGTCCTCGGCCGGCGGCGCTGATGGCGACCGTCTCGCTCCGCAACGAGGTGACGACCGTCCTCCAGGACCTCATTCGCCTCGACACGGTCAACCCGCCGGGGAACGAGACGCGCGCCGCCGAGTACCTGCGCGCCTACCTCGAGGACAGCGGCGTCGCGTGCGAGCTCTACGCGCGGATCCCTGAGCGCGCGAGCCTCGTCGCCCGGATCCCCGGCCGCGGCGACGGGCCGAGCCTCCTCTTCCTCTCCCACACGGACACGGTCCTCGCGGACGCGGCCGAGTGGCAGGTCGACCCCTGGTCGGGCGAGCTCCGCGACGGCGAGGTGTGGGGGCGCGGCGCGCTCGACATGAAGGGGCAGGTGGCGTCGAGCGCCGTCGCGATCGCCTCGCTCGCGCGTGACGGCTTCGAGCCGGCGGGCGACCTGATCTTCGCAGCCACCGCCGACGAGGAGGTGGGCGACGACTTCGGCCTCTCGTGGCTCTGCGAGGCGCACCCCGACGCGGTCCGCGCCGACTACGCGATCAACGAGGGCGCGGGCGAGCGGATCGAGCTCGCCGGCCGGCCCTTCTACCTCTGCTCGACGGCGGAGAAGACGAGCGCGCCGTTCCTCCTCCGCGTCCACGGCCGGAGCGGCCATGCCTCGATGCCGGGGATCGCGGACAACGCGCTGCTCAAGGCGGCGCGGCTCCTCGGCCGCCTGGAGCGGCTGCGGCCCGAGCCCGTCCTGATCCCGGAGGTCGAGGCGCTGCTCCGGGCGGTGACGGGTCGCTCCGCGGCGCCGGAGGACGCGCTCGAGCTCGCGCGCTCGTTCAGCCCGTTGGCGGCCGCGCTCGTCGAGCCGCTGCTCTCGCTGACGGTGTCGCCGACGATGATCCGGGCCTCGCAGAAGCGGAACGTCGTCCCGGCGCTCTGCGAGGTGACCGTCGACTGCCGTCTCCTGCCGGGGCAGACGACCGCCGAGGCCGAGCGGTTGATCCGGAACGCGCTCGGCGAGGGGGACTACGAGCTCGAGTGGATCCAGGCGCAGGGCGGGACGCGGTCGACGCTCCAGGGCCCGCTCTGGGACGCCGTCGAGGCGTTCGTCGCCGAGGTCGAGCCCGAGGCGCGCGTGGTGCCGATCTGCGTCGCGGGCTTCACCGACAGCCACTGGCTCCGCGAGGCGTTCGGGACGGTCGCGTACGGGTTCTTCCCGGCGAGCGCGATGGATCCGGAGCTCGCCGCGCGGCTGATCCACTCGGCCGACGAGCGGGTGCCGGTGGACGACCTCGAGCTCGGCGTGCGCTTCCTCCGACACGCAGCCGCCGTCATCGGTGGGGCGCCTGGGTAGGCTCTCGTCCGTGGAGCCCGAGAAGATCAAGCTGGGCGGGATGGCTCTCCAGAACGGGGTGCTCGTGCACGGCCCCCGGGCGTGGGCCGCAGCCGTCCGCCTCCCGGACGGCCGCCTCGAGGTGGCGGCCGCGCCGAAGCGGCTCCGTGCGGCCGACGTCGAGCGGCCGTTCCTGCGCGGGCCGGCGAGGCTGTTCGAGGCGCTCGCGATCCTGCCCGAGCTGCGGCGCCGCCTGCCGGCGGCGAAGCTTCCCTTCGAGCGGCCGGCGGTGCTCGCCGCGATGCTCGGGAGCGCCGTCGTCGTGCGTGCGGTGCGCGGCTCGGAGCGGGTCGGACCGGCGGCGCAGGAGCTCGTCGGCGGCCTGCTCTCGCTCGCGCCCGCGGCGCTCGCCCTGCGCGGCTCGGACCTCGCCGGCTACCACGGCGCGGAGCACGTCTCGATCGGGACGTACGAGCAGGGGACGACGCACGCGAAGGAGCACGAGCGCTGCGGCTCGCACCTCGTGGGCCCGTTCGTCGCCACCTCGGCCCTTGCGGGCGCGCTCGCCGCGCGGGCTCCCGCCGGCGTTCGCGTCCCGGCGAAGCTCGGAGCGTCGCTGGGCGCGCTGGCCGCGACGACCGAGCTCTTCGGCTGGATGGTGCGGAACCCCGAGCGCCGGCTCGCGCGCGCCCTCGCGCGGCCGGGGCACGAGCTCCAGCACCGCCTCGCGACGGCCGAGCCGACGCCGGACCAGCTCGAAGTCGCCGAGGCCGCCCTGCGCGCCTGCCTCGCGCTCGAACATGGCGATCACCGAACGGACTAAGCGGCTCTCGCCCGAGATCTTCGATCTCCCCGTCGAGAAGATGCGGGCGGGCTACTACACGGACGCCTACTTCAACCATGCGCGCGAGACGCTGCTCGCGGACGGGTGTCATCCACAGGTGGTGATGCAGGTCTTCCAGAAGAAGGACGCCTACCTCGGGGGCATGGACGAGGCGATCGCGATCCTGAAGCTCTGCTCCGAGGACGTGGACGGCCTGAAGATCCAGGCTCTCTACGACGGTGACCGCGTCTCGCCCTACGAGACGGTCATGACAATCGAGGGCGACTACACCGCGTTCGCGCACCTGGAGACGCTCTACCTCGGCGTCCTCTCCCGGCGGACCCTCATCACGACGAACGTCGTCCGCGTGCTCGAGGCCGCGAACGGCAAGCCGATCATCTTCATGCCGGCACGGCACGACCACCACCGAAACCAGACCGGCGACGGCTACGCCGCGTACGTCGCGGGGCGCGTCGTGGGCGCGCCGATCGGCGTGACGACCGACGAGCAGGCGTCGTGGTGGGGCGGCAAGGGTGTCGGCACGGTGCCGCACGCGCTCATCTCGGCCTACGGTGGCGACACCGTGCTCGCGGCGACGCGCTTCGCCGACTGGGCGCCGCCCGACCTGAACGTCGTCGTGCTCGTCGACTTCGAGAACGACTCCGTCCGCACCTCGCTCGAGGTGGCTCGCGCGCTCGGGCCGCGGCTGTGGGGCGTTCGGCTCGACACGGCCGAGGCCCTCGTGGACAGGTCTCTTTGGGACGAGCTCGGCGACTTCAAGCCGACCGGCGTGAACGAGCGGCTGGTGCGCAAGGTGCGCGCCGCGCTCGATGACGCGGGGTTCGAGGACGTGCGCATCGTCGCCTCCGGCGGCTTCACGGTCGACAAGATCGAGCAGTTCGAGGCGAGAGGCGTGCCGGTCGACTCCTACGGCATCGGCTCCTCGCTCATCCGGGGCTCGAACGACTTCACGGCGGACGTCGTCGTCACCGACGGCAAGCCGACGGCGAAGGCCGGGCGACGGTGGCGCCCGAACCCGCGCCTGGAGCGGGTCGAGTGACTCGTGCGGCGGCGACGGGGCGTGGAGTCTTGTTCAAGGCACCCCCAACCTCCTCCCCGCGTCGATCATGACGAAGAAAGTCGCACGCGTGGGAAACGGAAGCGCGCCGAGATCGTGACGAGCCGTGTCGTCCTGTGGGACGTCGACACGCAGGTCGACTTCATGCGCCCCGAGGGCAAGCTCTACGTCCCGCGGGCCGAGGAGACGACGCCCGCGATGGCGAAGCTCGTGGCCGCCGCGCGCGAGGCCGGAGTCGTCCACGTCGCGTCGGCCGACGACCACGAGCTCACCGACCCCGAGATCTCGGACGAGCCGGACTGGCGCAACACGTACCCGCCGCACTGCCTGCGCGGCACGCACGGCGCGACGAAGATCCCCGAGACCGAGCAGGCCGACCCGCTGCCGCTCGGCCTCACGCCCTACCCGCCGGGCCTCGTGCCGGGGCTCGTCGAGGGCCGCCGCGAGATCCTCCTCCTGAAGAAGAACTTCGACGTCTTCACGAACCCGAACGCCGACGCGCTGCTCGGCGCGCTCGATCCGGACGAGATCGTCGTCTTCGGCGTCGCGACCGACGTCTGCGACGACGCGGCGATTCGCGGCTTCCTCCGGCGCGGCCGCCGGGTGCGCTTCGTCGAGGACGCGGCCCGCGGCCTTGACGAGGAGCGCGTCGCCGCCTCCACCGCGGCCTGGCGGGAGGCCGGCGTATCCTTCTCGACCGCGGCCGAGGTGATCCAGAGCTTCTAAGGTTTCCGGCTGCCCTGCCGATGAGAGCGGGGCATGCCGCACTTGGGGCACTTGATCCACGTCGTCGCGGCTGCGGCGCTCACCTGGCTGCCGGTCCTCTTCTTCGGGCTGATCTGCTACCTGCTCTGGCGCACCGTGCAGATGATGCCGCGCGTGAAGCCGGCGCAGCTGCGGACCGAGAGCTCGGCGAGCGTCAGCTGGTCGGACGTCGCCGGGGCCGAGGAGGCCAAGGCCGAGCTCCTCGAGGTGGTCGACTTCCTCCGGCACCCGAAGCGCTTCGAGCGTCTCGGAGCACGCGTCCCGAAAGGCATCCTCCTCTACGGCCCGCCCGGAACCGGCAAGACGCTCCTGGCCAAGGCGGTCGCCAACGAGTCCGGAGCGGCCTTCTACTCGCAGAGCGCGTCCGCCTTCGTCGAGATGTTCGCCGGGCTCGGCGCGTCGCGGATCCGCCGCCTCTTCAAGGAGGCGCGCAAGCACGCGCCCTCGATCGTCTTCATCGACGAGCTCGACGCCGTCGGCGCCGCGCGCACCGGCCACGGCTTCAACCGCGAGCAGGACCAGACGCTGAACCAGCTGCTCGTCGAGCTGGACGGCTTCGGCGTCACCGACCAGGTCGTCGTCATGGGCGCCTCGAACCGGCTCCAGGACCTCGACCCGGCGCTGCTTCGCCCCGGTCGCTTCGACCGGCAGATGCTCGTCGCTCCGCCCGACCTGGCCGGCCGCGAGGAGATCCTCCAGGTGCACACCCGCGGGAAGCCCCTCGCGGCCGACGTCGACCTGTCGCTGATCGCGCGCCAGACGGCCGGGCTCACCGGCGCCGACCTCGCGAACATCTGCAACGAGGCCGCCATCTTCGCCGGGCGCCAGCAGCTCCAGTACATCCGCCACGTCGACTTCGAGAACGCGATGGAGCGGGTCGTCGCGGGCCTCCAGCAGCGCCGCGTCGTCACCGAGAAGGAGAAGCGGATCCTCGCCTACCACGAGGGCGGCCACGCGCTCATGTCGCACCTGATGGGCGACGCGCTGCCGGTCCAGAAGGTGACCATCGTCTCGCGCGGACAGGCCCTCGGCTACACGCTGAACCTCCCCGCCGAGGATCGCTACCTCCATACGAAGGAGGAGCTCGTCGACATGATGACCATCTACCTCGCGGGCCGGGCCGCGGAGCAGGTCGTCTTCGGACGAGTCACGAACGGCGCCGCCAACGACCTCGAGAAGGCGACGGAGCTCGCGCGCGAGATGGTGTTCGAGTTCGGCATGTCCGAGATCGTCACGTCGCGGACGATGCGCGCCGACAACTACTCGCTCTCCGAGGAGACGAAGCGCCTGCGCGACCAGGAGCAGGCCCGGCTCACCGACGAGGCCTACGACGAGGCGATCCGTCTCTTGAACAAGCACCGCGGCGCGCTCGACCGCCTCGCGGGCGCGCTGCTCGAGAAGGAGACGCTCGTACGCGATGAGATCGAGGCGCTCGTCGCCGACCTGGAGCCCGAGTCGCACGCGAGCGAGACGGTCGGCACCGTGAGAGCCGTCGCGGCCGACTGACGCCGAGTCGTTAGCATCGACGCCGTGCCCCCGCGCGGCATCCACCACCTCGGCGTCGCCGTCGAGAACCTCGACGAGGCGCTCGACACGTACGAGCGGCTCTTCGGCGCCGAGCTCGAGCACCGCGAGGTCGTGCCCGAGCAGGGCGTCGAGGCGGCGGCGGTTCGCGTCGGCGAGAGCCGGGTCGAGCTGCTCGCCTCGCTCGGCGCGGAGACGCCGGTGGGCAAGTTCCTCGCGAACCGCGGGCCGGGCATGCACCACGTCGCGTACGAGGTCGAGGACCTCCCGGCGATGCTGGCGCACCTCGCCCGGAGCGGCGCGGAGCTGATCGACGACGAGCCGCGGCAGGGGCTGTTCGGCCTCGAGGTCGCGTTCGTCCATCCCCACGCAGTCCACGGCGTCCTTTCGGAGGTGGTCGCGAATGGCTGAGAACGAGCACGTCCGCCTCGAGATCGCGTTCGACGGCGGCCAGATCACCGGCGCCCTCGTCAGCGTCGCGTCCGCCGACGAGCTCGAGCGCGCCCTCTCGAACGGCGCCGACGGGACCGTGGCGCTCGACGCGACCGACGGGAAGTACCTCGTTCCCTTGCGCCGGGTCGTCTACGTGAAGCGCTTCGCCCGCGAGAGCCACGTCGGCTTCAGCGGTTAGGGCTCAGGGCGCGCGGGCATCCTTCGTCGGTGGCGAACCAACCGGAGACGGTGGCCAAGCCGCCCGAATCGGCGGACCGAATTCGCTCGCTGGTCGAGCGCGCGCAGGAAGGCGAGCGGGACGCCCTCGAGGAGCTCTACCTCCTCCACTTCGACCGCATCTACAGCTACCTGCACATGAGCGTCGGCAACCGGCACGACGCCGAGGACCTGACGACGCAGACGTTCCTCAAGATGCTCGAGGCGATCGGCCGGTTCCGGTGGAGATCGGCGCCCTTCTCGGCCTGGCTCTTCCGGATCGCGCACAACCTGGCGATGGATCACTTCCGCGCCACGAAGCGCACGCAGCCCGAGGAGGAGGTACCGGAGCCCCCGGGGTCGGAGGAGGCCTCGGCGGAGGAGCAGGCGATGCACTCGATCGGCCGCCAGAGCATGCTCGAGCTGATCGAGAACCTCTCTCCGGAGCAACAGCAGGTGCTGACGCTGAAGTTCGTCTTCAACTTCCCGAACGCCGAGGTGGCGACGATCCTCGGCAAGACGGAAGGCGCGATCAAGTCGCTCCAGCACCGCGCGCTCGTGTCGCTCCAAAAGCAACTGACGCGCTCGTAAGTGCCTCTGGAAGTCGGGATCGTCGGCCTGCCCGGCTCCGGGAAGACGACGCTCTTCGAGACGCTGACGCGCGCGCCGGCGTCGACGAACGTCGGGATGGCGCCGATCGCCGACGAGCGACTCGATCGCGTCGCGGCGGTGGTGCGGGCGAAGAAGGTGACGCCTGCCGCGATCCGCGTCGTCGACCTGCAGGGGACGGGGCCGCAGCTCCTCGGCAACCTGCGGCAGGTGGACGCGCTGCTCGTCGTCCTGGACGGCTTCTCCGGGACGCGCGTGCCAGCGGACGACCTGGAGACGCTGCGGCTCGAGCTGCTCGTCGCCGACCGCGACCACGTCGAGAGGCGCCTCGAGCGGGTGCGCAAGCAGGCGAAGTCGGGCGACCCGGCGCTGCGGAGGGAGACGGCGGACCTCGAGCGCCTCCTCGCCCATCTCGAAGCCGGCCGGTCGCTCGAGGAGTGGGAGGGCGAGCTGCCGCCGGAGCTCGAGCCGCTGACGACGAAGCCTCTCCTCGCGCTGGAGAACGGGCCGCGGGGCATCGATCTCAAGCTCGAGGCGGAGCTCCGCGAGCTGCCGCCCGAGGAGGCCGCCGCCTTCCGCGACGGCCCGTCGGCGCTCGACGAGGTCGTGCGGAGGCTGTTCGAGACGCTCGACCTGATCAGCTTCTTCACAGCGAGCGACAAGGAGACGAGAGCGTGGACGCTCCGCCGCGGCCGGACGGCGATCGAGGCGGCCGCGATGATCCACTCCGACATTGCCCGCGGCTTCATCCGCTGCGAGGTGATCCGCTGGGACGATCTGGTGGAGGCGGGCTCACACGCGGAGGCCGCACGCCGCGGCCTCCAGCGCCTCGAAGGGAAGACCTACGTGGTGCAGGACGGCGACGTCCTCAACGTCCGCTTCAACGTCTGAACGTTTCGCCTCTCGGCAACCACACCTCAGGAGCTCGTCCCGCAGGATCGTCGATCGTTTCTCGGAAAGCTCGGAAGACGCTCGCGGTGGGCCTCGGCCTCAGCGTCGTGATGCCGAGATCTGCGCTGGCGCTGAACAACGTCAGGTGCGATTGTTTGCCGCGCTCGAACTGCGGTGT
>VAXK01000296.1 GCA_005885565.1 Actinomycetota bacterium
GTCCACGCCTCGGCCGGCCATGTTCGTCGCGATCGTGACGGCGTGCTTCTGTCCGGCCCCGACGATGATCTCCGCCTCGCGCGCGTGCTCCTTCGCGTTGAGGACGTTGTGCGGCACGCCCTTCCGTTTCAGGAGCTCGGAGAGGTGCTCCGAGGTCTCGACCGCGATCGTGCCGACGAGGATCGGCTGGCCCTTCTCGTGGCGTTCCTTGATGTCCTCCGCGACCGCGTCCCACTTCGCGTCCTTCGTCTTGAAGATGTAGTCGTTCTCGTCGGCGCGCTGGACGGCCACGTTCGTCGGGATCTCGACCACCTGGAGGCCGTAGATCTCGACGAACTCCTTCTCCTCGGTCTTGGCCGTTCCGGTCATGCCGGCGAGCTTCTCGTAGAGGCGGAAGTAGTTCTGGAGCGTGATCGTCGCGAGCGTGACGTGCTCCTCCTGGATCGCCACGCCCTCCTTGGCCTCGACCGCCTGGTGCAGGCCCTCCGACCAGCGGCGGCCCTCCATGATCCGGCCCGTGAACTCGTCGACGATCTTCACCTCGCCGTCCTGGATGACGTAGTCGACGTCGCGCTGGAAGAGCGACTGCGCCTTGAGCGCCTGGATAAGGTGGTTGACGAGCTGCCCGTTCGTCGGGTCGTAGAGGTTGTCGATCCGAAGCGCCCGCTCGACCTTCTCGATCGCGCCCGGGCCGGGCGAGACCGTCTTGTGCTTCTCGTCGTACTCGTAGTCGGCCCCCGCCTGCTCGGCCGCGTCCTTCGGGTCGCCGGGCTTCGAGGCGTAGCCCTCGAGCTGCTTCACGACGCGCGCGAAGTCGTAGTAGATCTTCGCCGCCGTCTCGGGCTCGCCCGAGATGATGAGCGGCGTCCGCGCCTCGTCGATCAGGATCGAGTCGACCTCGTCCACGATCGCGTAGACGTGGCTGCGCTGGACGACGCCCTCGAGCGAGACGGCCATGTTGTCGCGCAGGTAGTCGAAGCCGAACTCGGAGTTCGTCCCGTACGTGATGTCGGCCTCGTAGGCCGCATTGCGGGCGTCGAAGGGCATCATGTTCTCGATGAACGCGGCCCGCATGCCGAGCCGCTCGTACACCGGCCCCATCCACGCCGCGTCGCGCTGCGCCAGGTAGTCGTTCACCGTGACGAGGTGGACGCCGTTCCCCGGGAGCGCGTTCAGGTAGAGCGGCTGTGTGGCCACGAGCGTCTTGCCCTCGCCGGTCTTCATCTCGGCGATGTCACCCTCGTGGAGGACGATCCCGCCCATCACCTGGACGTCGAAGATCCGCTGGCCGAGCGCGCGCTTGGCCGCCTCGCGGACGGCGGCATAGGCCTCGAAGACGAGGTCCTCGAGCGGCTCGCCGTTGTCGAGGCGCTGCCGGAACTCGACCGTCTTGGCGGCGAGCTCCGCGTCGGAGAGGCGCTCGAAGTCGGGCTCGAGGGTGGCGACGTAGGCCGCCTGCTCGGCGAGCCGCTTGAGGCGCCGGCCCTCGCCGAAACGGAGGACCTTCTCGAACGTTCCGAGCTGCTGGGCCATCGAGTCCTAGGGTAGCGGGTCGCCCGCGCTACCCTCGCGGACGTGGCCGGGCGCGCGCTCCTCCTCGGGCTGGTGGCGCTCGTCGGCGCGAGCCCTGCGAGCACGCAGACGCTCTCGCTGGCGGGCCCGGTGAGCGAGCTCGCCGCGGACGGCGGTCGCGTCGCGATCCTGGTCCGGACGAAGACCGGGAACTGCGCGCGCGACCGGGTCGCCGTCTGGGCGCCTGCGACACGGAGCTTCGTGCCGATCGGGGCGAGTGCCTGCGTCGGCTCGACGAGCACCGGCGCCGGTCTCTTCTCCGTCGGGCTCGCGGGGACGCGGGTCGCCTACGTCCAGTTCGCAGGCGGGAACACGCGCGAGCTCCAGCTCCGGCTCGCAACGCTGGCGAGCCCGCGGGCGGCGACGGTCGCCAGCGCGTCCTTCGGCGTCGACGTGGGCCAGGGCACGTACATCGGGCGGGTCGCCGGGGACGGGTCGCTGCTCGCCTTCGACTGGTGGAGCGAGTGCGGGCCGTGCGCGCAGGCGACGCCCGTCGCGCCGCGCGCGTCGATCTTCCGCCTCGTGTCGAGCGGCGGCGCCGCGTGCCCGAACGCCGGGCTCGGGGCGCTGCCGCGCTGCCGGCCGGTGATATCGCTGGCCGGCTCGCTGCGGCTGCTCGCGGTCGGCGGAGGACTCGTCGTCACGGGAGCGGGAGACGAGGTCGCGGTTCGCGCGCTCGACGGTGCGCCGGTCTACACCGGCACGTTCGCCGGCCTGCGCGCCGCGCGAATCGACGCCCGCGTGCTGCTCGTGCTGACGCGGGCGGGAACGCAGAGCAGCCTCTGGACGGTGGACCTCTCCTTGGGTCTGCGAAGCGGCCCGTGGATCCTGCCGTCCTCGAAGTCGGCGGCAGACGACGTGTGCGCCGAGCCGAGCGGCTGCCGCCCGGCGGCGCTGCGGCTCGCGGACTACCAGGCCGGGATCGCCGTCTACGTCGTCGGCCACGGCGTCCATCTCCTGCGGCTCTCGGACAAGCGTGACGTGACGATTGCCGCGCCCGGTCTCGGACCGGTGCACGTCCAGCTGGAGCAGTCGGGTCTCTTCTACTCGTACCGGCCGGCGCCAAGCCCGACTCGCGGCCGGGTGGCCTTCATGCCGATGGCGGCCGTCCTCGCGCGGTTCCGCTAGAGCGCGTCGATCCGTACCTCCCAGAGGTTCCCGTCGATCCGGGACGCGTGGACCACGTAGTCGGCGGAGCGACTCTCCGCGAGGCGTTCCAGCCGGGGTACGCCGCCGAAGGTCCGGGCTCCGTCCACGGTCAGCGTCCTCTCCCCCGCCTGTGAGACGAGCTCGATCTCCTCGCCCTCGACCTCGGGTCCGAGGTCGACCACCTCGATCGTGTTCGCGGCTACGGCCCACACGTCGCCGTGGCGCCGAACGCCACGTGCGCGGTACGGGGGACGGAGCTGCTCCTCGATCGCATCCGCGAGCGGCGAGAGCGGCTGGTCGCCGACCTCTTCGTCGACGACGAGCGAGCCGTCCGGCAGAGCGACGAAGGAGACCTCGTCGCCCTCGAGCCCGGGCGCCTCGGTTGTGGCCGTTGCATCCCACTCCCTGAAGCGCTGAAGGCCGGTGACGGTGACCTGTTCGAAGGCGTGCGGTACGCCGAAGTGCGGCGGGCCCGGATGCTTCGGCTCCGGCACGAGCGGGGCCGGGGGCTCGGCTCCGACGTCGGCACGCTCGAGCCCGGCCTCCCGGAGCAGCTTCTCGTTGAGCGTCTCGCGGCGCCGCCGGAACACCTAAGGCACCGCTTGCGGTGCCGACATCTAGGTCTGCGGCTCGATCAGGCCGTAGTGGCCGTCACGGCGCCGGTAGACCACGTTGACCTCCCCCGTCTCGGCGTTCTCGAAGACGAAGAAGTCGTGCCCAATGAGCTCCAGCTGGAGCACCGCCTCCTCCGGGGCCATCGGCTTCACGGCGAACTGCTTCGTCTTGACGATCACGGGCTCGGATTCGTCGCTGGTCGCCGGGGTGGCCTCGAGGGTCGACCCGTTGTCGCGCCCGGTCCGCCGCCGCCGCTTCTGGCGGTAGCGCGTGACCTGCCGCTCGAGCTTGTCGACGAGCTGGTCGATCGACGCGCGCATGTCCGCCGACGCCTCGCGCGCGCGGAGCGTCGGCCCCTTCGTCCAGATCGTCGCCTCGGCGACGTGGTTCGCCGAGATCGACGGGTTGCGCTCGACGCTGAGCTCGAGCTCGATCTGCGTCGGATCGGCCAGCTGCCGCTCGAGCTTCCGGAGCTTGTCCTCGGCGTAGCTGCGAATCGAGTCGCTGACGTCGAGGTTCTTGCCCTTCACCTGGAGTCGCATCCGCTCTCCTTCAGCCGCAGGGCTCTGAGACATCCCTACGTTGAATCTAACGAATCGCCCGCGGAGCAGGCCGCAACACGAAAGAGATTCCTGGCCACCCTCTTCGTCTCGTACCTCGTTCTCGCCGTCGCGGTGCCGGCGCGCGCCGAACTCCGCGCCATCCTCGCCGCGTCGAGGGCGGAACGCGCGGCGTTGCGCGAGCAGGTGCGGGACGCACGACGCCGTCTGCAGCGAATCGCTTACGGCACGGAACGAGCCGAGCTGCGCTAACGCAGGCGCACCGCTCGCGCGAACGTCACCACCTCGACGCGGCGCGCGCCGGCCTTCCGGAGGGCGGAGGCAGCGGCGTTCGCGGTCGCTCCGCTCGTGTAGACGTCGTCGACGACGCCGACCGCCGAAGGCGGCTTCGCGGCCGCCGCGAAAGCGTCGGCGACGTTCCGGCGCCGATCCGCAAGGCCGAGCCCCCGCTGGGGCGGCGTCGGGCGGATGCGACGGACGAGCCGCTCGACCGGAAGCTCCCAGCGGCGGCCGAGCTCACACGCCAGCCGCTCCGCCGGATGGTGGCCGCGCTCGAGGCTGCGGTCGCGGTCGGGCGGGACGAAGCAGAGGACGAGGACGTCCGGCCGCGGCACCGCCTCGACGACGAGCTCCGCGGCCAGCGCCGCCAGCCGCCGCAGCCCGCGCTCCTTCCACGCCGCGACGACGCCCCGAACGGCGCCGTCGTAGGCGACCGCTGCGCGCGCCGACCCGAACGCGAGCCGCCGCCCGGCGCACTCGCGGCACCGTCGGACCGGCCAGGCGGTCGGCGCGCCGCAGCGCTCGCAGAGGGTCGAGCCGAGCCGCGGCAGCGTCGCGACACAGCCGACGCAGAGGATCGTCCCGCCCGCTCCGCAGCCGAGGCAGCGCTGCGGGAGCAGGAGGTCGAGCACGACACCGACGCTAGTCGGCCGCTCTCGCCTCCTTCGTACCGGCTTCGCGCCGACTCTGCCACGACTTCGCGCGCTCGTCGGCCTCCCGGAGCTGCTCGTGGTCGCCGATGTCGAGCCACTCGCCCTCGAAGCGATAGCCGTACACGGGCTCACGCGCCTGGAGCCAGGCCACGAAGCGACCCGGCTGGTCGGGCGAGCTCCCCTCGTCGAGGTACCGCCGCACGAGCGCGACGTGGTCGCGGTGGAAGACGTACGTCGCGGTCGCGGCCAGGGTCGAGGGCGGCTCCTCCGGCTTCTCGACGAAGCCCACGATCCGGTCGTCCTCCCGCAGCTCGACGATCCCGTACTTGCGCGCGAGCTCCAGGTCGCCCACGTCGTACAGCGCAACGGCGCTCGCGCGGCCCTTCGCCCGCCAGAACTCGACGAAGTCGCGCAGCGAGAAGTCGAAGAGGTTGTCGCCCGCGATGACGAGCAGGTCGTCGCCGACGAGGTCGACGAAGGCGATGTCGCCGATCGCGCCCAGGCGATCGTCCTCGCTCGTCGTCCCGTCGTCGTGGACGGAGACTCCCGCCGGCGCCCAGGCGCGAAACGCCGGCGCGAACTTCGCGTTCGTGACGAGGTGCACCTCCTCGACGTCTTCCACCTCGCCGATCCGGTCGAGGATCCAGTCGACCATCGGCCGCCCCCCGAGCTCGAGGAGCGGCTTCGGTCGATCCTTCGTGAGCGGATACAGCCGCGTCGCGTAGCCCGCGGCGAGGATCAGCGCTCTCAGGTTCCCTCGTCCCAGCTCGCCAGGTACTTCGCCTGCTCTTCGCTCAGCTGGTCGATGGCCACGCCGAGCGTCTCGAGCTTGAGGCGCGCGATCTCGGCGTCGATCTCCTCCGGCACCGGGTAGACCTTGCGGTCGAGCGAGCCCGCGTTCGCAATCGCCCACTCGGCCGACAGGGCCTGGTTCGCGAAGGACATGTCCATGACCTGCGCCGGATGGCCCTCCGCGGCGGAGAGGTTCACGAGCCGCCCGTCGGCGATGAGGTAGATCCGGCGGCCGTCCTCGAGCCGGTACTCCTCCACGAACTCGCGCGCGTGCCGCGTCTCCACGGCGAGCGAGCGCAGCGCCGGGATCTCGATCTCGACGTTGAAGTGCCCGGTGTTGCAGAGGATCGCGCCGTCCTTCATGCGCTCCATGTGCGCGCGCGTGATCACGGACTTGTCGCCCGTGGCCGTGCAGAAGATGTCCCCGACCTCGGCGGCCTTGTCCATGGGGAGAACTTCGTAGCCGTCCATGACGACCTCGAGCGCTCGCAGCGGATCCACTTCCGTGACGATCACGTGCGAACCCAGGCCGCGGGCGCGCAGCGCGACGCCGCGGCCGACCCAGCCGTAGCCGCCGACCACGAACTTGCGGCCCGCGAGGAGCACGTTCGTCGCCCGCACGATGCCGTCGATCGTCGACTGGCCCGTGCCGTAGCGGTTGTCGAAGAGGTGCTTCGTGTTCGCCTCGTTCACGGCGATGACCGGGAAGCCGAGGGCGCCGTCGCGCTCGAGCGCCTTGAGCCGGATGACGCCGGTCGTCGTCTCCTCCGTGCCGGCGACGATGTCGCCGAGCTGCTCGCGGCGATGGGAGTGGAGGATGCCGATCACGTCGGCGCCGTCGTCCATCGTCAGCTGCGGCTTGTGGTCGACCGCCGCCTCGATGTGCTGGTAGTACGTGTCGTTGTCCTCGCCCTTGATCGCGAAGACGGAGATGTCGTACTCCTCGACGAGCGCCGCGGCGACGTCGTCCTGCGTCGAGAGCGGGTTCGAGGCGCAGAGGACGATCTCCGCGCCGCCGGCCTTCAGCGTGCGCATGAGGTTCGCCGTCTCGGTCGTCACGTGGAGGCAGGCCGAGATGCGGTAGCCCGCGAGCGGCTGCTCGTGCTCGAACCGCTCCCGGATCGCGGCCAGCACCGGCATCTGCCGGTCGGCCCACTCGATGCGGCGCACGCCCTCGGGAGCGAGCGCCGGGTCCTTCACGTCGAATCGCTTCGTGGTAGCCATGGTCCTCTTTTCGGTCGGTCGTCAGGCGGCGAGCAGCCGCTCGTGCTTCTGCTGCTCCCATTCGAGTGCTGCGAGGTCGATACCGGCGAGCCAGCTCTCGACGGCGGCGCGGAGCGCCGGCTCGCGCCGGAGCCGCGCCGCGAAGGTCACGTCCGAGAGCTCGAGCCCGAATCGCTGCCGCAGATCGCGCAGCGAGCGGAGCTGGTTCAGCTCCCGGAGGTCGTAGAGCCGGTACCCCGCTGCGGAGCGCTCCGGAACGACGAGCGCCGCGGCTTCGAGATACCGCAGCATGCGCGGAGACCAGCCGGTCTGCCGCGCCGCTTGCCCAACCGTGAGCGCCTGCATCGCGGCGAACCTTATCACGCATGTGTAAAGGTTCTTAGGAGCCTACGCGACCGTACCGATCCTCGAGCCGCACGATGTCGTCGAGGTGAGGCGTCGAGACCTCGAGGATGAGCGTGTCGTCGAGAGCGGCGACCCGGTGCACCGTGCCTGGACGGATGCGGAACGCGGCGCCAGGGCCGACGACCTCCGAGGACGGAGTGGCGTCGCCCGGCGCGCCCATCTCGAGCTGCGCGCGCCCTTCGTAGACGTACCACGACTCGTCCTTCTCGTTGTGGAACTGGAGGCTCAGTGCCTGCCCCGCGCGGACGAAGAGGAGCTTGCCGACATACGTCTCCGAATGGGCCCACAGGAGCTCCCAGCCCCAGGGCTTCTCGATGCGCTGCGGCTCGAACGCGAATGGGTCGAGGCCGCTCAAATTCGGCGAACTTAGTTGCCGCTCGTCCACGGAGCGACCCTATCTCAAGCCGCGGTGGGCGCAAGCCACTGCGGATCTGCGGCGATCTGCTCCTCCGCGCGACGGAGGTCTTTCGGGGTGTTCACGGTCAGCCAGAGGCCCTCGTGCCGGAAGGCGCGGAGGCGACCTTCGACGACGAGCTCGGGGAAGGTGGTCGTCTCGTGATCGCCGCGCTCGGGAAGCCGCTCGAGTGCCTCCTCGCCGAAGACGTAGACGCCCGCGTTGACCCAGTACGGCACGCGGCCCGCCTCCCTGAAGCCGGTGACGACGTCGTCGGCGCCCAAGTCGACGAGGCCGAACGGCGACGGCGGCCGGGCGACGGTGATCGTCGCCGCTCCCCCGCCGCGCTCGTGGTGTGTGCGGAGAGCGACGAAGTCGACGTCGAGGAGCTCGTCGCCGTTCAGCGCCAGCACGTCGCCGGTCTCGCGGCGCGACTGCGCGGCGAAACGGATCGCGCCGCCGCGCCCCAGCCGCTCCGGCTCTTCCGCCGTGACGATCTCCGCACCGAAGCCGTCGAGCTCGCGGAGGAAGAGCTCGCCCTGCCCGGCCGCGCAGCTGACGATCACGCGAGCGACTCCCACGGCGGCAAGCCGCGCGACCTGGTAGCCGACGAGCGGCTTCCCGCCGACGGGAACGAGCGCCTTCGGCCGCCCCTCCGCCGCGTCCCCGAGCCGTTCCGCCTTGCCGCCGGCGAGGATGATCGCTTCCACGCAGGTCCTACGAGTGGAGCTCGGCTTCGGCTTCCGTCTCGGCCCCCGGCTCGCTCGTCTCGGGCAGCGCGCCGAACGGGGAGCTCGGCCGCCCGACGCCTTCGTAGGCGAAGCCCGCCGCACGGACGGCTTCCGGATCGAGCAGATTCCGGCCGTCGACGATGATCGGCCGGCGCATCGCGTCTCGCGTCTCGGCGGTCGGGAGCTCGCGAAGCTGCGGCCACTCCGTGACGATCACCGCCGCGTCCGCGCCGGTCACCGCCTCGAGCGGCGAGTCGCAGAAGGTCACGCTCTGGAGCAGCTCGCGCGGCCGCGCCACCGGGTCCCAGGCCCGCACCTCGGCCCCCTCGGCAAGCAGCCGCGAGGCGAGGACGACCACGCAGCGAGCCGAGGTGCTTCTTCAGCTTTCCGATCACCCGCCGCTTCTGGAGCTCGTTCACCTCGATGACGGCATTGAGGAGCTGGAAGTGGTAGCCCGAGTTGGAGGCGAGCTGCTTGAGCGCGAGCGAGTCCTTTGGAAAACAGGACCCGCCGTAGCCGATACCCGCGCGCAGGAAGTGCGGGCCGAGGCGGTGGTCGAGGCCGATGCCGCGCGCGACCTGGACGACGTCGGCGCCCGTCGCCTCGCACACGTTCGCGATCTCGTTGATGAAGCTGATCCGCGTCATGAGGAACGCGTTCGAGGCGAGCTTCACCATCTCGGCCGAGTTCACGTCTGCGCGCACGACCGGCGCGTCGATGCCCGCGTGGAGCGTCTCGACACGGTCGCCGTCGGCGGCCTCGAAGGCGCCGATCACGATCCTGTCCGGATGCAGGAAGTCCTCGACGGCGCTCCCCTCGGCGGTGAACTCGGGGTTCGCCACGTACCCGATGTGCCCGAGGCCGCGTGCGTCGAGCGTGTGGCGCACCTTCTCGCCGGTCCCGACCGGGACGGTGCTCTTCATCACGAGCAGCGGCTGCTCGACGTCGGTCGCCTGCGGCAGCTCGTCGACGACGGTCCAGACGCGCGAGAGGTCGGCGTCGCCCGAGTAGGTCGGCGGCGTGTCGACGCACACGTAGACGAGCTCGGCGCCCGCAATCGCCTCGGCGACGTCGAGCGTGAAGGACAGGCGCTCGCGGTTCCGCTCGATGAGCTCCTCGAGGCCGGGCTCGAAGATCGGGACGCGGCCCGCTCGCAGCGCCTCGATCTTCTCCGGGACGACGTCGCGGATCGTCACGACGTGCCCGAGCTCGGCGAAGCATGCCCCCGTGACGAGTCCGACGTAGCCCGCGCCGAAGACCGCGATCCGCGCGCCTGCCATCTCCGTCACCTTACTTGCCGAGCGGTCTCAGGCTCTTCGCGATCGCGAGCATGGTCTCGTTCGAGAGCCTGTCCAGGAGGCTGTTCTCGACCCAGTACGTCGCACCGTGCTCGCGCAGGACGATCATGTGCAGGTTCGGCCCGGAGTAGTAGAAGTCGAACTCGCGGCCCTTGATCCGGTGCTTGAAGTTCGGCTCCTGGAGGATCGGCGCGCCGGTCCAGTCGGTCTCCTCGATCCCCCAGTAGTCGCCCACTGTGTTCGTGCTGTAGACGAGCCGGACGGCCTTGTGGCCGCCTGCGATCGTGTAGGCGCGGACCGGCTCGCTCGAGGTGGGCGCCGACGTCTTCTCGAGCAGGAGCGGATACTCGAGCCGGAACGGCACCTTGCGGCGCACGGAGCGCACGAGCGGGAGCGACGCGCCCGGGTTGCTCACGACGGAGGGCGGCTCCTTCTTCGGCGTCTGGTCGGGCGCGCTCTGCGCGAAGGTGCCGTCGAAGCTCGCCCCGACGACGACGACCAGCATCGCGTGGAACTGGCGCGAGCGCAGCGTCGGCGGGATGGCCGCGATCACCGCGTCGCCGAAGACCCCGGCCACGCGCCGAGCCCCCTGCTGCGCGAGCTTCTCGTGCGGGTCGTAGAAGACGATCGTGTGCTTGTAGTCGTAGCGGGGCGCGTTCCGATCCTGGGGATCCGGTGGTACGACGACGCGGTAGTGCCGCTTCGCGAGCTCGAAGGAGGCGTTGGCGCCGGAGCCCGGCCGCCCATTCCCGTTCAGCACGACGAGCGAGATCTTCGACGGCTTCAGAGCCTGCGAGTGGAACTTCGTGCCGAGGGCCTGCGCGGTCGCCTTCCCCGGCGCCTCGACGTCGGGGCTCGAGAACGCGCGCACGGCCTGCTCGACGGTGCCCGGCAGCGCCTGGAGCTCTGCGTTGAACGGGCCGGCCGGCTGGAGGTTGTCGAGCTTCGGCTGGAAGAAGTGCCCGCTCGGGAGCCCGTACAGGAAGAACGCGTACGAGAGGATCGTCTTGCCGGAGATCTGCCGGTTCCCGGACTGGCCCACCTCGACGTTCGAGGTGACCGCGTGCACGAGCTTCGGGATCTTCCCGATCGAGAACGAGGAGCTCACCTGCTCCTTGAACGCCTTCACGAACGCCTGCTGGCGCGCGACGCGGTAGAGGTCGGAGTCGGTGTGCCGGTAGCGGACGAAGTCGAGCGCGTTAGACCCGTTCAGGCGCTGGTAGCCCGGCTGGAGGTTGATCGTGGCGTACGTGCTGTAGCCGGAGGTGAGCCCGGCGTTGTCGTTGAAGTAGCGGCGGTCGACGTCGATCCACACGCCGCCGAGCTTGTCGACGACCTGCTTGAAGCCGCGGAAGTTCACCGTGACGAGGTAGTTCACGGACAGGCCCGTGAGCGCTTTGACCGTCTCGAGCGTGCCTCGCGTCTTGCAGCGCTCGTACGCGGCGTTGATCCGGTCGACGGTCACGGGCTGGCCCGGGCAGTGGATCGGCACGAGCAGGTCGCGCGGGAAGGAGAGCAGCGAGACCGTCTTGTCGATCGGATCGGCGCGGACGAGCATGATCGTGTCCGAGCGCGACGGCAGGTTCGACTCCTGGCCCGCGCGGTGGTCGTAGCCGACGATGAGCGCCGTGGCGGGCTTGCCCGCCTGCGGGACGTCGAGGCCCTTCTCGGCGCGGATCACGTCGGGCGTGTGGGCCTGGACGGCCTTGACCTGCTCGTGGAAATAGAGGTACGCGCCGCCGAGGAGCCCGGCCGCGACGACGAGGACCGCGATCAGGAGCCACAGCAGGATGCGCCCGACGAGCTGGAGGCCCGTGCGGCGCCTGCGCTCGGGCTGGCGGTAGAGCGTCATCGGCGTCGTCGCCGCGGGCGGCAGCACGGCGCGGCCGTTGCCGTCGACGCCGGCGCCGCGGCCGATTCCTCTCTTCAGCGTCGTTCGCATTCGAAAAACGAGGGCGCCCGTTTCACGAGGCGCCCGCCGGTGGCCGAGGATACCGGACTAGGTGGCGGTCACAGGCCCTCGACCGTCGTCGCGGCCAGGAACTGCGCGACGGCGAGAAGCGAGTCGCCGTCGGCGGCGACGCGCCGCTGCTCGTCGGCGCCGGTGCCGCGCCGGAGCACCTCCTCGACGAGCGCGAGCTCGCTCGCGCAGCCGAGGCGTCGGGCGGCGGGCTCGGCGAGCTCGACGAGGTGCCGGAGGGCCTCCCGCGCGGGGCGCTCCTCGTCGCGCTCGAGCCAGATCAGGTCGGCGTCGAGGCCGTAGCGCGCCGCGCGCCACTTGTTCTCGGCGACGAGCGTGATCGGCTGGACGGGCAGCGTTCCGTCGCGGTCGTAGCGCTCGGCGAGCGTCGCGGCGAGGCTCTGGACGAGGGCGACGAGCGCGGCGACGGTGTCGATCCGCGTCTGCGCGTCGCAGATGCGGACCTCGACGGTGCCGAGGCGGGGATGCGGGCGCAGGTCCCACCAGATGTACGTGTAGTCGGAGAAGGAGTTCGTCTTGATCCCGCGCTCGACGAGCGCCTCGAAATCGGCGAAGGAGGCGAAGGTCGGCGGCAGGCCGCTGCGCGGGAACGGGTCGAAGACCTTGATCCGGGTCGAGGCGAGACCGGTGTCGCGGCCGTGCCAGAACGGCGAGTTGGCGGAGAGCGCGAGCAGCTCCGGCAGCCGGGTGCGGAGCGCGTTCGCGACCCAGATCGTCTCGTCCCCGGAGCCCATGCCGACGTGGACGTGAAGGCCGAAGATCAGCTCGCGCTCGGCGACCCACTGCATCTTCTCGATCAGGCCGACGTAGCGGGGGGCGTCGGTCACGTCCTGGTGCTCGTAGCGCGAGAAGGGGTGCGTGCCGGCGCTTGCGATCAGCGTGCCGCGCTCGGCGGCGGCGTCGCGAAGGCTCGCGCGGAGCCCGCGCGCCTCCTCGATCGCCTCCGGCACGTTGCGGCCGACGCTCGTCGCGACCTCGAGCACCGACTGGAGGAGCTCTGGCTTGACGCGCTCGTCACCGGCCGCCTCGGCCACCTCGTCGAAGCGCGAGACGAGCTCGTAGCTCTCCGGCGAGAGGAGCTGGAACTCCTCCTCGACCCCGATGCTGAAGGGCGCGCTGCGCCCGAAGTTCACCTCCATGGCGCGGGGCAGCGTAGCTTCCGGCACGGCCGCGGCTCGCCTCCGTGACGGTGGCTGCCACCGAGACACGGGCCGACGGCCGCGCGCCGTATCGTGGAGGAAGGCGGCCGCGAACGACTCTCGTCACACGTACGTGACGCTCGCGTGCGCGTGGCTGCCACCGAGACACGGCCCGGCGAGGCATGGCTGGGCGCCGCGACGAGCTAGCGCGACCCGGCGTGCGCCCGGTTCAGGGCCTCCTCGGCGAGGCGGGTGCCTTCGACCATGTTCGCGAGCTTCTCGTACGCCACGTCCCAGCTCCGCGTCCGCAGGCCGCAATCCGGGTTCACCGACACGCGCTCGGGGCCGAGCAGCTCGGCGGCGTACACGATCCGGTCGCGGACGAGCTCCGCCGGCTCGACGAAGTTCGTGTGGATGTCCAGCACGCCGAGGCCGACGTTGGGCGCGTCCTCGTGATCGGCGAAGAGGAAGAGGGGCTCGTAGCCGGGCCGGTCTGCACCGTCGGTGCCGAGCTCGTGCGAGTCACGGTTCGCGAACTCGAGCTGGAGCTCGAAGCAATCGTCCAGCTCGAGCACGTGCGGGAACAGGAGCGAGTAGTCGGAGAAGCAGACGTGCAGGCTGCGCCGCGCCGCCGGCAGGCCCTCGACCGACGCGTTGAACGCCTCGACGCCGACCGCCACCTCGTCCGGCCGCGTCGTCAGCGCCGGCTCGTCGATCTGGATCCAGTCGCAGCCGGCCTCGACGACGGCGGCCGCGTTCGGGCGCACGACCCGCTCGGCCACGTCGAGCATGAACCGCCGCCTCGCGCCCGCCCGCTGCTCGGCCGTCGCGCCGAGGGCGCCGTGGCGGCCGTAGTGCTCGTCGTACGACCAGTCGACGATCGTGTACGGCCCCGTGAAGGGCACCTTCAGCCGGTGGTCGGTCCGCGCAGACAGGAACCGGTACTCGTCCACGTCGTAGGGACCGTCGATCGACGGCTCCTCGACGCACGCCGCCTTGGAGTAGTACTTGTTGTCGAACGACCGGACCGTGCCGCGCTGCTCGAAGCCGCGCGCGTGCCGGATGACGTGGTCGTACATCTCGGTGCGCCGCTGCTCGCCGTCGTAGACGACGTCGAGCCCGGCGCGCTCCAGGAGCGCGAGGCCATAGCGCGACGACCAGTCGTCGACGAGGCGCAGGTCGTCCTTCCCGATCTCCTCCCGCCGGAGCGTCTCGACGAGCTCCTCCGTGCCGTCGAGCTCGAGCTTCTGCGCCCAGCGCTCGGCCTCGACCACGTCGCCCTCCTCGACGGGCCGGCCGGCGAACGCCTTCACGCGCCACGGCGGCTTGGCGAGGCTGCCGATCTCTCGGGTCTCGAACTTCACGTCGGTCATGCGGCCGTCTCCTTCGCTCGTGCTGTTCGGGCTGCCCCGAGCCGGGCGAGCTTCTGGCGCGCGATCGGCTCGGAGACGTACTGGAGGTCACCGTTCGGGACGAGCGCCACGCGCTCCACGCCGAGACGTCCCACGAAGTCCGCGATCTCCTGCGGCTCCTCGAGCGCCGAGCTCCGCGCGTCGACGACGCCCGCGAGCAGGAGCTTGTCGAACCCCTGCGGCAGATCGCCGACGTGAGTCGCGTAGAAGTCGACGCCGATGCCTTCGACGGGCAGCTCGGCGAGCCCGTTCTCGAGCAGCTCGCGCGCGTCGCCGAACGTGATCTGGAGGGCGAGCGGCGGCCCGCCCGCGAGCGCCTCGAGCGCCTCGCGCAGCTCGTCCAGCCCGCCGGCGCCGTCGCGGGCGAGGAACGGCTCGCCGAGGACGACGAGCTCCGCGTCCAGGACGTCGAGCTGCGGCTTCAGGACGCCTGTCGCGACGACCTTCGCCGGGATGCCGGTCCCGTGCGCGAGCGCGTACGGTGACGGAAGCGTGACGATCGGGGCGCCGGGAAGCGGCGCGGCGTAGCGCTCGTCGAGCGGCTGGCGCAGGCGCGGCTCAGCCGAGGTCGCGGTCGGCGCGCGATAGAAGCTGTTCGTGTCCAGGAACCGGGTGAGCGGGCCCGGCTCGAGCCCGTCGCTCGCCTCGAGGAGCGGCCGGAAGAGGTCCTGCCAGCGGAGCATCCCGTCGGCGAGCAGGTCGAGACCGGCCTCCTGCTGCACACGGACGAGCTCGTCGAGGTCGCGCTGGAGCTGTTCGTCGACCGCCTCGGCGCTCGTCCTCCCGCGGTCGAGGTCGCGCGTCGCCTGGACGAGCGCCTCGGAGCGAGGATGGATCCCGGGTGCGAATGCCTGCAAACCGCCTCCTTCTCCTGCCCAAGAGTTCCGGCGGTGCGGCCCGGGCTCTTTAGGCGTTTGTTGACCCGGTCGCCAAGCTGCCTGTCAAAGCTCTCCGGGTAGCGTGCAGCGTACCAGCCGCTACGGCTGTGGCGACGGCACCTGGGCCGCCTCGAAGACGATCACGCGGCTGAAGCTCTTGCCGTCGATCTGGTAGCCGTAGCAACCGTCCGCTCTGAGCCGGGTGAACGACGCAAAGCCGACAACGAGCCCGCCGCTGACGACGCGCTTTTCCCGCGGCGGCACGAGCCCGCGCTCGAACCGGAGCTCGTTCGGGCCGTCGAGCTGCCGACCGCGAATGAGGATCCTGCCGTGGTAGGCGGGGTTCAGGATCCACATCACCTTCTGCCCCGACCATCGGCTCCCTGCGAACTCGCTCTTGGCGCTCGGCGGATAGACGAACTCGAGCGTCGGCTTTCCGTCGCGCTCGGGCAGGCCCGGATACGCGGGTCCTCGACCCCAGGCCGGCCCGTTCAGACCCTGAAAGCGGCTGAGGTCGCCGCGCGGATCGGGCTTCGAGGTCGGGCACGGCGTGCCGGGGGCGATGTGCGGGATGTGCAGCCGCCGGTGCAGCGAGCGCCACGTCGGTTGCCGCGTCGGCGCGCCGGAAGCGGCTCCCCCGAGGGCGAGGACGAGTGCGGCCGCGAGGGCGACCCTAGCCGCGGCCCGCGACGGCAAGCTGGTTCTCCGCGTGACGGACGCGCTGCTCGAGCTGCCAGCGGTCGGCGCCCGACTCGCCCCGGTCGAGACGCTCGAGCTCGGCCTGCGCCTCCTCGAGCTGCGCACGCGCCCGCGCGTCGTCGACATCGGCCGCGAGGACGGCATCGTCCACGAGCGCGATCGCGCGGTCGAGCTCGACCTTGAAGAAGCCGGGGCCGGTCGCGTACTCGCGCACCTCCTCGCCGGTGTGGACGCGCGTCGAGCCGGCCTTCAGCGTTGCGACGAGCGGCGCGTGCCGGGCGAGGACGCCGATCTCCCCGGCCGCGCCGGGCACGACGATCATCTCCGCCTCGCCCTCGAAGGCCGGGCCCTCCGGCGTGACGAGAGAGACGTCGAAGCGGCGCCTAGGCAGCCTCCGCCTCCTCTTCGCCCTCCTCTGGCTGCTCCTCCTCGCGGCCGCCGCCGAGCCCCTTCGCCTTCTCGACCGCCTGCTCGATCGTGCCGACCATGTAGAAGGCCTGTTCGGGCAGCTCGTCGTGCTTGCCGTCGAGGATCTCCGTGAAGCCCTTGATCGTGTCCTCGAGCTTCACGTACTCGCCGGGCGTGCCGGTGAACTGCTCGGCGACGAAGTTCGGCTGCGAGAGGAAGCGCTGGATCTTCCGCGCGCGGGCGACGACGAGCCGGTCCTCGTCGGAGAGCTCGTCGATGCCGAGGATGGCGATGATGTCCTGGAGGTCCTTGTAGCGCTGGAGCACCTCCTGGACGCGGGTCGCCGTCCGGTAGTGGTCGTCGGAGACGATCCCCGGCTGGAGGGCGCGCGAGAACGAGTCGAGCGGGTCCATCGCCGGGTAGATGCCTTGCTCCACTATCGCGCGGGAGAGCACCGTCGTCGAGTCGAGGTGGGCGAAGGTATTGGCCGGCGCCGGGTCGGTGAGATCGTCGGCCGGCACGTAGATCGCCTGCACCGAGGTGACCGAGCCCTTGTTCGTCGAGGTGATGCGCTCCTGGAGCTGGCCCATCTCGGTCGCGAGCGTGGGCTGGTACCCGACGGCGCTCGGCATGCGGCCGAGGAGCGCCGAGACCTCGGAGCCTGCCTGCACGAAGCGGAAGATGTTGTCGATGAAGAGGAGGACGTCCTGGCCCTGGTCGCGGAAGTACTCCGCCATCGTCAGGCCGGACAGGCCGACGCGCAGGCGGGCGCCCGGCGGCTCGTTCATCTGCCCGTAGACGAGCGCGACCTTGTCGATCACCTCCGACTCGGTCATCTCGAGCAGCAGGTCGTTTCCCTCGCGCGTGCGCTCGCCGACCCCGGAGAAGACCGACACGCCGCCGTGCTCGCGGGCGACGTTGTGGATCAACTCCTGGATCAGCACGGTCTTGCCGACCCCGGCCCCGCCGAACAGGCCCACCTTGCCGCCCTTCACGTAGGGCGCGATCAGGTCGATGACCTTGATCCCGGTCTCGAAGATCTCCACCGTCGGCTGGAGGTCCTGGAAGCTCGGCGGGTCGCGGTGGATCGGCCAGCGCTCGACGTCGTCGGGGGCATCCTTCTTGTCGATCGGGTCTCCGATCACGTTCCACAGCCGGCCGAGGGTGGCGTCGCCGACCGGCACCGTGATCGGGCCGCCGGTGTCGAC
>VAXK01000087.1 GCA_005885565.1 Actinomycetota bacterium
CTCGGTGCGGCGGCCCGGCGTCTACCGGGTGCGCTGGACCGCGCAGGCCGCGGACGGGACGCGGCAGACGGAGACGCACGCCCTGCGCGTCGTCCGCTCGCAGGCGCGCTCGAGCCGGGCCGGGGGCCTGGATGTCGTCGTCGCGGGCCCGCAGGCGCTGCGGCGCAGGCTGGCGCGGGGACTGTCCCCGGCCGCGCGGGTGAGCGCAGCGGGGCTCGACGCGACCTTCGAGCTGACGGCGAGCCCGAGTCGCGACGTGCGGGTCGTCGTCGTCGACCTCGACGAGCGCGGCGTCGGTCTCGTCCGCGACCTCCGCACGGTCTTCCCCGACGTGAGGCTCGTGGCCGTCGGCGGCGACGCCCCGATGCGCGGCGCCGCGATGCGGGCCGGAGCGGGCGCGGCGCTGCCCCGAGAGGCGACCGCGAAGCAACTCGCGCGTGCGGTAGTGCGGCTCGCCGAGGCCTAGTCCGCCAAAGCCTCGTCCGGATCTCCCTTCCGTCACATTCACCCGCCGCCGCGATCCCTCTCCCGGCCACGGCTCTTGTCCAGAAGGGCCATGGGCCGGGGTCTGACCCCGAGCCGTGGCCGAAGCGGTGAGGCCTGGACAGGTCGGGTTGGGACGCGGTCAGCGGACGGCGGCGTCGACGGCGAACGCGGCGGCGATGGCCAGCAGGGTCGGCGCGCCATCGGCGTCGCGCGCCGCGTCTCCAGACCGACCCGCGCAGGAGCGCCGGCATCCGCAGTGTTCCGAGGATGACGCCGATCCCGCCGCCGACGAGCCCGATCGCGAAGCCGAGCACGACCGCCGGCCAGCGCCGCGGACGCTCGCGCGGGCGCGCGTGAAACGGGCGCACGAGCAAGATCGACGCCGTTCCACGCCAGCACGGCCGCGGTCACCCGAGCAGAGCCCGCTCCGGCACGGCGTGCCCGTAGAGGCCGCCCACCACCGCGCCCGCGAGCGAGGGCGGCGTCATCCAGACGACGACTCCCCAGGCGACGCGACCCTCGCGGGCATGCCTCCACCCGCCGGCCCCCGCCGCGGCCGCGCTGATCGCGATGTTCGTCCCCGCGGCGGCGCTCGGCGAGCTCGCGGCGAGGAGGACGAGCGGTAGCCGCAGGGTTCCGAGCACCAGGCCGACGGCCGAGCCGAGCGCGCCCGCGACGAGCGCGCCCGCCGCCGCGACTAGGAGGCGCCAGGCTTCCAGAGCGGCACGTCGTCGCCGGCGGCGGTGCGCGCGAGGATGAACAGGAGGTCGGAGAGCCGGTTCAGGTAGACGAGCACGAGCGGGTTGACCTCGACCTCCTCCGCCGCTGCGAGCGCCTCCCGCTCCGCGCGCCGGCAGACCGCCCGGGCGACGTGCAGCCTCGCGGCGAGCTCGCCGCCGCCTGGCAGGACGAAGCTCTTGAGCTCCGGCAGGTCGGCGTTGAAGCGGTCGCAGAGCTCCTCGAGCGCCTCGATCTTCGCGTGGTCGACCCGCAGCCGCCCGTCGCCGACGCCGTAGGGAACGGACAGGTCGGCGCCGACGTCGAAGAGCTCGTTCTGGACGCGCGCCAGCACCTCGCGCACCTCCTCCGGCGGCTCGGCCGCGAGCGCGAGCCCGACGTGCGAGTTCAGCTCGTCGACGGCGCCGAAGGCCCCGATCCGGCAGTCGAGCTTCCGCACGCGCGAGCCGTCCCCGAGCGAGGTCTCGCCGCGGTCGCCGCCGCGCGTGTAGATCCGCGTCAGGCGAACCGGCTCGTCGGGCGCGCGCGGGCTCACGCTCACCCCTGCGCGAGCGAGCGCCGGCTCAGCCCGAGCACCGAGCGCGCGATCACGAGCCGCTGGATCTCGCTCGTCCCCTCGTAGATCTCCGTGATCTTCGCGTCGCGGTAGTAGCGCTCCACCGGGAACTCCTTCGTGTAACCGTAGCCGCCGAGGATCTGGATGGCCTCGCCCGTCTGCCGCCGCGCCGTCTCGGAGGCGAAGAGCTTCGCCTTCGCGCCCTCCTCGCCGTGCGGCCGGCCCTGCTCCCGGAGCCACGCGGCGCGGTAGACGAGCAGGCGCGCGGCGTCGATCTCGGTCGCCATGTCGGCGAGCTTCCACTGGATGGCCTGGAAGTCGCCGATCCGCTTGCCGAACTGCCGCCGCTCGAGCGCGTAGGCACGCGCCGCGTCGTAGGCCGCCTGCGCGATCCCGAGCGCCTGGGCCGCGATGCCGATCCGCCCGCCGTCGAGCGTCGTCATCGCCACCTCGAAGCCCTTTCCCTCTTCGTGCAGCAGCCGGTCGCGGCCGACGAGCGCGTCCTCGACCACGAGGTCGCTCGTCACGGACGAGTTCAGGCCGAGCTTCTCCTCCTCGCGCGTGATGCGGACGTGGTCGGCGTCGAGGACGAACGCCGACACCCCTTTCGGCCCCGGCG
>VAXK01000297.1 GCA_005885565.1 Actinomycetota bacterium
CCATCTTCAACACGAAGACGCCGCACTCGTTCAACACGTTCCTCGTCGACGGCCGGGTCGCGGGCACGTGGCGCTACGAGGACGAGCGCGTGCGGCTCGAGCCCTTCGGCCGGATCCCGCGCGAGGCTCGCGCGGAGCTGAACGAGGAGGCGGAGCGGCTCGGCGAGTTCATCCGAACAGGGTTAGCTCGGGCTCCCGCTCGCCGCGCAGCACCGCCAGGTCGACCTCGACGCAGCGCAGGTCGCGCGACTCGGCGAGCGTGACCGCCTGCGGCTTCAGGGTCTGCGCCGCGAGGATCCCGCGGCACTCTCCCTTCGCCGGGTCGAGCCGGATGAAGTCGAGGTAGCGCGAGAGCTGCTCGACGGCCTCGATCGTGCCGACGCGCTTGATCTCGACCGCGACCCAGCCGTCGTCGCCGTCGCGGCACATGAGGTCGACCGGCCCGACCTCGGTCGACCACTCCCGGCGCACGAGCCGAAGCCCCTCCTCGACCTCGTCGGGCCGCTCCGCGAGCGCTTCCTGGAGATCCCGCTCGACGCCGTCCTTCTCGAGCCCGGCCGCCTCGCCCATGTCGTGCTGAACGTCCGAGAGCACCTCGGCGATCCGGATCTCGAGCCGGTCCTCGTTCTTGCCGGCGCGCTTGCGGATGACGAGCCGGCCCGGCTCCTCCTCGAGCACGGTCGGAGGCGTCATCCAGTTGAGCGGTTTGTAGCCGCCGGCGTCGGCGTGCACTAGCACCGAGCCGTCGGCCTTCAGCATCAGGAGTCGCGTCGACTCGGGTAAGAACGCGCTCAAGCGGCCGGAGTAGGTGACCTCGCAGCGGGCGACGACGAGCCGCATCGCCGCGCAACCTACTGTCGCTTTCGGACAGGTCCCTAGAGCCGCTCGACGTGCGAGCCGCCGACGATCGCGTCGCGGCCGTCGTCGAAGCGCACCCACGCCTTGCCCTTGCCGTCGTAGTCGGGCGACCAGACGACGAGCGTCGCGTCGCGGCCGCCGACGCGGCAGCGCTCCGTCCCCTCCGGCTCGACCCCGCGCCAGACCCGGACGAACGGGTTCTGCTCCCATTCGCGCCCGATCGTCGTCTCCTCGGTGTGGCCGGGAAGGACGCGCGTCTCCGGCGGCAGCTGCATCAGGACGTCCATCACCGAGCGGCGGATCTGCTCGAAGTTGCCGCCGCCGACCGCGTCCCGGAAGAGCACGTCGCCCGAGAAGCACGCCTCGCCGTTCGCGACGAAGGCCAGGTGGTCGTCCTTGTGGCCGGGCGTCGGAAGCGCCTCGAACCGGAGCCTGCCCGTCTCGAGCGGCCCTTTCACCACCGGCACGCCGAAGCGGGCGCGAATCTCGCCGTCCCCGGCGACGTGGTCGGGATCGGCGTGCGTCGTCAGCAGGTGCGTCACCGTCAGTCGCTCGCGCGCGACGGCTTCGAAGAGCGGCTCCAGCGGCGCGCCGCTGTCCACGAAGACGGCCGTCCCGCCGGGCTCGTCGGCCACGAGGTAGGCGTTGGAGAGCCAGCCCGGGTGCATGCTCCGCTCGATGAGCACCGGCGCTAGGCTACCTCGGAGTCCGCGACCTGGAGGTTCGATGCCCGGCCTGATGTCACGCGCCTCGACGATCGTCAAGGCGAAGTTCTCGAAGCTGCTCGACCGCGCCGAGGATCCGACCGAGACCCTCGACTACTCGTACGAACAGCAGCTGCAGTCGCTCCAGAACGTGAAGCGGGGCGTCGCCGACGTCGTCACGGCGAAGAAGCGCCTCGAGATGCAGACGCAGCAGCTCGAGCAGAGCGTCGTCAAGCTCGAGACGCAGGCGCGCCAGGCGCTCGGGGCCGGCCGGGAGGATCTCGCTCGCCAGGCGCTCGAGCGGAAGTCGGCCGTCCAGCAGCAGCTCCAGGGGCTCGACCAGCAGGTGCAGCAGCTCGAGGCGCAGCAGGAGAAGCTCGTCTCGAGCGAGAAGCAGCTCCAGGCGAAGATCGAGGCCTTCCGCTCGCAGAAGGAGGTCATCAAGGCGCAGTACTCGGCCGCGGAGGCTCAAGTGCGGATCGGCGAGGCCGCGACCGGGATCGGCGAGCAGATGGCCGACACCGGGCTCGCGATCCAGCGCGCCAAGGACAAGACCGAGCAGATGCAGGCGCGGGCGAGCGCGATCGACGAGCTCACGACCTCGGGCGCGCTCGAGGACTTCACCTCGGATCAGACACAGCTCGACCGCGAGCTCGCCCAGCTCTCGTCGCAGTCGCAGGTCGACGACGAGCTCACGAAGATGAAGGCCGAGCTCGGCGCCGGCGGTGAGAAGAAAGAGCTCGAGCAGTGATCGCCCGGTTGCTTGGCGGCGACGGGCAGTTCCGGGTCGGCGACGACGTCGTCGAGGCGCTGAACGAGCTGGACGCGCAGGGCGCTCAGGCGGTCGAGGCCGGCGACGAGGAGAACCTCCACCGCGTGCTCGGGCTCATGGCGAAGACGGTCCGGGAGCGCGGCGAGCCGTTGGCGGACGACGATCTGTCTCCTTCGGACCTGATCATCCCGCCGGACGACCTCAGCCTCGAGGAGGCGAAGGAGCTCTTCTCCGGTGACGGCCTCATCCCCGACCTGCCGGTCGGGTAACGGCACAGAACCGGCACAGACACGTCACGGTTTCTCTGGCTCAATGGAGGCGTGGAGCACGCGCGCCCGACCATCCGCCAGATCTACGCCCTCGCGGCCGCGCTGTGCGAGCGCGCCGGTGAGGAGTTCCCGGAGACGCGCGGCGACGCCTCCGAGCTGATCGAGCGCCTGCGGATCGAGAACGGCCACCCGGCGCCGCGGCTCGAGGACACACCGGTGCGTGGGCCGCCAGCGCGACGCCGACGACGCGCGAACGCGTTCTAGAACGGAGCGTCGAAGAGGCCGAGCCATCGGGAGAGGTCGGCCTCGATGGGCAACTCGTGCTCGAGCTTCGCCTTCAGCTCGAGCTCCTGGGCGTTGTCCCGCTCCTGGTCTTCGCCCGTCGGGACGAAGGGCCAGAACGCGCCGCGCTTGTAGCCATAGATCCAGTAGACGGGATGCTCGTGGCCGTCGAAGCGGAACGCCGCGGCGAGCAGCTGTGGGCCGAATCCGCGCGCCTGCAGCTCGCTGCCGACGGTGTGGATGCTCGTGACGACGTCCTCGAGCTCCGGGTCGCGGACGATCAGCCACTCGAAGCCGAACCGGTCCGAGCGCTTCTCGATCTCCGCACCGGAGTCCTTGGCGACCGCGTGGAGCAGCTCGCGCATGTCGGCGTCGGCCTGCGTGAACTCGCCCGCCGAGAGCGGCTTGTAGACGATCGCGCCGGCACCGCCGAACTTGAGCCCCGCGTCCGTCTCGAGCGTGATTGCGGCCGTGGTGAGCGCGAAGAGCCGCTCTTCGGCCGGAGCTTTCAGCTGCTTCCGGCCGAAGAGGACGTCCCTGAGACCCACCTGCGTGCCGTTACGCGACCGAAGGCACCGCTTGCGCTGCCGGCGTCAGGACGGATGCGCTTTGCTCATCCCTCCGTCTGAACCGACCGGTCGATACGAGAGTCGCGAGCATCTACGCCGTCGGCCGCCCCATCTCGCGCGAGATCTCGGCGAGGGCTGCGAGTCGCTTCTCGAGCGGCGGATGGTCCATGAAGAGCTCCGCCGTCCGCTCCTTCACGGAGGTCGGGATGATGAAGAACGCGTTCATCCCGGCCACCTCGCGGAGGTCGCGCTGCGGGATGCGCATCATGTCGCTCGAGATCTTCTGGAGCGCGCTCATGAGGTACTCGGGCGCGCCCGTGATCAGCGCCGAGCCGCGGTCGGCGGCGTACTCGCGGTAACGGGAGATCGTCCGGATGAGGACGAAGCTGATTGCGTAGACCACGATGGAGACGAGCGTCACGATCAGCCACACCGGCACGGCGTTGTTGTTGTTCGAGTCCCGGCCGCCTCCGAAGCCGCCGAAGAATCCGGCGTACATGCCGATCCGGGTCAAGAGCGCGGCGAGCATGGCGAAGAAGCTCGCCACGGTCATGATCAGCACGTCGCGGTTCGCGACGTGCGAGAGCTCGTGCGCGAGGACTCCTTCGATCTCCTGCGGCTCGAGCCGGCGCCAGAGGCCGGTTGTCACCGCGACGACCGCGTGCTTGGGGTTACGGCCGGTCGCGAAGGCGTTCGGGACGTCGGTGTCGACGACGGCCACCCGCGGCTTCGGGAGGTCGGACATGGCGCACAGCCGCTCGACCATGTCGTGGAGCTCGGGCGCCTCGTGCCGCTCGACGATCTTCGCGCCAGACGCGGCCAGCGCCAGCTTGTCGGAGGTGAAGTACTGGAAGAACGCGAGGCCGATGACGATCACGAGCATCAGCCCGAGCCCGGCGTTCAGGACGTAGAAGAGGACGAGGGCGAAGGCGACGTACAGGAGGCCGAGCAGGCCGCTCGTGAAGAGCATCCGCAACGTCAGCCCCGCGTCGCGACCGTAAGCCTTGCGTTTCATGTTGGATCAGTGCTCCTTGAAGGGGTCGCTCCAATTGTAGTTTTGGCGCCGCTTGCTCCGACGGATCGTTCGCGTCGGGGTGCCGCAGGCGTTTGAGTAGACTCGCCCGCTGATGCGCCTCCGGCCGGTGATCCTCGCGACCGCTGCGCTCACGCTCGCCGGCTGCGGCGGCGAGCGGACGGTGTCGCCCACGCCCCAGACCGTGGTCGGCTCGGTCCCGACGCAGACCGCGCCCGCGTCCACTTCGACGACGTCGGGCGGAGGAGCAGGCGGCGGCGGGACGCAGACGACCGGCGGCGGCGGCGGCGGAGGTGGAGGCGGAGGCGCGGCTTCGGGCAAGGCGCTCTTCGCGAGCAACGGCTGCGTGAGCTGCCACACCTACAAGCCGGCCGGCTCGAAGGCGACCGTCGGCCCCGACCTGGACAAGCTCGCGACCTATGCGAAGACGGCGAAGAAGCCGCTCGCGGCGTTCGTGCACGAGTCGATCGTGAACCCGAACGCGTACGTCCAGCCCGGGTTCCCGCCGAACGTCATGCCGAATTTCTCGTCGCTGTCGAAGAGCCAGGTCGACGCCCTCGTCTCGTTCCTGACCACGGGACGCTGAGACTTCCGCCGGACTTCCCCGGCGCGGTCGACGCGTTCGCGTGCGACCTCGACCGCACCCTCGTCGGCGAGGACGGTCTCCTCCACCCGCGCACCCGCCGCGCGATCGCCGCGGCCCGCGCCGCCGGGATCCACGTCGTCCTCGTCACGGGCAGGATGTTCAGGTCGATCCGCCCGTATGCGCTCGAGGCGGGCCTCGACGACCCGGTCGTCTGCTACCAGGGCGCGGTCGTCGCCGAGCCGGAGAGCGGCCGCTGGCTCCGGCACGTGCCGATCCCGCTCGAGCTGGCGCGGGAGACGATCAGGGCGGTGCACGATGAGGGGTTCGGCCTGAACTGCTACGTCGACGACGAGCTCTACGTGGCCGAGGTGACCGATGCGGCGCGGCGCTACGCGGAGTTCCAGCACCTCGACCTGCACTCCGTCGGCAACCTGCTCGCCTGGCTCGACCGGCCGCCGACGAAGCTCGTCGTCATCGACGAGCCGGAGGTGCTCGATGGCCTCGAGGAGCGGCTGAAGGCGCGCTTCGACGGCCGCCTCTACATCTCGAAGTCGCTGCCGTACTTCCTCGAGCTCGCGAGTCCCGATGTGACGAAGGCCTCGGGGCTCGACTTCCTGGCGCCGCGGGTCGGGTTCTCGCGCGCGCGGACGGTGGCCTTCGGGGACGGCGAGAACGACGTCGAGCTGCTCGAGTGGGCCGGCTATGCCGTCGCGGTCGCGAACGCGCACGAGCGCGTGCTCGCGGCGGCGGACCTCGTCTGCCCGAGCGTGGACGAGGAAGGCGTGGCCCAGGTCGTCGAAGCCTTCCTAGACTCCCGGCGATGATCGACATCCGAGCGTTCCGGCACGAGCCGCGTCCGTTCCTCGACGGGGCCAAGCGCAAGGGCGCGTTCCAGCAGGCGCTCGACCTCCTGAACGCCGACGAGGAATGGCGCGCGCACGTCGCGAGCGTCGACGACCTTCGCGCCCAGCAGAAGATCGACGGCAAGCCGACGCCGGAGCAGCTCGATCGCCTCCAGGAGATCAAGCGGAAGCTCAAGTCGGCCGAGAGCGAGCTCGCCGACGCCGCCGCCCGTCGCGACGAGCTCCTCCAGCAGGTCCCGAATCCGCCGCACGAGTCGGTGCCGGACGAGGACGACGCCATCCGGCACTGGGGCGAGCCCCCGCAGCTCGAACACCCGAAGGACCACCTCGAGCTCGGCCGATTCGACATGGAGCGCGCGGCGAAGGTGTCGGGGGCGCGATTCGGCTACATGGTCGGCGATACCGCGCTGCTCGCGCTCGCGCTCTACCGCTTCGCGCTCGACCGGCTCGTCGCGCGCGGCGTCACGCCCGTCCTCCCGCCCGTGCTCGTGCGCGAGGAGGCGATGTACGGCACCGGGTTCTTCCCGAGCGAGAAGCACGACTACTACGAGATCCCGGCCGACGGGCTCTACCTCGTCGGCACCTCCGAGGTGCCGCTCGCCGGCCTGCACATGGGCGAGATCCTCGAGGAGCTGCCGCTCCGCTACTGCGCCTTCTCGAGCTGCTTCCGCCGCGAGGCCGGGGCCGCCGGCCGCGACACGCGCGGCATGTTCCGCGTGCACCAGTTCGAGAAGGTGGAGATGTTCGTCTGGAGTCCGCCCGACGAGTCGTGGGACGAGTTCGAGCGGCTGCTCGCGATCGAGGAGGAGCTCGTGCAGGAGCTCGGCCTTCCCTACCGCGTCCTGAACATCGGCGCCGGCGACCTCTCCGCCTCGGCGGCGAAGCGCTACGACATCGAGGCGTGGTTTCCGAGCCAGGAGCGCTATCGCGAGATCACATCGTGCTCGAACACGACCGACTTCCAGGCACGCCGGCTCGGCACGCGCTTCCGGCGCGACGGAAAGCCGGAGACGCCGCACACGCTGAACGGCACCGCGGCAACGGGCCGCTGGGCGCTCGCGATCCTGGAGAACTTCCAGGGCGAGGTGCCCGAGGCGCTGCGCTCGTACGGAGCGCCCGCTACCGTGACCCGCTAGGCGGGGTGCCGGAGCGGTCGAACGGGGCGGTCTTGAAAACCGCTGACCGTCGCAAGGCGGTCCGTGGGTTCGAATCCCACCCCCGCCGCTGGTAGCTCTCCGCGTTCTGACGACCTACCTGCTCACCCGCAGAGACTTCTACGACGCGATCCTCGGCGGCGAAGGCGTCATAGTCGTTACCGACACCGTTCAGGGGCGAACGGCGCATCCGGTTTCCTGCACGACGCCGGAGGCATCGCACTTCGTCGAGAAGGTAATCGTCGGCGACCGCCCGAACGGTCGCTATTACTGGGCAGCGTCATTCCCAGAGGCGCGCCGAGACCTCGACGCAGAACCCTGCCACTGCAGCGAAGCGGCCAGACGATCGAGTGTCCGCCTGGGGCGGTGGGGGCTCGTCCCATCTCGCCGCATCCACGCTTGACATTCGCGCCTCGCCGGTGGGATCGTTGCCCAAAAGGCGGGTGACAGGAGGTGCGATTCGCATGCGTACGCGTTCCGGCTCGTCGTCGAATCTCGTCGGGAACGAGAATCGGCTCTTCGCCGAGGTCAAGCCGACCGCCGACGAGACACAGTTCCAGCTCGACAACACGAGCGACCGCTACTACAACTCGCCCTACTACCTGCTCCACAAGGACGAGCTCCAGCAGGTCCCGGCGCCGCGGACGAGCCCGCCGCGGATGGAGCTCGCGGACGTGCTCGGGAGCGACCTGACCGACGCCGTCACGGCGGCGAAGAAGATCATCTTCCACAGCGTCGGCGACACCGGGGCCGCGAAGGTCAACCACTTCCAGACGGCGCAGCAGGCGATCGCGCACGAGGCTTCCGTGGCCGACGCGATGGCGCACGACGTCCGGCAGGGCGGAGCCGACGGCCCCGCGTTCTTCTTCCACCTCGGCGACGTCGTCTACAACTTCGGCGAGGGCCAGTACTACTACGACCAGTTCTACGAGCCCTTCCGCGACTACGACCGGCCGATCTTCGCGATCCCGGGCAACCACGACGGAGCGGTCTTCGGCGACACGCCGGACCGGCCGCAGGTCCCGACCCTGACGGCGTTCCTGCGGAACTTCTGCGCGGACACGGCCGGCCCTTCGCCCGACGCGGGCGGCCTCGTCCGCAGCACGATGACGCAGCCCGGCGTCTACTTCACGCTCGACGCGCCGCTCGTCTCGATCGTCGGCCTCTACACCAACGTCATCGACGGAGGGCCCGGCGTGATCTCGTCCGAGGGCGGCCACTATCCGATTCCCGACGACCAGCTCACGTTCCTGACAGGTGAGCTCGAGCGCCTGAAGCCGCAGCGCGAAGCAGGCGAGCGGGCGGTGCTCGTCGCCTGCCACCACCCACCTGCCTCGGCGGACAGCAAGCACGGCGGTACCACCGGCCTCGCGAACGACATCGACCAGGCCTGCCGCAGCGCAGGGCTCTGGCCCGACGCCGTCCTCTCCGGCCATGCCCACCTGTACCAGCGCTTCACCCGCGAGGTGGACGGGCGGGAGATCCCCTATATCGTCTCCGGAAGCGGCGGCTTCGCCGCGACGCGGCCGCAGGGCGGGGCGCCGCCGGTGCCGTGGACGAAGGGGGAGTACACGCTCGTGAACGACCCCATCGTCGACTTCGGCTACCTCACCGTCACGGTCGACGCGACGGGCGATCCGCAGACGCTCACCATCGCCTTCCAGTCGCCGACGTCGGGCGACAGCGTGACGGTGAACCTCGCGACGGGAAAGCTGGCGCCTACTAGCGGAGGCTGATCTTCGCGCAGCTCGGGTCGCTCTCGTTGCCGGAGCGGTCCCACGCCCAGACGCAGAACTTGTACGGGCCGCGGGCGGCGCGGCGGGGCGCCGTCCACGCGAGCGAGCGGAGCGCCGCCGAGTCGACGGCCGCGAGGTCGCCGCTCGAGCTCAGGATCGCCTTCGTCTTGCGGTAGACGCGGACGAGGCGGCGGGCCGTGCCCGTCTCCTCGGAGACCCGGAAGCGCAGCGTCAGGCGTGCGCCGTACCGGCCGGACG